>NZ_JBEXNL010000002.1:0-417653 GCF_040611135.1 Tsukamurella sp. NPDC003166
AATAAGGTGTGTGGTAACCCCTATTCTTCCAGCTCAGAGCACCTTTCTTCATGCCAACACGCAGCCTTGATCAACTCGCCGGTGAAAGGCCGAGGTTAGGGCAGGTCGAGGGCCGCACCACCGCTGCGGTGACCGGGTGGCTGACAACGCAGAGCGAGGCGTTCCGGGAGTCGATCACGCACGTCGCGATCGACCCGGCCGCGGCTTACGCAGCGGCGGCCACCGCGGTACTGCCGAACGCGCAGGTTCGTGGTCGATCACTTCCATCTGGTCAAGCTCGCAGGTGACGCGGTCACCGCGGTGCGGCGGCGAGTGACCTTCGATGCCCGAGGCCGCCGCGGCCGCAAGCAGGATCCGGAATGGGCGAACCGCCGCAGACTACTGACCGGCCGGGAACGCTTGTCGGACAGGTCCCTTCGCGCGGATGTGGAACGATCTGATCGAGCATGACACCACCGACCAGATCCTCACTGCCAACATCGCGAAGGAGCAGTTGCGGCACCTGCTCGCCGCCGCCCGCGACGGCGCCGACACGCACGAGGTCCGGACCCGGCTCTACGCGTTCTACACCTGGTGCGCCGACGCCGACCTGCCTGAGCTCACCCGCCTCGCAACGACGATCGAGGCGTGGTGGCCGGCCATCTTGGCGTTCATCGACACCGGCATCACCAACGCGCGTACCGAAGGGATGAACCGCCTGGTCAAGCAGGTCAAACGCGTCGCCTGCGGATTCCGGAACACCGAGAATTCACGCCGAAGGATACGATTCCACTGCACCCGCGCCCAGCGGGCCAGCATCCAGCAATTCCACTGCTAATGGAGTTGCCCGCTCAACTTCGAAGAGCCGGTAAAGCACAGGCAGGCGACATGGACTGGATCGTGCCGACGACGATGCGGAAGAGGTCTTCGAGGCGAAGGGTGCGAGGCGGCGCAGCGGCAGCTCGGCTACGCCAGCCGGAGACGACGCGCCAGCACTGCGTCAAGCCGCCCCTGACAACTGAGAGGCACTGGCGCGGTATATGCCCCGTATTCGACCCGTCGACCCCCCAGAAACGAGAAAAGCCGGGTAAGGAATCCGGTCTGACCTCGATCAATTGTGCGTCATCATGGACTCGAACCCCGAATCCGCTGACCGCGTTCCGTCCTATCGGCGACTGGTGGTGATGTCGGAAAGTGTTGCGGCGTGCGAGGTTCTGCCGCGATCATCTCGCCGGTGCGCCCCTCCTTCGCGGCGAACACGACGTAGCGCGGGTACAGGCGGAGCTCATCGTGGAAGAGCTCGTGCGCGATCGTCGACCGGCGCTCGGTGTGCGTCATCGTCGGATGCAGCTCGATCCGACCGCCGCGTCCGTGTCTGCCACGCACCGTGGTGGGCGCGGTGAAGCTGATCCGCAGGTGCCCGCGGGCGCGCGCCTCACGCCACGGATGCCACATCGGCTTCGTTCTGGTCATACCGGACGTTCAACATGCCAGGGTCGACAGAAAATGTCCCTGACCTGGAGCTACATGTTTGTTAATCGTCTGTGTCGCCTGTATCACTGGACGCGGCAGCAACCGCCTCCTCGATGAAGTATCGGCGGTCGGCCGGAGTAAGCGTCGGCGCGGGAATCCCGAAGCTCCTCGCTCCGTCTGCTAGCGCGGCAAGTAAGAAGCCTAAGGAGGTCGGTATTCCGTCGGTTTCGAGGAAATGCGGTTCAGCGTCCGAGACGGTGGCATCGGCGATCTCTTCAGTGAAGGTAAACAACACTTCGAAATCGAGGCGGGCACGAAAACGCGAGTCGCTGTATCGGAGTGCAGATCGGATCGAAACCCCGGAGGTGGCTGTTTCGCTTCCTTGGTGGCGAACCTGGATCCCGCCCTCCGTTGCGGTTTCATTATCATCGTCAGGCCACGGGAGGTATGCGCCCTGGGAATCCCAGGGAGGCGCGCCAGCTTCCTTCCAGCGGCGTGCGAAGGAACGCTCGTGCCAGCGCGTTTGAATGTCGTCGACGTGGTCCGCGAGATCCAGGGCGTCACTCATTGTTATCGCTGCCGCGCGGTGGCATAATGCCAGTTAGGCGAGGTCTTTCCGGTCTCGACGAAGTCTTCTTCGCCGTCGTTGTGGAGTTTGCCTGCGCGCATAGGGATCCGCGCCCGTCGGACGTTATTTATAGCGGCCTCATGACCGTGCGATACGTCGGCTTGCATCAGATCGCAGGTTGTAACGACGGAGATCGACAGTGCCGCGCTGCAGTGCGCAAGGTAGGTGCGGATGTCGGAGAGACGAGGGTCGCTATCGAGGCGTTCAATCCGAGAAATGGTGCTCCGATGGACGCCAAGGCGATCGGCCAGCTGCGATTGGTTCAGGCCAGCATCGATCCGCGCCTGGGTCATTTCCCGCTTGAACGCGAACTCCTCGCGAGCGGACCGGCGAGCTGCGGTTCGCTTGATAGACGTCACCATAATTGCCCTCCTTCGTGCGTGGCGCGAGAGCCGCCCCGGCGTCGGCTCGATGGCAACAGTGTTGCACATCCCGCAACAGTCCGTCACGGATGCGTGCGGAATCCCACATTCGACTGTTTGCACCATCGCTTCACGATCCCCATGGCGGCGACTACCTCGCTGGTCTGGCCAGCCGAGGTTAGGGGGACCTTGGTGCCCGCCACGGTCCCCTTGAGGTGATTCGCCTTCTTGTGCGAGAGGTGCGCTCCTAGCACAGCCTTGGTGTCCATGTCGGGTTCTGCGAAGTACAGCCGGTACTTGCGCTTCCCGCCCTCCTGCTTGCGGGCGATTCCTGTGACCTTGAACTCGCCCATCCAAGGCTTCGGGTTCATGGCCACAGCTTCGCGCTCGCCCATGGGTGCAAAGTACGAACCAGGCGCTACACCGTTCCCTTGTATCAGCTCGATTAGTTCAGTGAGATAGTCCAGAACCGTGAAGTCCCAGGGGTCTTCGTCGTCAGGCGTAGCCGGGTTCCGCTCACTCTCGAGCTTCGTGCGCTCATTGACGTATGGTCGAGACTCGTGCCAGGTGCAGCCACCGGTGTCCACCCGTGATCGCTCGTGCTCTGGACGTTCGTCGTCGAAGTGGCTCACGCGCCGCCCTCCGGCCCGTCAGCGTCTGGAGGCTCGACAGCAGCACCTGCGCACCGCGCTGGCGCTCGAAGCCGATCAGGCATGGTCATGAATCCTCCCCAAATGTCCGCTACGCGCGAGATCTTATGCTCCTTCGTTCGCCTCGTCGCCCGAAACGGGTTGTCATTCGAGTTCGGCGCTTCGGGCTCGATGCTTGGTTGCAACGGCACGTGGGGTTCGCCGTGCGCGCCGCTCATGCCAGGTGCCCTGCAGGGATATGTCCGGAGGCGACCACGGACTTCCTGCTCACGGTCGAGGAAGCCGGCGAATCTGCGCCAAGGAGGGGAGGCGTCGGCATTCACCTCGGCGTCCACGAATCGTCGTGCGGACCCGAGGGCGTCACCACGGTGCTCTTTGAACATGTCGTCGAGGGCCTTCGTGGACATGTTCTGGCGGGCGGTGCGGTAGTTGAGCATCGAGACGGTGAACGCGAGGAGCGAGATCGAGATGGGCAGGTATTTGCATTCAAGGTCCCTGTGCTGGCTCGTCACCGTGGGGAGCGTCAGGTGCCTCCGCGTCGCAGTCCTGGGCGCCGTGCTGGCGCTTAGTATCCGCGGGGCTCGGAACCGTGCAGGCCGCGACGTCGTAGTCGCTTGGCGATAGGCAGCCCAGTCCTTCGGCTGTTCGGCGCCGCGCCACATTTCGAACCCGGCCTTCATCTCGACCGCGACGTGCTCGCCGTCGGGCCACGCAGCTGAGAACATCAGCGTGCCGCGCCAAGTCGGCGCCAGTGTCAGTGGAGCCGACGGCAGGGATCGACGCAACGATTCGTGCAACTCCACGCCCGGATCGTTTCCGGTGGGTTTCAGGTGGGCTGGGTACGACAGAGACCCCGGAGTGATTCACTCCGGGGTCTCTACCTGCATCGATTGTGCGCCATCAGGGACTCGAACCCCGAACCCGCTGATTAAGAGTCAGCTGCTCTGCCAATTGAGCTAATGGCGCGTACTTGCTCGCCTCGCGCTCTCGCTCGCTGCGTGCTGAAGTACTCTAGCAAGACGGAACGGGAAATATGAAATCGGCTGTTCAGGTGGTGTTTCTGCGCTCGTCGCCCGACCTTGCGCGCCGGCCCACCGCGCGGGCGCTGGCACCGCGCCGGGCCCTCTGCTTAGCTGAGCACATGACTGTCCCCGGAACCCCCGCCGACCCCGGAGCCGCGGGTATCACCGGCACCGCCGGTGCCACCAGCACAGGCGGTGCCACGGGCGCCGCTGAGGCGCTCAGACCACCGGCCCATCAGGTCTCGCCCCGCGCGAAGACGTGGTGGACGGTACGCGGCGCGATCCGCTGGGTCGTCGTGATCCCCGTGGTCACAGTGGTTCTCGCCGTCATCCCGGCCGTGCCGTGGTTCGTCGCGGTCCTCGCCTTCCTCGTCCTGGCAGCCGGCGCGGCGGCGCACCTGATCGTCATGCCGCGGTTCCGGTACGCGTTCCACCGCTGGGAGATCAACCCGGTCGCGGTGTACTCGCAGGCGGGCTGGCTCACCCGCACGCGGGTACTCATCCCCGTCTCGCGCGTGCAGGTGATCGACACCGTCGCCGGCCCGCTGGAGCGCGCCTTCGGCCTCTCGACGGTGACGGTGACCACGGCATCGTCGGCGGGCACCGTGCGGATCTCGGGGTTGCCGACCGAGACCGCGCAGTCCATCGCGGCGGGTCTGACCGTCAGCGCGGCGGAGGACGCTGATGACGCGACCTGACGAGACCGAGTGGAACCGGCTGTCCCCGTGGGGGATCGCGACCCGGGTGATCAAGTCGATCCCGTCGCTCATCCCCGCCCTGATCGGCGTCTTCTTCCTCGGCCGTGCCGCCGGCCCTGTCTTCTTCGTGCTCGCGGGCATCGTCATCAGTCTCCTCGTCGGCCTCCTGCCGTGGCTCACCACCCGATGGCGCGTCACCGAGGACCAGCTCGAGCTACGACACGGGCTGGTGCGCAAGATCTCCGCCACCGCGCGCCGCGACCGGATCCGCAGCGTCGACGTCACCGCCGGCCCGATCGAGCGCGCCCTGTCGCTGCGCAAGGTGGTCGTCGGCACGGGCGTGGGCGGCAAGGAGTCCGCGCTCGTGCTCGACCCGATCCCGACCGCGCTCGCGGAGCAGCTGGGTCGGGACCTGCTGCGGCGCACGGCGGTGCCGTCAGCACCGTCGAACCCGGACACGCACGCAGACGGCGACAGCGCGCCCGTCGCGGCCCCTGAGCCGCCCGAGGAGGAGCTCGCGCGCCTGCGCCCGGGCTGGATCCGCTTCGCGCCCTTCTCGCTCACCGGGTTCGCCGTGGTGGCGGCCGGCGCGGGCATCGGCTTCCGCATCGTCGACGAGGTGGGCCTGCGCGAGCGCGGCTCGCAGCTTGCGGAGTCCTGGTTCGCCCGGATCCTCGATCTCGGCGCGGCCGTGATCATTCCGGGCGCGATCGTGCTGATCGTCGTGCTGTCGATCCTCGTGTCGGTCGTCGCCTACGTGCTCGCGTTCTGGGGCTTCCGCCTGGTCCGCCGCCCCGACGGTGCGCTGCACACGACCCGGGGGCTCATCTCCACCGTGGCGGCCACGATCGAGCGCAAGCGCGTGCGCGGCGTGCAGCTGCACGAGCCGGTGCTCATGCGGATCCCCGGCGGGGCGAAGCTGCGCGCCGTCGCGACGGGCACTGACCGCAACCCGACGCTGCTCCCGCCCGCGCCGCGCGCAGAGGCGGTGCACGTCGCGGACGCCATCCTGGGCCGGCCCGGTGCGGTCGAGACGCCGCTCGTCGCGCACGGTCCGATGGCCCTGCGCCGCAGGTACACCCGGGCGCTCCTCGCGTCGATCGCGCCGGTGGTCGTGTTCGTCGCGCTCGCCGTCGCGGCACCGGGCGCCTGGGCCGCGCTGCCGGGGGTGGGTGTCGTCCTGACTCTCGGGCTGGCGGTGCTCTGCGCGCGCGTGCGTTACGCGAACCTGGGGAGCGTCACCGACGAGCGCCTGGTCATCGTGGGGGCGGGCACGCTGGCGCGCACCCGGACCGCGCTCGAGTTCGACGGGGTGATCGGCTTCGTCACCACCGAGACCTTCTTCCAGCGCCGGGCTCGCGTCGCGACACTCACCGTCGCCACCGCCGCGGGTGCGTTCGGGGCCGTGGACGTGACCCCCTCCCGGGCGGCGGCCACGGCGCGCACTGTCGAACCCGAGATCGTGACGCCCTTCCTGACCGCCGGTAGGAGCGCCCTCAGCGAGGCGTGAGCCGGAACAGCTTGATCGTGCGGCCACCCGCCCAGTTCACGTAGTCGTCGTACGCGGGCCACACCGCGACGATACTGGGCCACAGCCGCTTCCGGTCCGCCTCCGAGACCCGCCGGGCCCGCACCGGCGTGCGGCGGGTGCCCAGCAGGACCTCCGCGTCGGGGTTCGCCTCGAGGTTGTACGACCACGCCGGGTGGTGCTTCTGGCCGAAGTTGGACGCGATCACCACGTAGTCCTCGCCGTCGCGCACGTACAGCAGCGGCACCGTGCGGGCGAGTCCGCTCCGCTTGCCCACCGTGGTCAGTGTGAGCTGGGGGAGCAGCGCCTCGGGGATGAGATGCACTGCGCCGCCGCTGATCCGGGTCACGGCCTTGTCCAGCGGCACGGTGGCGCGCACCATGCGGGACACCGCCTTGTGCTTGCCGAGCCGCAGGAACCGCGTCTTGAGGTCGTCCAGGATCGCCATGGCGGCAGTGTAGTGACATCCGAGCGCCGCCGCGCGGGGATCGGCGTGTCAGCGCGTCGCGAGCTGGGCGCCGCCCGCGGCGCGGAGCACCGCGTTCAGCGAGTAGTACTGCGTCACCTGGCCGGAGTCGCTGTCGGTCAGGGTCACGGCGTCGGTGATGATCCCGATCGCCGCGTTGTCGGAGGTCCGCACCAGCGGCCCGCCGCTGTCGCCCTGCGTCGTGACGATGTCCGAGACCACCCAGTCGTTCATGACCTTGGTGACCTTGCCGCACCGTCGGCCGTTCACGGAACCGAGCTGGCACACCGGATCACCCACGCGGGCGGTGCCGACGGAGCGCGGCGCCATGCCGGGCGCGGCCGCCAGCAGCTTCACCTGCGGGTCGGTGAGCCGGAAGGTGCCCCAGTCCGGGGCGAACGGGTCGACGGGGGAGTAGTGCCCGGGGCGATTCGGGTCCTCCTTGACCTCGGGGGCCTGGGATTGGACGACCTCGCCGACGATCCACTTCTTCACACCGACCGGCTGCTGCGGCGCGCCGCAGTGCCCCGCGGTGACGCCGAGGCGTTCGCCGTTCGATGCGTTGACCGCGAAACCCATGGTGCACTGCAGGGATTCGAAGCGGCCGCCACCGAGCGAGCGCTGCAGGATGTCGATGCGGTCGCCCGGCGCCACCGACTTCGGGGCGGGGGTCTGCGTCGGTGCGGTGCTCGGGGTCGACGGTGCGCTCGTCCTCGGTGCGGAGGGGGCCGTGGGCTTCGGCGTTGCAGAGGTGCGCGGCTTCGCAGGCGCAGTCGGCTTCGCGGGCGCGCTCGGCGTGGGCGAGGACGGAACCGCCGGAGACGGGGCGGGAGCCGCGGTCGCCGTAGCCGGGATCAGTAGGGCTCCCGATACCAGAACGGTGACCACCCCGATCGTTCCGCGTCGCAGTGCCGCACCGTTGCGCGTCCCGTCGGCCAAGGTCGAACCCTCCTAGGGTCTCGGTCTCCAGTCGTGAATCGGCGCGCGTGGCAAAGCGCCGCAGAAAATCGTCGCCGAGCCTACCATTCCCGGTGCACCGATTCGAACGAGATCAGTGTGCCGAACTGGGCTTTCGTCACCGGCAAAACCATGCACGAACAGCCAGTTCCGGTTCTCGGAAAAGAGGGGACACCCGTGTCGGACCAGACCTATCAGACGATCGCCGTGACGCTGTACTTCGCCGCGATGCTGTACATCGGGTGGAGCGCCTACCGGCGGACCAAGGACAACCTCGACGAGTACATGCTCGCCGGACGCGGCCTCAAGCCGTGGGTCGCGGCGCTGAGCGCAGGTGCCTCGGACATGTCGGGCTGGCTGCTGATGGGCCTGCCCGGTGCCGTCTACGCCAAGGGGCTCGTCGAGGCGTGGATCGCGATCGGGCTGACGATCGGCGCCTGGCTGAACTGGAGATTCGTCGCGCCCCGCCTGCGCTCGTACACCGAGGTCGCCGGCAACTCGATCACCATCCCGAGCTTCCTCGAGCACCGGCTGCGCGACCGGTCCCGGGCCCTGCGCATCGTGTGCGGCCTGATCATCCTGGTGTTCTTCACGTTCTACGTCTCGAGCGGCATGGTGGCGGCCGGCAAGTTCTTCGACAGCACCTTCGGCGTGCAGTACATGCACGGCATGCTGATCGTCGCCGTGGTCACGATGATCTACACCCTGTTCGGCGGCTTCCTGGGTGCCACGCTCACCGACGTCGCGCAGGGGCTGCTCATGCTGGCCGCGCTCGTCGCGGTCCCGATCGTCGCGCTCATCAAGGTCGGCGGACCGTCGATCACCGTCGACACCGTCGACTCGGTGAACCCCGACTTCTTCAGCCTCTTCGCCGGCGGCACCGCCCTCGGCATCGTCTCCGCCGCCGCGTGGGGCCTCGGCTACTTCGGCCAGCCGCACATCATCGTGCGGTTCATGGCGCTGCGCACGCCGCAGGAGGCTACGACGGCCCGCCGGTTCGGCATCAGCTGGATGGTCGCCACCGCGCTCGGCGCGATCGCCACCGCCTTCATCGGCATCGCGTACTTCGCCCTGCATCCGGAGAAGGCGCCGAAAGACCCCGAGACCGTGTTCCTGGTGCTCGCCCAGATCATGTTCCACCCGTTCGTCGCGGGCCTGGTGCTGGCCGCCGTCCTCGCCGCGATCATGTCGACGGTGTCCTCGCAGCTCGTCGTGTGTTCGTCGGCGCTGGTGGAGGACCTGTTCAAGATCTTCGCCGAGAAGACCGGCCGGGACACGCAGATCTCCGACAAGGCCTACGTGCTGCTGGGCCGCCTCGGGGTGCTCATCGTGGCGGTGATCGCGGTGCTGCTGGCCATCGACCCGTCCGACAGCATCCTCGAACTCGTCGGCTTCGCCTGGGCCGGTTTCGGATCCTCGTTCGGCCCGATCGTGATCCTGGCGCTCTTCTGGCGCCGGCACACCGCCGCGGGCGCGCTGTCGGGTCTCATCGTCGGCGCGGCCGTCGCCTTCGTCTGGGGCCAGTGGCCGCCCTTCGATCTCTACGAGATCGTCCCGGGCTTCCTCGCGAACCTCGTGGTCGCCATCGGCGTCAGCCTCGCCACCTTCAAGACCGACGGTGCCGTCGACGCCGAGTTCGACGAGGCGGTCGCGCTCGCGGCGAAGTGAGTGCTGCCGCGCAGAGTCGGTGTGCGCGTACGGTTGGGCGCGTGAGCGCAACGCCTTCGACCATGCAGACCCTCCAGTACGGCAACGGATCGTCGTGGGAACTCACCACGGCGCCCACGCCGGAGCCCGGCCCGGGCGAGGTACTCGTGCGGGTGGCGGCGGTGGCCACGAACAACGGCGATGCGGATCAACTCGCCGCCGCGGGGGAGCCGGGAATCGCCGGATTCGAGTTCGCCGGAACCGTCGCGGTCCACGGCCCGGGTGTGAACGCGCCCGCGATCGGCGCGCGCGTCGCCGGTACCGCGCCGAGCTCGTTCGCCGAGTACGTCACCGTCGATCACCGGCACCTGATCGCCGTGCCGGAGAACCTGCCCGAGGCTGAGGCGGTCGCGTTGCCGGTCGGCCTGGTGACCGACTACGGCGCCATGCTGGCCGGCGGCTTCGTGCCGGGCCAATCGGTTCTGGTGACCGGCGCATCGTCGGCCATGGGCATGACCGGCGTCCAGGTGGCGAAGGCGCTCGGTGCGCCGCTGGTGATCGGGACGACGCGCAGTGAGGACAAGCGCGACCTCGTCGCGGGTGTCGGTGCCGACGTGGTGATCGTCGGCGGCGCGGAGGGGCTGGCCACGGCGGTTCGTGAGGCGACGGACGGACGCGGGGTGGACCTGGTGCTCGACCACATCGCGGGTCCGGTGCTCGCCGCCGGCCTGTCCGCGACCGCGGACGAGGGGACCGTCGTCAACATCGGCCGCCTCGCCGGCGACGCCACCGTCGACGTGTGGGACCTGGGCCGCCGTCGGCTCACCCTCCGCGGCGTCTCGTTCGGCTCGAGCCGGCCCGAGACGATGGCGGAGGTGTTCGCGGCGATCGCGGCCGACGTCCTGCCGGCGGTCGCGGACGGTCGCGTCCGCCCCGTGATTGACAGCGTGTACCCGCTGGACCGGCACACCGACGCGGCGGCCCGGTTGAGCACCCGAGAGGTCCGCGGGAAGGTGGTCATCGTCTTCCCGGCCGAGTGACGCTCGCCATAGCGTGGAATGAACGGGGCGCCGCGGGGCGCTGAGGTACGGAAGAATATATTTTTCGTACGGATGAGGATTCATGAACGCCGTGAGCGACCCCCTTCTGCAGCCCGTCGAGATCGCCGGCCTGCGCCTGCGCAACCGCGTGATGATGGCCCCCATGACGATGTACACGGCCGACGCCGACGGCACCGTCTCCGATAGCGAGCTCGACTTCTACCGCTCCCGCGCCGAGGGGCCGGGCCTGCTCCTGACGGGCTGCACCCACGTCCAGCCCAACGGCGTCGGCTTCATCGAGGAGTTCGCCGCCTACGACGACCGCTTCATCCCCAGCCTGACGGCGCTCGCGCAGGCCGCGAAGAGCGGCGGCAATGCCGCCGTCCTGCAGATCTTCCACGCCGGCAGCAAGGCGATCGCCAGCCGCCTGCCCGACGGTGCGGTGGTCAGCGCGAGTTCCTTCGTCGCGCCGCCCAGCAGCCAGGCGCCGGGTGGAACGATCACTCGTGCGCTCACCGACGCCGAGATCCACGACGCGATCCGCGCCTTCGGCGAGACGACCCGTCGCGCGATCGAGGCGGGCTTCGACGGCGTGGAGATCCACGGCGCCCATGGCTTCCTGCAGCAGCAGTTCCTCTCGCCGCGGTACAACACCCGCACCGATTCGTGGGGAGGTTCGCTCGAGGGTCGCAGCCGGTTCGGACTCGAAACCGTCCGAGAGGTGCGGCGCGTCATCGACGCGCATGCCGACCGGCCGTTCGTCCTCGGCTACCGCGTCTCCCCGGAGGAGCCCGAGGAGGGCGGGCTGACCTTCGCCGAGTCGCTCGGATTCGTCGATCTGCTGCTCGAATCCGGCGGAGTCGACTACCTGCACGCCTCCCTGTACGACGCCGTCGACGGCCGCCCGATGTCGGACCCCGACGGTGCGCCGATCGCCCGGCAGATCGTCGACCGCGTGGCGGGCCGGGTCCCCGTGGCGGCCGCCGGCGCGATGCTGACCCCGGCCCGGGCCCGGGACGCCCTGGACCTCGGCCTCACGACGGTGGCCGTCGGGCGAGGCATCGTTCTCAACCCCGACTGGGTGCAGCTCCTCGGCGACGGGCGTGAGCGTGACCTCGTGACGGCGTTCGATACCGGGAAGTCGGCCGAACAACACCGGATCCCGTCGGGACTGGACGAGATGGTGCGCACCACGGCCGGGTGGTTCCCTCTCGTCGACGCGTAGCACCGGCGAACTGGGCTCGCCGAATGCCGACTGTTGTGGGGATCCGGGACCTGCCCAGCGCGGTGCGGCCGCTGCGCGCGTCGGTGCTGCGGGTACCAGGGCATCCACTTCAGGTCAGCGACCATGCGTCGCCATCGAGTCGCCAGAGTCGAGCGGAGCGCTGGTTGACGGAGCAGGGCTGCGGCGATGACCATGCCCATCACGACGATGGCCGGTGGCATGGTCAGATTCAGCGCGTAGTTCCACGCGATATCGCCAGCGGTGACGATTGTGACGACGGATGCCGCAATCCCTCCGGCGAGAGTGCCGACCACGAGAACGCCGAGTGCCCCGGCTGTGATGCACGCGCCAACAAGAACGCCATGGTCTTCGATGTGGGCGGAGTGGAACATGAGAGTCGCTAGGCCGATCGCAAGTGTGGCGCAGGCGAAGACGCCCAGGTAAACCGAGAGCGCCCCCGACAGCGTGCCGACCGTGTCGACCAATGCCGTCGACTGCCCGTCGGGGACTGCCGTGAGACGGAGAAGGCCGGCTGATCGGCATTTCTGCTGATCAACCGGCCTTCACCGGTTGGGGTGGATGACGGGACTCGAACCCGCGACAGCCAGAATCACAATCTGGTGCTCTACCAACTGAACTACACCCACCAGGTGCCTGGGATCGCCAGGCTCGAAGAACTTTACCCGACGGCTCCGGTGGAAGCTAATCGGTATGGCTTCCGCTCAGGCGGGCTACCTGACCTGCAGGATCAAGCCGGGCCCAGCTCCGAGACCACCGCGGAGATCTCGTCGGTCGACGGTCCCGGCGCGGGAACGAAGGCCGTTCCGCGGTAGTACTTGAGCTCCCGGATCGACTCGCGGATGTCGGCCAGCGCGCGGTGCGCGAGGCCCTTGTCGGGCTGGCCGAAGTAGATCCGCGGGTACCAGC
Organism: Tsukamurella sp. NPDC003166; assembly: GCF_040611135.1. NCBI lineage: Bacteria > Bacillati > Actinomycetota > Actinomycetes > Mycobacteriales > Tsukamurellaceae > Tsukamurella > Tsukamurella sp. NPDC003166. The sequence continues at coordinate 12,603 of NZ_JBEXNL010000002.1, forward strand.
GCCGGCAGAGCTCCTTGATCGAGCTGACGTCCACCATGCGGTAGTGCAGGAACCCGTCGAGCTCGGGCATCTCCTGAGCGATGAACCTGCGGTCGGTGGCGATCGAGTTGCCCGCGAGCGGCACCGCGCCGGCCTCGATGTGCTCGCGCAGGTACGCCAGCACGGCCTCCTCGGCTTCCCGCACGGTCACCGTCGACCTGCGGACCTCGTCGGTCAGGCCGGAGCGGGCGTGCATGTCCTGCACCACGGGCGGCATCGCCGCCAGGGCGTCGTCGTCCACGTGGATCACCAGGTCCACGCCCTCACCCAGGATGTTCAGGTCCCCGTCGGTCACCAGCGCGGCGATCTCGATGAGGCGGTCGGAGGTCAGGTCGAGGCCGGTCATCTCACAATCGACCCATACGAGTTTGTCGTCCACGCGGTTCAGCGTATCCAAGCTAGTGTTTCCCCCGTGACTGACAACGCGAACTCCCCGGCGCAGACCATCGCGGCCGGCTACGACTTCCCGGGCCCCGCGCTGGAGCTCGGCACCGTTCTGGTGGACGGCACCGTCGACCCGTCCGCGAAGGTACGGATCCCCCTGGCGATGATGAACCGGCACGGCCTCGTCGCCGGCGCAACCGGCACCGGTAAGACGAAGACGCTGCAGCTCATCGTCGAGCAGTTGTCCGCCAACGGCGTGCCCGTGGTGCTCGCCGATATCAAGGGCGACCTCGCGGGCCTGTCCAAGCCCGGCGAGGCGAGCGACAAGACCGCGGCCCGCGCCGTCGATACCGGCGACGACTGGAAGCCGGCGAACGTGCCGACGGAGTTCGTCTCCCTCGGCACGAACGGCGTCGGCGTTCCGATCCGCGCGACCATCTCCTCCTTCGGTCCCATCCTGCTGTCGAAGGTTCTGGGGCTCAACGCCACCCAGGAGTCGACGCTCGGCCTCATCTTCCACTGGGCCGACCAGAACCAGCTCGAGCTACTCGACCTCAAGGACCTGCGCTCGGTCATCGCGTACCTCACCTCGGCCGAGGGCAAGGCGGATCTCGAGGGCATCGGTGGCGTCAGCAAGCAGACCGCGGGCGTCATCCTGCGCGCCCTGGTCAACCTCGAGGCGGAGGGCGGCGACACCTTCTTCGGCGAGCCCGAGATCGACATGGGCGATCTCATCCGCACCGCGGGTGGTCAGGGCGTGGTCACGCTGTTCGAGCTGGGGGATCAGGCCGCGCGGCCCACGCTCTTCTCGACCTTCCTCATGTGGGTCCTCGCGGACCTGTTCGAGTACCTGCCCGAGGCCGGCGACCTGGACAAGCCGAAGCTCGTGTTCATCTTCGATGAGGCGCACCTGCTGTTCGCGGATGCGTCGAAGGCGTTCAAGGATCAGGTTGAGCAGACGGTCAAGCTGATCCGCTCGAAGGGGGTGGGCGTCTTCTTCTGCTCGCAGCTGCCCACCGACATCCCGAACCCGGTGCTCAGCCAGCTCGGCGCCCGTATCCAGCACGCGCTGCGCGCCTTCACTCCCGAGGATCAGGCCGCGCTGTCCAAGACGGTCAAGACCTACCCGACCTCGCCCGCCTACAAGCTCGACGAGGCTCTGACCAGCCTCGGCATCGGCGAGGCGATCGTCACCGTGCTCTCCGACAAGGGCGCCCCGACGCCGGTGGCGTGGACCCGTCTGCGGGCCCCGCGCTCGCTGATGTCCGCGATCGGCGACGACGCGATCCGCTCGGCCGCGCAGGCATCGCCGCTGTGGGCGAAGTACGCGCAGACCGTCGACAACCTCTCGGCGTTCGAGAAGCTGTCCGCCAATGCCCAGCAGGCGCAGCAGGAGAACACGCCCGCCGAGCAGGCCCCGCCGCCCCCGCCCGCGCCCAAGAAGCAGGAGGAGGAATCCTCCTGGGTCTCGGACGTGATGAGCAACCCAGCGGTGAAGTCCTTCCTCCGCTCCGCCGCGTCCAGTGCCGGTCGCGAGCTCTCCCGCAGCATCTTCGGCACGAAGCGTCGCCGCTGAACCCCGATTGAACACTGTTACGGCACGGTCCGACCTGCGGTTTTCCTGTCGGTAACAGTGTTCAATCGGGAGGGGGTCAGTTGCCGGCGAGCTTCTTGTACATCTGGCCGACGATCGGGGCCATGATCGCGCGCGGGGTGTAGTGGCCGGCCATGGACATGCCCTTGGACAGCAGCCCTGGGACCACGCGCATCTTGTTGCGCTCCAGCGCGTCGAGGGTGACCCGCGCGGTGTACTCGGTGTTGACCCAGAGGAACTCAGGAACGACCTTCTCCACCGTGGAGCGATCCTCGGGATCGGGGAGTTCGGTGCGCACGGGGCCGGGGGCCAGCAGGGTGACGTGCACGCCGGTGTTCTTCAGCTCGCCGCGCAGCGACTCGGAGAAGGTGTTGGCGAAGGCCTTCGACGCGGCGTAGGTGGCGTTGTTCGGGATCGGCATGTTGCCGGCCGCGGAGCCGGTGATCATGATCCCGCCGTTGCCGCGCTCGACCATCTGCGGGAGCACCGCGAGCGTCAGGTCGTGCACGGCGTTGGCGTTGAGCTCGAGCTGCGCGCGCTCGTAGTCGAAGTCCAGGTCGATGACGCGCCCGAAGGTCGCGGTGCCGGCGTTGTTGCACAGGATCGAGATCTCGCGGGAGGCGAGCTCCTTGCAGAGCACGTCGCGGGCGGCGTGGTCGGACAGGTCGACGCCGCGGACCTCGGCCTCGACGCCGAACTCGGCGCGCAACTTCGCAGCCAACTCCTCCATGGGACCGGTGCTGCGGGCCACCAGGATCACCGAGTGGCCGCGTCGAGCGAGTTCCGTGGCCAGGGCGACACCGATGCCGGAGGAGCCACCGGTGACGACGGCGCGGGCGGACGTGTTGGGTGCGGGTACAGGCATGGGGAAGATCGTACGGGAGGGCGTCGGCAATGCCGTATCGCGAAGATCGCGCTGTGACGACGACGGTCCTGGCTGGTGAGCGGCAGTGCCCTGGCGTGAGCTCCATCTCAAAGGTCGCGACTCGGATGGCGCACCCGGCGCGAGTGATTTAGGTTAGCCTCACCATCAATATTGATCCGCTTCGAGGTGACGATGATGAACCGCTGGGCCCCCGTGTACCTGTCCGTGCTCCGCATCGTGATCGGCGTGCTGTTCGCGCTCCACGGCGCCGCTGCCTTCTGGGGCCTCTTCGGTGGGAGGCAGTCCAGCCCGGAGGTCTTCGCCTGGCCCAGCTGGTGGGGCGCCGTGATCCAGCTCGTGGGCGGTCTCCTCGTCGCGGCCGGCGCCGGTACTCGCCCCGCAGCGATCATCACGTCCGGATCGATGGCGTACGCCTACTTCGCGTTCCACGCCGGCGATGGCCTGTCGCCGCTCGCGAACGACGGCGAACTGTCGGTCCTGTACTGCTGGGTACTGCTGCTCTTCGGCTTCACCGGAGCCGGTCCGATCAGTGTCGATGCTGTGATCGGCCGCCTCCGAGCAGGCGATCGCGACGAGGTGATCGTCGCGTCCGACCGTGCCGAGGCCAGGGATCAGGCAGAGTCTGCGGTGTGACCGTACCGATACCGGACTCCGCCCGCTCGCTCCTCGAACGCCCGCTGATCGTCGACCTCGCGACGGTCCGCCCGGACGGCGCACCTCAGGTCAACCCGATGTGGTTCCTGTTCGAGGACGGTCTGATCTGGTTCTCCCACACCGATACCCGGCAGAAGTATCGGAGTCTGCAGCACGAGCCGCGGGTCGCGATCGCCCTTGCCGACCCGGCGGACCCGCAGTACTACCTCGAGGTACGCGGCGTGGTCGAGCGGATCGAGCCCGATCCCACGGGTTCCTTCCATTCGCGCTTGTCGGAGCACTACGGCGAGGGGCCGCACGTCCCGCAGGACGCGGCGCGCCGCGTGAAGATCGCGGTGCGTCCCGTCCGGTTGTCGGGCCGTGCGGCCTGCTGACCGCGGTCGAATCGCTCGTCGGCCGGGCTACAGCGACGCGGCGAGCTCGGTGCCCTGCCGGATCGCCCGCTTGGCGTCCAGCTCGGCGGCCAGCGCTGCGCCGCCGATGACGTGGGTCTTCACGCCGCGCTCCGCGAGCGCGGTGTCGAGGTCGCGCACCGATTCCTGGCCGGTGCACAGGATCACGGTCTCCACGTCGAGCACGCGCGCGTCCGTGCGCTCCTCACCGAAGGTGATGTGCAGGCCCGCGTCGTCGACCTTCTCGTAGTTCACGCCGCGCAGCTGCTCGACGCCCTTCATCTTCACGGTCGCGCGGTGCACCCAGCCCGTGGTCTTGCCCAGGCCGATGCCCTGCGGGGTGCTCTTGCGCTGCAGCATGTACACCTTCGACCGGGTCGACGGTGCCGGGGCAGGCTTGGTGATGAAGCCGGGCACGTCGCCCTGGCGGGTGACGCCCCACTCGGCGTTCCACTCGTCGAGGTGCAGGGTGGGGGACTTGTCGGTGGTGACGAACTCGGCCACGTCGAAGCCGATGCCGCCGGCGCCCATGATGGCCACGGTGTCGCCGATCTCCTTGGCGCCACTGATCGCCTCGGCGTAGGTGATCACCTTCGGGTGGTCCACGCCGGGGAAGGACGGCACGCGCGGCACGACGCCGGTCGCGATGATCACCTCGTCGAACTTGCCGGCCAGGGCCTCGACGTCGGCGCGCGTGTTCAGGTGCACCGTCACCTGGTTCCGGTCCAGCATCGTCGTGAAGTACCGGATGGTCTCGGTGAACTCCTCCTTGCCCGGGATCTTCGCGGCGTAACCGAACTGGCCGCCGATCTTCTCCGAGGCCTCGAACAGCTCCACCTTGTGCCCGCGCTCCGCGGCGCTGACGGCCGCCGACAGCCCCGCCGGCCCCGCGCCCACGACCGCCACGCGCTTGGCCGAACGGGTCGGCGCCAGAACGAGATCCGTCTCGCGCCCCGCGCGGGGATTCACCAGGCACGAGACCTTCTTGTGCACGAAGGCGTGGTCCAGGCAGGCCTGGTTGCAGCCGATGCACGTGTTGATCTCGTCGGCCCGCTCGTCACGCGCCTTGTTCGCCCACTCGGGGTCGGCGAGCAGGGGGCGGGCGACCTGGACCAGCTGCGCGTCGCCGCGCTCGAGGAGTTCCTCGGCGGTCGAGGGCATGTTGATCCGGTTGGCCGCGCAGACCGGGATGTTCACGGCGCGGGTCACGTCCGCGGTGAACGCGGCGAACGCGGCCCGGGGAACCGAGGTCACGATCGTGGGCACGCGGGCCTCGTGCCAGCCGATGTCGGTGTTGAGGATGTCGACGCCGGCGTCCTCCAACTTGTGCGCGAGAGTGAGGATCTCGTCGCGCGTCTGCCCGTCCGGGACGAAGTCGGCCATCGACAGCCGGAAGACGACGATGAAATCCTTACCGCACCGCTTCCGGATCTCCTTGACGATCTCGACGGGGAACCGCTGCCGGTTCTCGGCCGAGCCGCCCCAGGAGTCGGTGCGCTTGTTCGTGTGCGCCGCGAGGAACTGGTTGATCAGATATCCCTCGCCGCCCATCACCTCGACGCCGTCGTAGCCGGCCTTCTGCGCGGTCCGCGCCGCGTTGCCGAAGTCGCGGATGGTCTTGCGGACCTCGAACCCGGACATCGCGCGGGGCTTGAACGGGTTGATCGGCGCCTTGATCGCGCTGGCGGAGGCGCTGAGCGGGTTGTAGGAGTAGCGGCCCGCGTGCAGCAGCTGCATCGCGATCTTGCCGCCCTCCTTGTGCACCGCGTCCGTGACCCGCTTGTGCAGGATCGCATCGATCGGGCTGGACATCTTCGCGCCGGCGGGCAGTAGCCAGCCGGTGATGTTGGGGGAGTAGCCGCCCGTGATGATGAGGCCGACGCCGCCCTTGGCGCGCGCCGCGAAGTAGGCGGCGAGTTTCCCGATGTCCCAGGGCATGTCCTCGAGCCCGGTGTGCATCGAGCCCATGACCACGCGGTTCTTGAGTGTGGTGTGGCCCAGGTCGAGGGGCTCGAACAGGTGGGGGTACTTGGCTGACATGGGTTGATCCTTATTCGGCTGAGGCGATGGAAGGGCTGGGCAGGGCTGCGAGCACCTCGTCGAGCCAGTCGACGGTGCCCTGTTCGGACAGCACGCCGCCGCGCAGTACGAGGTACTGCTGCAGGTCGGTGCCGGTGAGGGTGGAGGGAGTCGGGTAGTCCCGTCCTTCGAGGGTGCGGAAGAGTTCGGCCCGCTCGGCGTGCCGGTCGCGGACGCGCCGGACCTCGGCCATCAGGTCGGGCAGGTCCGACGGTGCCGCCCCGCGGATCTTCACGGCCAGCTCGCGCTGGTCCGTCGAATCCTTCCCCGGGGTGCGGATCCATTCCGAGAGCGTCTTCCGCCCGGTGTCGGTGATCGAGTAGACCTTCTTGTCCGGCTTGCCGTCCTGCGCCTGTTCGACGTAGGTGACCAGGCCGCTCGTCGTCATCCGCGCCAGGGTCTTGTAGATCTGCTGGTGTGAGGCCCGCCACCAGTGCCCGATCGAGCGGTCGAAGCGCCGGGTGAGCTGGTACCCGGTGCCCGATCGTTCGCTCAGGGAGACGAGCAATGCGTGTTCGAGGGCCACCTCGGCGACGCTACTACCGCACTCTTCGATATGCAATTAGGTGCATTGCGTGAGGATGCATAACGCACATGGTTCCGGCGAGTCTCGAGCGAGGGTTGATCTTCACGGCGAGGGAATATAATATATATTTACTTAGAACTTCGTAGAAAGGTGCATCGTGGCGCACGGCGGCGGATCAGGAGCGTTCAGGCAACCGCGGGCGGTGTGGGCCGTGGCCTTCGCCTGCGTGATCTCGTTCATGGGCATCGGGTTGGTCGATCCGATCCTGCCGGCGCTCGCGGAGCAGTTGCACGCGTCGCCGAGCCAGGTGTCCATGCTGTTCACCAGCTACCTCGTCGTGACCGCGGTGGCGATGCTGTTCGTGGGCTGGGTGTCCAGCCGGATCGGCTCGAAGCGGACCCTGCTGCTCGGACTCGCGCTCATCGTGGCGTTCGCGGCGTTGGCGGGGTCCACGGACTCGATCAACGGCATCGTCGGCTTCCGCGCCGGGTGGGGCCTCGGCAACGCCCTGTTCATTGCGACCAGCCTGGCGGTGATCGTCGCCTCCGCGAGCGGTGGGTTCGCCGGCGCGATCATCCTGTACGAGGCGGCGCTCGGCCTCGGCATCGCCGTGGGCCCGCTGCTCGGCGGTGAGCTCGGCGCGATCAGCTGGCGCGGTCCCTTCTTCGGCGTCGCGGCGCTGATGCTGGTGGCGCTCGTCGCGACCCTGCTGTTCGTTCCCGCGCTGCCCAAGCCCGCCAAGCCGGAACGGTTCGGTGAGCCCATCCGTGCACTCCGTCACCGCGGGCTGCTCACCATGGGCATCATGGCACTGCTCTACAACTGGGGCTTCTTCACGATGCTCGGCTACGCCCCGTATCCGATGAAGCTCAACGCGCACCAGCTCGGCCTGGTCTTCTTCGCCTGGGGCATCCTGGTCGCCGCGTTCAGCGTGTTCTTCGCGCCGCGCCTGCAGTCGCGGTTCGGCACCGTCCGCGTGCTGTACGGCAACCTCGCCGCGCTCACCGTCGTCATGGCGGTGATCGGCGCGGGCGTCGACACGCCCGGCGTCGTGGTGGCGGCGGTGGTCGTCAGTGGCGCCTTCATCGGCATCAACAACACCCTCACCACCCAGGCGGTCATGTTGGTCGCCCCCGTCGAGCGTTCGGTCGCGTCGTCGGCCTACGGTTTCCTGCGGTTCATCGGCGGCGGCCTGGCCCCGCTGGTCGCGGGCATCCTCGCCAACCACTTCGGGCTGTCCTGGCCCTTCTACCTGGGCGCCGCGGCCTTTGCTCTCGCGATTCTGGTGCTCGCCTCGGGTGCCAAGCTGGTGACGGCAGCGGAGCAGAGCTCGGGAGCCGAGGAGATCAAGGACGGTGCCGCAGTCTCGGCGCCGACGATCAAGCGGATCGGCGAGCGGATCACGTCCGGCCGGCGCCCCCTGGTGATGGCGGTCAGTTCCAACGCGATCGTCGAGGCCAACGTCGACGCGGCAGCCGACCTCGCGCTGCGGATCGACGCCCCACTCGAGATCGTGCACATCCAGGAGACGGTGGTCGTGGAGGGCATGGCCATCGCGCCTGAGGACTCGGAGCACGCCCACGCTGCGGTGCGGCATCACGTCGAGCACCTGCACGGCCTCGGGATCGAGGCGAGCGGGCTCCTGCTCACCAGCGTCGGCGACCTCGCGGCGGTGGGCAAGACCCTGGTCCGGTTCGCGGATCGTGTCGACGCCGTCGCGATCGCCGTGGGACGCAGCCCCCGCGGGCTGGTCGCGCAGTTCGCCGAGGGCGGCATGGTGGCGGTGCTGATCGAGGAGTCGGGCCGGCCGGTCGTCATGGTGCAGCCCGGCAAAGCCCCGTTCGCGGTGTCCGGCGACCTCGCGATCCCGGTCTCCTGACGGGCGGTCCCGCCGAGGGCGCGATTCGCCTTACCCGAACAGGTTCTGGGCCCGGGCGGCCGCCTCCCCGGACAGGGCGTCGGCGTCCGCGGCGGGGAGGAAGCCCTCCGCGACGGCGCGGTCGGCCGCCGCGCGGAACCGGCGGAGGTAGTCGGCACCGTCCGCGTACCGCTGGGCGAGCTGCCCGGCGGTGAACGGAACGCACGACCCCTGCAGTTCGGCCATCAGATCGTCGCCCAGCGGCGCCGAGCCGTTGACGGCGACGGGGACCGCGACCTGCGGCAGCCGGATCCCGCCGCGGGCGATGCCGTCCGCATCCCGGACCACCGCACCGTCGGACACTTCCACCCTGGGCGACGAGGCGGGCGCGTCCGCGCCGTCGATCCAGCGCACCAGGGCGGCCTTCGCGGCGTCGATCACGGGCGCCAGCGGTACCTGATTCGCCGTGACCCCGGGCGGCAGCTCGCGACCCGCCCCCTGGGTCAGAAACCCGGTGAGCTGGGCGAAGTCCCGCGCCAGTCGCGGCCCGCGGGCAGCGGACCCCTGCACCGAGGCGTGGCAGGTGCCCGCCGTCTCCCAGCAGCGGTAGGTGTCGGTGTCGCTCTGCCGGAAGGGTGCGGCGACGCGCGCCTCCAACTCGGACTCGACCACCATCACCTTCTGCTCGATCGCGCGGATGTAGTTGCGGGCGACGAGCGCCGGTCCGGGGTTGCGCCCGGGGCCGGCGAGGTCGATCACCTCGTCGCCGACCTGGAGCGGGAGCCCGAAGCCCATGTACACCGTGAGGAGGTAGCCGTCGAAGACCGGCGTGTGCGCCGCGACGGCGTTGATGAAGGTTGCGAGCCTTCCCGCCGACTGCGAGGCGCCCTCCGCGATCACCCTGCGGGGAACGAGTCCGTCGAGGGGGTCGACGGAGCCGGGGGAGCGGCTGCCCCGGATCGCGGCGCCCACCTGCGCGAAGACATCGAACGAGTAGTCGTCGCTGGCAAGGGAGAGGGTCCCGTAGCGCTCCGGATCCCAGGTCCGCAACCCCAGGTTCTGTGAGGTCCCGTGCACGCCGGCGCGCTGGCAGGTCACCGCGACGAAGACATCGCCCCGCGCGATCAGGCCCGGGGCGTCGGCACCGTCGTAGATGTCGAACCCGGCGCTGACGTTGTTCCAGAAGACATAGGCCGTGCCCGAGAACCGCGCCGGATCGACCGGACGGTGCACGACGATCCGGGTCCGGTAGGTGGCGGCACTCGCGGGCTCGGTCTCCCACTGCCCGTCGGGGCCGAGTTCGGTGCCCGGCACCGGGCGATACGCGGTGGCCACCCCCTCGACGAAGTACTCGTCCTGGCGGTAGCCGTGATCGGCCGGATCGCCGATGGGGACACCGAAGGGCCACCCGTGGGCGCCCCCGGTGACCGGACCGGACATCAGCGGTGCTTCTGTGACCATGACAACCCCCTTGTGCTTCGACCTCCTCAGCACTGTGTCATGTGGAACCGGCGTAAGGGACGGAACGCGATCGGATCGCCCGTGTGGACAGGTCGGCGTAGCGACCCCGGGTGCCGATAGGATGACCACCGCACCACCAGCCTCCGTAGCTCAGTTGGATAGAGCAAGAGCCTTCTAATCTCTAGGTCGCAGGTTCGATTCCTGCCGGGGGCGCTTATCACGGCGCTCCGCACCGCGTACGCGTACAGGATGTGACCTGCGGAAATCGGGTGAAATGGGGTGTCCTACACCCGGTGCGCGGCGTTACGATCAGCACTGGACGTGGGGGCCTCACAGGAGGTGCTCGAATGAAGCGATCAGTACGGATCGTCGCGGTCGCGGCGTGTGCGGTGGCACTGTTCGGCAGCGGCGGGACGGCGTCGGCCGTTCCTACGCCCGCGCCGCCGCCGGTCGGATCCCAGTGTGGCAAACCCGGTGAGAACAAGGTGATCACCGACATCCACACGTGCGCGACGGTCAACTCGAGCTGTACGGGCTACGACGCGATGATCATCGGCCGGGTCGACAAGTGGGGTCACTGCGTGATCCCGGGCATGAACGGGACCACCTGGTGACGTGACCGACCTCGCGCTGCCGCTGGTCGGTCTGGTCGGCGGCGTCCTCGCGGGAGTCTCGCCCTGCGTACTCCCCGTGCTCCCGGTCGTCCTGCTCGGCAGCGCCGGGACAGGGCCCGACGGTGCCCCCACCTCGCGAGCCAGGCCCATCGCCATCGTCGCCGGTCTGGTCCTGAGCTTTTCGCTGTTCACGCTGTTCGGCACCGTCGTCCTCGCGCTCCTGCACCTGCCCTCCGGGCTGATCCGCTGGGTCGGCATCGGCGCGCTGCTCCTGCTCGGCGCGGCGATGCTGGTCCCGCCGCTGGAGCGTCTGCTCGAGCGGCCCTTCGCCCGCCTCCCGCAGCGCGTCCCGGGTCTCAAGGGCGACGGTGCCGTGGGCGGCTTCGTGCTGGGCGTCGCGCTCGGCGCGGTGTACGTGCCGTGCGCGGGCCCGGTCCTCGCGGCGATCGCGCTGGCCGGGGCGACGGACACCATCGGACCCCGCACACTGGTGCTCACCGCGGCCTTCGCCGTGGGCACCGCGATCCCGCTGCTCGCCATCGCCCTCACCGGGCACCGCCTCGCCGACCGGGTCCGCGCGCTGCAGCGGCGCCAGCGGACCATCCGCGCAGTCGGTGGCGTGCTGGTGATCGCGCTCGCCGTCGCGCTGGCGCTGAACGTCACCGACCTCATCCAGCGCCGGGTGCCCGACTACACCCAGGCGGTCGGCGACCGGCTCGGGGCAGCGGCGATCGCGCCGCAGGTCTCCGGCACCGGGTCCCTGCAGCAGTGTCAGCAGGCGGCCTTCACGGGGACCGCGCAGCTCGCCGACTGCGGACGGGCGCCGGAGTTCGCGGGCATCGACCCGTGGATCGGCGGTGCGCCCCGAACGATGGAGGGGTTGCGCGGCAAGGTCGTGCTCGTCGACTTCTGGGCCTACTCCTGCATCAACTGCCAGCGCGAACTGCCGCACGCCGAGGCCTGGTGGAAGAACTATCGTGAGCTCGGCTTCGAGGTCGTCGGCGTGCACACCCCTGAGTACGCCTTCGAGCACGACGTCGGGAACGTCACCGCCGGAGCTCGCAGGCTCGGCGTGACCTTTCCGGTCGCCGTCGACAACCGGTCCGCGACGTGGGCGGCCTACCGCAACGTCGCCTGGCCCGCCGGTTACCTCGTCGACGCGACCGGATCCGTCCGGCTGGTCACCCTCGGCGAGGGGCACTACGACCGGACCGAGACGGCGATCCGGTCCCTGCTGCTCGCGGCGCACCCCGGCGCGGTACTGCCGACCGCGACCGACGTCCCGGACACGACCCCGCGCAACGCCGACCGTACGCCCGAGCTCTACCTCGGCGCCGAGAAGCAGCAGGGGTACGGCGGAACCGGTGGCTACGATGCGGGCACTCGCGTGTTCGATCGGCCGGAGGCGGTGCAGCCCAACATGTTCGCGCTCGCCGGGACGTGGACGGTCGGCGCCGAGGACATCCGCGCGGGGAGCGGGGCGAGCCTCACCCTGGCCTACACCGCGCAGCGCGTGTACCTCGACGTGGGCGGAACCGGCACCCTCACCGTCACCGAGGGCGGGGCCGCCCGCACGATCGCCGTCGACGGTCCGCCGGACATCCGCACCGTCGTCGACCGCCCGGCCTCGGGGGCGGGCACCGTCACCGTCGCCCTGAGTCCCGGCCTGACGGCCTACTCGTTCACCTTCGGCTGACCGGCGCGGCCACCGCGCGAAACGCGCAGAAGTGCGACTAACACGCACAAGAGCGCGCTGTGAACCCCGTCACGTCCATGCTTCTCGTGTTACCCCGATCACTCATCCACGAGGAGAATCCCATGTTGACAGTCCTGGGACTGACCATGGTCGCGGCGTTCATGGTCGTCATCATGACCCGCCGCGCGACGCCCATCGTCGCGCTGATCGCCGTCCCGGTGGTCTTCGGCCTGCTCGCCGGCGCGGGTACCGGCATCGGCAAGATGATCACCGACGGCATCAAGGATCTCGCCCCCACCGCGGCGATGCTGTTCTTCGCGATCATCTTCTTCGGGGTGATGATCGACGTCGGCCTGTTCGACCCGGTCATCCGCGCGGTGGTCCGCGTCGTCGGCGAGGATCCGGCCAAGCTCGTTCTCGGCACGGGCGTTCTGGCCGCGGTCGTCTCGCTCGACGGTGACGGCTCCACGACCTTCATCGTCACCACCACCGCGCTGCTGCCGCTGTACCTCAAGCTCGGCGTCAGCCCCGTCGTGCTCACGGTGGTGGCGGGCCTGGCCAACGGCACGATGAACATCCTGCCCTGGGGCGGGCCCACCGCCCGCGCCGCTGCCGCGCTGAAGATCTCGCCGTCCGAGGTGTTCGTGCCGATGATCCCCTCGCTCATCGCGGGGATGGTCGTCGTGCTCGCCTTCGCCTGGCACCTCGGGCTCATGGAGCGCAAGCGGATCGGCAGCATCGTGATCCGCGATCGGGTCCTCTCCGGCGTGGGCGCCGGGGGCGGGGGCGGCACCATCGGCGGCGACGCGGGGACCGGCGGGACCGACGAGGATGCGTCGGGCACCAAGGACAGCGCGCTGACCGCGGCCCTCGGCGTGCACGGCAACCCGAAGCTCCTGTGGTTCAACGCCGCGATCACCATCGCGCTGCTCGCGGTGCTCACGCTGGACCTGCTGCCGATCCCGGTGCTGTTCATGATCGCCGCCGCGATCGCGCTGGCCGTGAACTTCCCCAAGGTGGCGGAGCAGCAGGAGGCCATCACGCGGCACTCGAAGTCGATCGTCTCGGTGGTCGGAATGGTCTTCGCCGCAGCGGTTCTGACGGGTGTCTTCAAGGGCACCGGCATGGTCGAGTCGGTGGCGGCCTGGGTCACCGGCATCATCCCCGCGTCGATGGGGCCGCACCTCGCCGTCATCACCGGCATCCTCTCGATCCCGTTCACCTTCCTCATGTCCAACGACGCCTTCTACTTCGGCATCCTGCCGGTGCTCTCGGAGACGGCGGGCCACTACGGGATCAGCGCCGCCGAAATGGCCCGCGCCTCGATCACCGGTCAGCCCTTCCACATGCAGAGCCCTCTGGTCCCGGCCATCCTGCTCCTCGTCGCGCTGGCGGGCGTGGGCCTGGCCGACCACCACAAAAAGGTGCTGTGGCGGGCGGTCGTCGTCTCGATCGTCATGCTCGTGGTCGGTGTGCTCCTCGGCCAGATCCCGTTCTGAGCGCGGACCGGATGACTAGGCTGATGCGATGCCCAGGATCCGGCTGCGGACGCAGATCCTCCTGCTCCAGGTGGTGATCATCATCGTCAGCCTGGCGGCCGGGTTCGGCATCGTCGTGCACCGCGTGGACGCCGACACCCGCACCGAGTACGGGCACCGGGCGGAGGCGATCGCGGAGACGGTCGCCTCCGACACCGATGTCCGGGCCGGCGCCGCGGCGCAGTCCGCCGCCCGGCGCGCGGGCCGTCCGGCCACGCGGGACGAACTCGCCGCCGCGCCGCTGCAGCGCCAGGCCGTCGCGATCACCCAGCGCACCGGGGTGCTGTTCGTGGTCATCGCCGACGACGCCGGATACCGGATCGCCCACCCCGACCCGTCCCAGCTGGGCGCGCCGCTGAGCACCGACCCGTCGACCGCGCTCGGCGGTGATGTCGAGCTCACCCAGCAGCGCGGCACCCTCGGCGACTCGGTCCGCGCCAAGGCCCCGGTCCTCGGTCCCGACGGGACGGTGGTGGGCCTGGTCAGCGTGGGCATCTCCACCGAGACGGTCGCCGAGGCCGCGCGCCGCACCCTGCTCCTGCTGGCGGGGCTCGCGGCTCTCGCACTCGCCGTCGGGATCGTCGGCTCCGGCCTGTTGGCCCGACGGTGGCGGCGCCTGACCCTGGGGCTCGAGCCGGAGGAGATGGCGGAGCTGATCCGGGAGCAGAACGCCGTCCTGTACTCGGGATCGGAGGGCGTCATCGCCATCGACGCGAAGGGGATCGTCCGCGTCATCAACGACCGTGCCCGTGAACTGCTCGGTGTGACCGCCGAGGCGGGCACACCGCTGACGGATCTGGGCCTGTCGGAACGGGTCTCGTCCGTCGTGGCGTCGCCCACCGAGACGCCCGTCGCGGCCGCGGTGAACGAGCGGGTGGTCCTCGTCGCCGCGCGCCGGGTGCACCGCGGGGGGACGGACCTCGGCACGGTGCTCACGGCCGTCGACCGCACGGACGTCGAGGCCCTCACCCGCGAGCTCGACTCCGTGCAGGCCATGAGCTCCGCGCTGCGCGCACAGCGGCACGAGTCGGCGAACCGGGTGCACGTCGTCGCCGGACTGCTCCGCGACGGCCGCACCGATGAGGCCATCGCCTACCTCGACGAGGTCTCCGGTCGGGCCGGAGTTCTCCCCGTCTCCGGGCTGGACCGCCTCGACGAGCCGCACCTGAAGGCCTTCGTCTCGGCCAAGGCCGCGCGCGCCCGCGAGCGGGGCGTCGTGCTGCGCGTCGGCGCCGATACCGCACTGGTCGGCGTGCTCACCCACCCCGTCGACACCACCACGCTGGTGGGCAATCTCCTCGACAACGCCATCGACGCCGCGGCCGACGGGGACGAGCCCCGCGAGGTGGAGATCGACGTGCTCCGCGACGGCGACGACCTCGCGATCATCGTCGCCGACAGCGGGCCGGGATTCACCGTCGCGGATCCTTTCGTCGAGGGCGTCAGCACCCGCACCGATCCGACGGTGCCCGGCGGGCGCGGCCTGGGCCTCGCGATCGCGCGGCAGGTGGCGCGCGGGCACGGGGGAGAGGTCACCGTCGTCGGGCGGGGCGGTCCCGGCGCGCACGAGCCGACCACCGTCATGGCGACCCTGCCGCAGGGGGTGCGCGACGATGCCCCGTGACCTGCGGATCCTGGTGGTGGACGACGACTTCCGGGTGGCGGGGTTGCACGCCACGATCGTGGACACCATGGTCGGGCTGGCCACGGTCGGCTCCGCGCGGACGCTGTCGGAGGCGCGCGCGATCCTGGAGCGCGAGCGGATCGACCTGGCGCTGGTCGACGTCTACCTCCCGGACGGCTCGGGCATCGACCTGGTGCGTGAGATGCGGTGCGACGCCTTCATCCTCGGTGCCGCGGACGATGCGGCCAGCGTCCGGGCGGGCTTCGCCGCGGGCGCCCTGCAGTACCTCATCAAGCCCTTCCCGGCGACGGAGCTCGCGCGACGCCTCGGCGCGTATACGGCGTACCGGCGGATTCTCACCGGTGCCGAGGTCACCCAGGACCAGGTCGACGCTGCCGCGTCGGTGCTGCGCAGCGACCGCCCGGCCCCGCGCCGCGACGACGGCGGCTCGGTCACCGAGCGGCGCATCGTCGAGGCGTTGCGGGCGGCGTCGGGGCCGCTGCTGGCCGACGACATCGCAGGCCAGGTGGGGATCTCACCCGCGACCGCGCGCCGCTACCTCGCCGACCTGGTGCGGGACGGCACGCTGACGATGGCGCTGCAGTACGGCGCCACCGGCCGGCCGCGGCAGCGGTACGCGTTGGCGTGAAGGCTGCTACCCGAAGTACTTTTGATCCGCGGCGGCAACAGCTTTCACCAACGGTACGAGGTATCGGTCGTCGCTGGTCCGATGGTGCTCTCCACCGAACTCGACGGTGTACCAGTAGGGCCCGCGGCCTGCGACGACGGCGCTCCACCCGCTGCCGTAGGTCGCGGCGCCGAGGCCGATGTCCGGATACCGTTTCGCCGGTGTGCCTTCCGGATCCGTGCAGATCTTTCGAGCCGCCATGACGCTGTCGACCACCGCAGTGGGCGTCGCGCCTCCGATGTGCTCCTCGCCCGCGGAGGAACTACAGGTGAAGCCATCGCCGTCGTATCGGTCCACGTGGATCGTGAGGCTCGTGATCTTCTCGGAGCCGTTCGCCGTCGACATCGAATAGCCCTCCACCGTGAAGTCATCGCACTTCTTGTAGGGGGTCATCGTCACGGTGGCGGACGGTAGTTCCCGGGCTACGACTTCCTGCACCTCCGCAAGGCTGAGAACACAACCTTCCGCCAGCGGATCCGCGGCCGAGGTGGTGGCCGAATTCGATGTCGGCACGGACTCCGTCGGCGCGATGGCGGTATCGACCGACGACGCCGAGGAACATGCCGTTGCGCTCGCGAGCGCCGGGACGGTGATGAGCACCGCGAGGGTGTTCCGGAGGCCGATTCGGGCGGTTCTGATCATGGTTCGCACGCTATCCACAGATCCGTCCCGACCGACATCCTCTGTTCGGACCAATTGGCGGTCGCCCGGTGCGGCGCGCGGGCCGACGATAGAGTCCCTGGTATGAGGATCACGCGGTTCGCGGTCGCCGGAATCACTGCCCTGCTGGGCACCGGATTGGTGGTGGCGCCCGCCGCCGCCGCGCCGGACTGGTCCGGCCTGGACGCCGCGAACTACGCCGGCCCCGTGCCGGCGAAGGGTGGCGTACAGATCCGGTCGGTCCCGCTCGACCCGGCGCTGTCCCTACCGGGAGCCGGGACGGCGAAGCGGGTGCTGTATTCGACGACGGATCAGCATGGCAAGCCGGCCACGAGCACGGGTGCCGTCTTCCTGCCGAAGGGGAACCCGCCCGCCGGTGGGTGGCCGGTGATCGCCTGGGCCCATGGCACGGTCGGTCTGGGCGATGCCTGTGCGCCCTCGGCGAACCCCCGGTCGGACCGGGATAAACAGTACCTCGGACACTTCCTGTCGCAGGGGTACGCGATCGTCGCGTCCGACTACGCGGGCCTCGGGACGCCCGGGTTGATGAGCTACCTCAACAGCGTCTCGACCGCGCACAACGTCGTCGATTCCGTAGTCGCCGCGCACACCGACGGGTCGCTGAATCTGTCGAAGAAGTGGGCCATCGTGGGCCAGTCGCAGGGCGGCGGCGCCGCCGTCAACAGCGCGCGATGGGCGACCGCGTTCAGCGCCGGTAGTGGGCTGGACTACCGCGGCGTCGTTGCCACGGGTACGCCGTTCAAGATCGAAGAGGTCGTCAAGAACGTCGGACCCACGACGAGCCTGCCGGGTGGACTCAGCTCCGCGGCGACCGTCTACACCGCGTACATCTTGGCCGGGATTCGCGAGGCCAACCCCGGCGTGGACTTCGACTCCGTGCTCACGCCGCGCGGAAAGCAGGCGGCCGCGAAGGCCGAGGTGCAGTGCTACGAACAGCTCAGCGAGACGCTGACGGGACAGAAGCCGACGGATTTCGTCAGTGCCAAGGTCGGTACCGTTCCCGGCGCCGGCGAGGCACTCGACCGCTACATGGGAACGCCCACGTCGGGGTACGACCGGCCGGTGTTCCTGGGGGTCGGGCTCAAGGACACCGATGTCCCCGTCCAGTCCTCGATCGCCCTGGCGGCGGCGCTGAAGAAGAGCGGTACCGCGGTCGAACTCCATCAGTACCCGGACGCCGATCACAGCGGCGCGGTCCTCGAATCCATGAAGGACTCGACGCCCTTCCTGGCCCGCATCCTCTCCTGATCGCGGCGCCGTGCCCCTGCCTCCGATGATCACCGTCGAGGAGTTCTTCGACTCGCCCGTCCGGGCGGGAGCGAAGATCTCGCCGGACGGGTCCCGCATCGCGTTCCTGGCACCGTCGAACGGGCGGTTGAACGTGTGGGTCGAGGGCCTCGACGACGACGCGCCCGCCCGGGCCGTCACCGCCGACGCGACTCGCAGCGTCCAGATGTTCTCCTGGACAACCGATCCGCGCTGGTTGGTCTACCTGCAGGACAACGGCGGCGACGAGCGGTGGCACCTGTTCCGTGCCGACGTCGACGACCCGGACGCACCCGCCGTCGACCTCACGCCCTTCGACGGCGCGACCGCCTTCCTCATGGACCTGCCGATCGCGCGGCCCGGGATCGCGATCGTCTCCATGAACCCGCGCAGGGTCGACGAGTTCGACGTCTTCGAGCTCGACATCGCCACCGGCGGGCTCACCGAGATCGAGCGCAACCCCGGCACCGTGGCCGGCTGGGTGTACGGCGCCGACGGCACGCTGTTCGCGTCCACGCAGGACGCCACCGGCGCGATCGCGATCTGCCGCTGGGACTCCGCGGCGCGTGCGCTGCTCCCGATCGCTGCGTTCGACGGGCTCGACTACCCGCTGGGCGTCTTCCCGATCGTCCCGTCGCCCGACGGTGGCCTCTGGCTCGGCAGCAACCGCGGCACCGACCGCACGCGGGTCGTCCACCTCGACGGGGTCACCGGCGAGGAGACGGAGGCCGACGCGCACGATGTGCTCGACCTCGACACCACCGGCCTCGTCGCGCCGACGATGCCGCAGCCGCTGATCGTCGACCCGCGCACCGGCGCGCTGCTCGGCGTCCGGTACCTCGGTGAGCGCCAGGAGATCCGGGCTCTGGACGCGCGGTTCGGGGAGGTGCTCGGGGCCCTGCGCGACCTGTCCGACGGTGACCTCGGCGCCCTCTCGTCCGACCTGGACGGGAACCGCTGGGTGGTGTCCTTCGTCCACGACCGCGACCCCGGTGTCACCTACCTCTACGACCATCGCACGGGCGAGTCGCGGCCCCTGTTCCGGCCCTTCCCGCACCTGGATCCGCAGATGCTCGCCCCGATGCGGCCCGTGACCATCCGCGCGCGCGACGGCCGGGACCTGCCCTCGTACCTCACGCTGCCGGTGGGCGTGTCGGCCGAGGATCTGCCCCTGGTGTTGCTCGTGCACGGCGGGCCGTGGTTCCGCGACACCTGGGGCTATCACGGCGAGGTCCAGCTGCTCGCGAACCGCGGCTACGCCGTGCTGCAGGTGAACTTCCGCGGATCGACCGGCTACGGCAAAGCCCACATGCAGGCCGGCATCGGCGAACTGGCCGGCGCCATGCACGACGACCTCATCGACGCGGTGGACTGGGCCGTAGCGGAGGGCATCGCGGATCCGCGGCGCGTGGGGATCTTCGGCGGCTCCTACGGCGGGTACGCGGCGCTGGTCGGCGTCACCTTCACCCCGGAGGTCTTCGCCGCGGCGATCGACTACGTGGGCATCTCGAGTCTGCCGGACTTCATGGCCACCCTGCCGGAGATCGCCCGGCCCTACCTGGCCAACAACTGGTACCGGTACGCCGGCGACCCGTCGGACCCGGATCAGTTGGCCGACATGCTCGCCCGGTCACCGATCACCCGCGTCGAGAAGATCCGCACGCCGCTGCTCGTGGTGCAGGGCGCCAACGACCCGCGGGTGGTGCAGGCCGAGTCCGACAACCTGGTGGCGGCGCTGCGGGCCCGCGGCGTGGAGGTCGAGTACCTGCTCAAGGCCGACGAGGGTCACGGCTTCGTCAACCCGGAGAACACGATCGACATGTTCCGTGCGACGGAGCGTTTCCTCGCGCGGTACCTCGGCGGCCGCGCGGGAGACTAGCGCACGGCCTTGAGGATGCCGGTGCCGTCGTGGCAGCCGGAGTACACGAACCTTTGCTCGGTTGCCGACGGCACGGTCACCTCGTGGTACAGCCGCAGCCGGGTGTCGGCGCCGAAGCCGGAGAGATGCCGCATCCCCGCCCCGTAGATCTTCAGGTGCGACGGGTGCGACGCCGCCCACTCCTCGAGCGCGCTCAGCTCGTTCCACCAGCTCATCCCGAAGGTCCGGTCGGTGGGCCGATCCTGATCGTCGAGCACCGTCATGTACCGGTTGTCCAGACAGCCGATCGCGGCCCCCTCGGCGACGAGGAAGTCCATGCCCTCGTGTTCGCGGAAGTCGGATCCGCCAGGGAATGGACGCGCGCCTGCAGCAGTGCGTTCGTTCCGCTGCGCGTCGATGCGGCGGCCCCGGACTTCCGGGCGAGCCTGCGCCAGGTGCGTCTGGCACCCGGGATCACGCTGGCGGCCGTCACCTCCCGCGCCTCGTCGGTGATGCGCGACGCCGCGTCGATCGCGACGAGTCCCCGCGAGGACGTGCTCATGTCCTTCCACCGGCGCGGCACCGGCGTGGTCACGCAGAACGGCAGGCAGGCCCGATTGTCACCGGGCGGTTGCGTGCTGTACGACGCCTCCACGCCGTACACGCTCGCGTTCCCGGGCCAGATGAGCGAGTTCGTCCTGCAGGTCCCGCGAGAGACCATCGCGCGGGTCGGGAACGGCTTCACCGACCTGACGGCGCGGGTGCTGCGGCCCAGCGCGCCGTTGCGCGCGCTCTCCGCGCTCGTGAGTTCGGTCGACATGGCGGCGGATCGCCGTGACGGCGCGGAGGACGAGCTGATCGCCGAGTCGGTCGCCCCGCTCCTGCGGGCCAGCCTGGAGCTCGGGGGAGTTGGAGCGGAACCGCCGATCGAGGCGGAACTGCTCGCGATGGCGTTGCGACTGTTCATCGACGAGCGCGCGATGGACCCGGAGCTGACTCCGGCCGGCCTCGCCGCGACGTTCCACGTCTCGCTGCGGCACGTGCAGAAGGTATTCGAGCGGTACTTCGACACCGGGGCGGCGGCGTACATCCGGACGCGTCGACTCGAGGGCGCGCAGGAGCTGCTCCGTCGACGGTGCACTGTGGCGGAGGCGGCCCACCGGAGCGGATTCCTCGACGTCGATACCTTCTCCCGCGCGTTCAAGCGGGAGTTCGGCGTCACTCCCTCCGGTTTCGCCGCGGCGCACTGAGGCGGTCCGTCACCCAGTGACCGCCAGCAGCCCTTCGACGGTGCCCGCGACGGCGAGGAGCCGACCGTCGCTGTGTGGCAATGACTCCAGGGACAGTCCGACCGGCAGGCCCGACGGTGCCGTGCCCGCCGGCAGCGTGATCGAGGGCATGCCCGCGGCGGAACCCGGCAGAGTATTGCGCGCGACGGTCGCGAACACCGGGACCTCTCGGCCCCGGAACGCGGTCACCGTGTCGTCGCCGAGTGGCGGGGGAAGGATCGGTGAGGTCGGGTACACGAGCGCGTCGATCGGTTGCTCGCCGCTGAGCGCCGCCCGGTACGCCCCGCGCAGCACGTCCCGGATCTCGAGCGCGGCGCGGTACTGCTCCTCGGTGTAGGCCCCGGCGAGGGCAGCGCCGAGCAGCTCCGCGACATCGCGCGACGCCACCCGGGCGAGGACGTCGGCGGCGGTGAGATCGCGTTCCGGGCCGGGAAGGGATGCCAGGTACCGCGGCAGTTCCCGCGCCACCTCGTACAGCACGATCGGGAATCCGCACTCGGCGTCCACCGGGTGGGCCTGTGAGAAGTCGATGTCCACCAGCTCCACGCCGGCGTCGGCGAGCCGGTCCAGGGCGCGGGCCGTCACCGCGGCGACATCGAGATCGAGATCGTCGTGGAAGCCCTTCCGCGGCACTCCCAGCCGCAGTCGCTGCGGCGCTCTCCGGTCGTCCCGGTGGCCGGTGATGACGGTGTCGATCAGGGCCACGTCGGCGACGGTCCACGCGGACACCCCGACGGTGTCGCGGGTCGGTGACAGCGGCACGCAGCGCCGGCCGTCACCCCAGCGGCCGACGGTCGGCCGGAACCCCACCACACCGCAGTAGGCTGACGGCAGCCGCACCGATCCGCCGGTGTCGGTGCCGAGAGCGAACGGCACTGCGCCGGTCGCTACCGCCACGGCGGACCCGCCGGACGAGCCCCCCGCGCTCCGGCCCGGGTCGATGGGGTTGCGCACGGGGCCGCAGGCGGCGTTGTTCGAGGTGATCCCGAATGCCAGCTCGTGCATGTTCGTCTTCCCGAGGACCGCAGCACCGGCGTCGCGCAGCCGGGCGACAGCGGGATGATCCCTGCCAGGCCGGGATGCGCGCAGCGCCGGCGTCCCGGCACCGGTGGTGAGCTGCTCGGTATCGATGTTGTCCTTGACCGCGAAGGGGATCCCGGCCAGGGCTCCGGTCCCCGGTGCGCCGGCCGGACCCGCGGATCGGATGGCGTCCGCCGAGTCCGCGGGTTCGGCGAGGGCGACGAACGCGCCCAGGTCCGCGCCGTCGAGCGCGCGCCGCCGGGCCGCCGCGAAGGCCGTTGCGGCGCCCGACTCCGCCACCTCCGTCCGGGACCGTGCGAGATCGTGGCGTTCCTGCATGTCCGGCCCCTCAGTCCTTCGGCCGGTTGTCGATCAGCCGGCGGGCCTTGCCGACGGAACGCTCGAGCCCGCCCGGCTCCACCACGTCGACGATCACGCTGACGCCGATCTTGTCCTTGATCTGCTTGCGCAGCCGCTCGCCCGCGGCGGGCTCGATCCGCCCGTCGGGGCGGTGCTCGACCCGGACGGTGAGCCGGTCCATCCGGTCCGGACGGTCCAGCACGCACTGGAACTGCGGCGCCAGCTCGCCGATCCCCAGGATCAGCTCCTCGATCTGGGTCGGGAAGACGTTCACGCCCCGCAGGATGATCATGTCGTCGGTGCGTCCGGTGACCTTCTCCATCCGCCGCATGGTGCGAGCAGTTCCGGGCAGCAGCCGGGTGAGGTCGCGGGTGCGGTACCGGATGATGGGCGCGGCCTGCTTGGTGAGCGAGGTGAACACCAGCTCGCCGTGCTCCCCGTCCGGCAGCACCTCGCCGGTCATCGGGTCGATGATCTCGGGGTAGAAGTGGTCCTCCCAGATGTGCAGGCCGTCCTTGGTCTCCGCGCACTCCATCGCCACCCCGGGGCCGATCACCTCGGAGAGCCCGTAGATGTCGACGGCGTCGATGCCCGCGTCCTGCTCGAGCTCGGTCCGCATCTTCTCGGTCCACGGCTCCGCGCCGAAGACGCCGGTCCGCAGCGAGGTCGATCGCGGGTCGATGCCCAGCTCGGTCATCTTGTCGAGGATCGTGAGCATGTACGACGGGGTCACCATGATCGCGTCGGGCTCGAAGTCCTGGATCAGCTGGATCTGCTTCTCGGTCTGCCCGCCGGACATCGGGATGACGGTGGCGCCCAGTCGCTCCGCGCCGTAGTGCGCGCCGAGCCCGCCGGTGAACAGGCCGTAGCCGTAGGCCACGTGCACCCGGTCGCCGGGGCGGACGCCCCCGGCGCGCAGGGACCGGGCGATCATGTCGGCCCACATGCTGATGTCGTCGGCGGTGTAGCCCACGACGGTGGGGCGTCCCGTGGTGCCGGACGAGGCGTGGATGCGTGAGACCCGCTCGCGCGGAACCGCGAACATGCCGAAGGGGTAGTTCGCCCGGAGGTCGGCCTTGGTGGTGAAGGGGAACTTCGCGAGGTCGCTCAGGTCCGTGAGGTCGGAAGGGTGCACGCCGGCCTCGTCGAAGGCCCTGCGGTAATGCGGCACGTTCTCGTAGGCGTGCGCGAGGGACCAGCGCAGGCGCTCGAGCTGGAGCGTCGCGATCCGGTCGCGGGAGGCGAATTCGATGTCGTCGGTGGGGACTGCCGTGGTCATGGCTGCATTCCTCGGGCTCGGGGCGGGGGCTACGCGTCGAAGTCGACGGTGACGTCGTCGCTGGTGGGGTAGGTCTGGCAGGTGAGGACGAAGCCGGCGGCCACCTCGTCGTCCTCGAGGGCGTAGTTGCGTCGCATGTCGACGGTGCCGCACAGCACCTGGGCGCGGCAGGTGCCGCAGACGCCGCCCTTGCAGGCGAAGGGGAGGTCGGACCGGAAGGCCTCGGCACCGTCGAGCAGGGTGTCGTCCTGCGACATCGTGCCGGTCACGCTGCGGCCGTCGAGGACGACGGTGACCGCGCTGCTCGGCCCTTCGACGCCGGGCTCGCGGTGCTTCTCCTGGGGCGGCGGGGTGCCGTCGTCGACGTAGAACAGCTCGCGGTGCACCTGGGAGCGGTCGACGCCCAGCTCCCGGAGCACGGCCTCGGCGTCGGTCACCATGCCGTGCGGGCCGCACAGCCAGAAGTGGTCGGCGTCTGCGGTGGGGACCACGGTGCGCAGCAGCTCGCGGAGTCGTTCCCCGTCCACGCGGCCGGTGAAGAGCTTCACGTCGCGCGGCTCGCGCGAGAGCACGTGGATCACGTCGAGCCGGTCGTGGTACTGGTCCTTGAGGTCGGCGATCTCGTCGGCGAACATCACCGATCGGGTGCGGCGGTTCCCGTAGATCAGGATCACGCGCGAATCGGGGTTGGTGAGCACGGTGCCCGCGATCGAGAGCATCGGCGTGATCCCGGAGCCCGCGGCGATCAGCACGTGCACGCCTGCCGTATCGGGGTCCGCGGCGAAGGCGCCCGTCGGGCCCTGCACCTCGACGGTGTCGCCGGCCCGGACGTCGTGCACGAGCCAGGTGGAGAACAGCCCGTCGGTGACCTCGCGGACCCCGACCCGGGGGCGCTGGCCCACGGGCGAGCAGATCGAGTACGACCGGCGGTGCTCGACACCGTCGACCGTGCGGCGCAGCGTGAGCGACTGGCCGGCCGCGAAGGCGAACTCGCCGGCCAGCGCGTCGGGGACGTCGAACGTGACCGCGACGGCGTCGTCGCACAGGGACTCGACGCCGGCGACGGTGAGCTCGTGGAACGCCCGGCCGCGCGACGCGGCTTCGGTGGCGGGGGCTGCGGCGGTCATCAGATCTCCTTGACGTGGTCGAAGGGTTCGCGGCAGTCGAGGCAGCGGTAGAGCGCCTTGCACGGCGTCGCGCTGAACTCGGAGTCGAGCCGGGTGGCAGTGGATCCGCAGGCGGGGCAGGTGACGCTGCGGGGCTTGGCCTGCAGGGTGAGCGGTACGGGGCCAGCTGTGCGTTTCGGTGCCGCGCCGGGGGTGGAGTAGCCGGCGGCCCGGAGCTTGGCACGGCCCGCCTCGGTGATCCAGTCGGTGGTCCACGCGGGGGAGAGCGCCGTGTGGATCGTGACGTCGGTGTAACCGGCGCCGCGCAGCGCGGACTCGATGTCGGCCCGGATCGTGCCCATCGCGGGGCAGCCGGAGTAGGTCGGCGTGATGGTCACGGCGACCGCGCCGTCGGCGAGCTCGTCGACCCGGCGGACGATGCCGAGGTCGTCGAGCGTGACGGAGGGCATCTCGGGATCGAGGACGGCGGCGACCACGTCGTGGGCGCGGGAGGTGACGGCGGCGGACATCGTCACCACTTCCCCTCGGGATGAGCGCGCGCCACGGACTGCATCTCGGCGAGGATGCGGCTGAGCTCCTCGGTGTGCAGCCCCTGCCGGCCGGCGCGACCGCCGACCCGGGCGACACCGGGAGGGGTGGGCACCGGTAGCCCGGCGGCGCCGAAGGTCAGCGCCATGACGGCGTCGAACTCGGCCCGCAGTGTGCCCGGATCCACACCGATACCGATCGCGGCCAGCGCGGCCTCCTCGGCCGCCGGCTCGAAGAGCTCCGGCACGTACGGCCACACCCGGGCGAGGGCCTCCTCGGTGCGGCGGCGCGACTCGTCGGTGCCCTGCGCCAGCGTCACGACCCAGCGGGCCGCGTAGTCCCGGTGGTAGGTCAGCTCCTTGACCCCCTTGGCGGCGACCGCGGCCAGCACCGGATCGCGGGAGGTGCGCAGCGCGTCGAACAGGGCCAGACGCACGGTGGCGAAGGCCAGCAGCCGCACGACGGTGACCGCGAAGTCGCCGTTGTCGAGCTCGACGAGCCGCACGTTGCGGAAGTCCTGCTCGTCGCGGAAGAAGGCGAGGGCGTCCTCGTCGGGGACCGGCGAGGTCGCCGAGAGTGCCGGGACGACTGCCGGATCGGCGGCCGCGGCCCGTGCGAGGAGCAGGCGGGCCTGCCCGATGAGGTCGAGGCCGATGTTGGCGAGCGCCACCTCCTCCTCGAGCTCGGGGGCGCGGGTGCTCCACTCGGCGAGGCGCTGCGCCGAGATCAGAGCGTCGTCGCCGAGCATCAGGCAGTAGACGGCCAGCTGGTGCGGGTCCACGTCGTCGGGGACCGTCGTGTCGACGCCGGCGAGCGGCTCGTCGAAGCTGGTGCCGAAGGCCCACTGACCGTGGCTGTCCGAGTCGACGAGGCCCTCGTAGACGCTGTCGTGATCGATCATGGCTGAGTTCCTGTTCGCGGGCTGAGAGGCGTGACCGGTGGTCACATGTGGGGGACGGTGTCCGTGGTCGAGGCGGATTGCAGGGCTCGGGACGTGGGCCCGGGTCACATGTGGGGGACGGTGTCCGGGATGTCGTAGAAAGTCGGGTGGCGATAGACCTTGTCGCCGCTGGGGGCGAAGAACGGATCCTTCTCCGACGGGCTCGAAGCGAGGATGTCGGTGGAGCGGACCACCCAGATGCTGACTCCCTCGTTGCGGCGGGTGTACACGTCGCGGGCGTTGCGCAGTGCCATCGCGTCGTCGGCGGCGTGCAGCGAGCCGACGTGCACGTGGTTGAGGCCGCGCTTGCCCCGCAGGAAGACCTCGTACAGCGGCCAGTCGGCGCGGATCTGCTCACTCATCGTTCTGCTCCTTCAGTGGTGGTGGCGCGGTCGGCGAAGGCCGTCGCGGCGGCGCGGACCCAGGCGCCGTTCTCGTGGGCGGCGCGGCGGTTGCGCAGCCGTTCCACGCTGGTGGCGCCGTTGCCCTTGACCACCTGCATGAACTCGTCCCAGTCGGGCTCACCGAAGTCGTACGACCCGCGATCGTCGTTCCACACCAGGTCGGGGTCCGGGAAGGTGACGCCCAGGATGTCGGCCTGCGGGACGGACATGTCGACGAAGCGCTGCCGCAGCTCGTCGTTGGTGTGCCGCTTGATCCGCCAGGCCATCGACTGCGCCGAGTTGGGCGACTTGTCGTCGGGCGGGCCGAACATCATCAGCGCGGGCCACCACCAGCGGTTCACGGACTCCTGCACCATGTCCCGCTGCTCCTGCGTGCCGGTCATCATGGTCATCAGCAGCTCGAAGCCCTGCCTCTGGTGGAAGGACTCCTCCTTGCACACCCGGATCATCGCCCGGCCGTAGGGGCCGTACGAGCTGCGGCACAGTGGCACCTGGTTGCAGATGGCGGCACCGTCGACCAGCCAGCCGATGACGCCGACGTCGGCGTACGAGAGGGTCGGGTAGTTGAAGATCGACGAGTACTTCTGCCTGCCCTCGATGAGGTTCTCGGTGAGCTCCGCACGGTCGGCGCCGAGGGTCTCGGTGGCCGAGTAGAGGTACAGGCCGTGGCCGGCCTCGTCCTGGACCTTGGCCATGAGGATGGCCTTGCGGCGCAGGGACGGCGCGCGGGTGAGCCAGTTGCCCTCGGGTTGCATGCCGATGATCTCGGAGTGCGCGTGCTGCGCGATCTGCCGGATCAAGGTCTTGCGGTAGCCCTCGGGCATCCAGTCGCGCGGCTCGATCCGTTGGTCGGCGTCGACGATCTGCTGGAACTGGGTCTCCAGGTCGTCCGTGGTGTCGGTCATGGTCGATTCCTCTCCGGCGGGGCTGGTCAGTGTCCGGTGAATTCGGGGCGGCGCTTGTCGAGGAACGCCGCGACGGCGCCCGTGTGATCGGCGGTGGCGGCGAGGGGGACCGCTCCGGCGCGCTCGCGCTCGAGCGCCTCGTCGAGCGGCGGGAGCGAGGCGGCGACGAGCGATTTCACGGCCGCGAACGCCGCGGTGGGGCCGGCCGCGAGACGCCGCGCCGCTGCCTCCGCTGCCGCGGCGGCCTCGTCGTCGGCCACCACCTTCGCGATGAGCCCCCAGCCCTCGGCCTGCGCAGCCGAGATCCGGTCGCCGAGCAGCAGGAACGCGCGCGTGCGGACCGCACCGATCGCGTCGACGAGCGAGCGGGTGAGCCCCGAGTCCGAGGCCAGGCCGATGGCCGTGAAGGCGGTGGCGAAGGTCGCGCTCTCGGCGGCGATCACCACGTCGGCGGCCAGCGCGATGCCGAGGCCGGCACCGACGCACGCGCCCTGCACGGCCGCCACGACAGGGACCCGAAGGCCGGCGATCGCCGAGATCAGCGGGTTGTAGTGCTCGGCCACCGTGTCCATCGACCGCTCGGGCGACTGGGCCAGCGCGGCGGCGTGCTCGGCCAGGTCCTGCCCTACGCAGAAGTTGCGGCCCTCTGCGCGGATCAGAACGGCGCGGACGGCGTCGTCGGCGGCGATCGCCCGGACACCGTCGAGCAACGCGGTCTTCAGCGCGACGTCGAGGGCGTTCGCGGCGTGCGGGCGGTTCAGGGTCAGGACGGCGAGGCCGTCGGTCACCGTGAGCGGTGCGGTGCTATCCATCTGTTCTCCTCGGATCGATGTCGGCGGGTCAGGACCAGGTGTGGAAGCCGCGGCCGCTCTTGCGGCCGAGCTCGCCGCTCGCGACCTTGTCGCGCAACAACTGCGGTGGCGTGAAGCGGTCGCCCAGGGTCGACGCCAGGTGCTCGGCGATCGCGAGCCGGACGTCGAGGCCGACGAGATCGGTGGAGCGCAGCGGTCCCATCGGGTGGCGGTAGCCGAGCTCCATGGCCCGGTCGATGGACTCCGCGTCGGCCACGCCCTCCTCGAGCATGCGGATCGCCTCGAGCCCGAGGCACACGCCGAGGCGGCTGGTCGCGAAGCCGGGGGAGTCGTTGACCAGCACCTCCTGCTTGCCGAGCAGCGAGACCCAGCCGCGGACCCGCTCCACGACGGCCGCATCGGTGTCCGGGGCCCGGACGATCTCGACCAGCGTGGACGCGGGCACCGGGTTGAAGAAGTGCATGCCCACGAGCCGCGCGGGATTCTCCAGTGCCGCAGCGAGGCCCGCGATCGAGAGGGAGCTGGTGTTGCTCGCGATCACCGCGTGCGGGCCGACCGCGCGCTCGATCCGGTGCAGCACGTCGACCTTGAGGCCGGCGATCTCGGGCACGGCCTCGATCACCACGTCGGCGTCGGGCAGCTCCTCGATCTCGGCGACGACGGTCAGGCGCGCGAGCACCTCCTCGGGCCTCGCGCCGCCGAGCTTGTCGCGCTCGGCGGCGCGCTGCAGCCCGGTGGCGACGCGGTCCCGCGCCGCGTCCCGATCGCCGCTCTCGGCGATGGTCACGTCCGCGCCGAGCGTCCCGAAGACCTGCGCGATGCCCGCGCCCATCCGGCCTCCGCCCACGACGCGCACGGTCGACGGTGCTGTGCTCATCGGAGGTTCCTCTTCTCCAGGAAGGCGGTCATACGGTCGTGCTTGTCGGCGGTCTCGAAGAGCACCGCCTGGACGATGTCGTCCACTCGGCCGGGGGCACCGGCACCGTCGACGATGGTTTTGGTGAGCCGGAGGGCCAGCGGCGAGGAGGCCGTGATGCGGTCGACGACGCGGTGCCCGGAGGCGAGGTGCTCACCGGCGGGGACCACGTCGATGACCAGCCCGGAGCGGAGCGCGGCGGCCGCGTCGAGCAGGTGGCCGCCGAGCAGGACCTGCTTGGCGACCGACCGGCCCACGAGGTCGGGCAGGCGGTAGGTGGCGCCCGCTGCGGCCATGATGCCCAGGCCCGGTTCGGGGTTGCCGAAGACCGCGGTCTCGGTGGCGATGCGGATGTCGCACGCGTAGGTGAGCTCGGCGCCGCCGCCGAGGGCGTAGCCGCTCACCGCGGCCACGGTCGGCAGGGGCAGCGCGGCGACCCGGTCGAACAGGTTCCGGTTGATGCCCGCGAGCGCCTCGGACAGGCGCCGCTCGCGGAGCTCGCCGATATCTGCGCCGCCGGCGAAGTGGTCGCCGGCGCCGGTGAACAGCACGGGCGCCGGGTCGTCCTCGACGATGCCGCATGCCGTGTGGAGGTCCGCGATCATGGCCGCGTCGATGGCGTTGCGCGCCTGCGGCCGGTTCAGGGTGAGAACGTATCGGTCGGCGGTGCGCTCGACGGTGACCGTGTCCAGGAGGGTCGCGGTGGTCACGTCACACCGCCTCGACGGCGAGCGCCAGGCCCTGGCCGACGCCGATGCAGAGGGTGGCGAGGCCCCGCCGGGCACCCTCGCGCTCCATCCGGCCGAGCAGGGTGAGCAGGATCCGGGCGCCGGAGCAGCCGAGGGGATGCCCGAGCGCGATCGCGCCGCCGTCGGCGTTGACGATCTCGGGGTCGAGCCCGAGCTGGGCCATCACACCGAGGGATTGCGCGGCGAAGGCCTCGTTGAGCTCGATCGCGCCGAGATCGTCGACGGTCCAGCCGATCCGGTCGAGCAGCTTGCGGGTGGCGGGTACGGGGCCCAGGCCCATGATGTTCGGTGCGATCCCGGCGGCGGCGGAACCGACGATACGGGCGCGCGGCGTGAGGCCGTACCGTTCGACGGCCTCCCCGCTCGCGAGCACGAGCGCCGCCGCACCGTCGGCGAGCGAGGATGAGCTGCCGGCGGTGACGATGCCGTCCGCCCGGAAGACCGGCTTCAGCGCCGCCAGCTTCTCCGCGGTGGTGGGGCGCGGCGGCTCGTCGGTATCGACGACGGTGCTCGTGCCCCGCTTGCCGGGGACGGTGACCGGCGCGATCTCGGCGGCGAACCGGCCCGCGGCGATGGCGGCGGCCGCGCGCTCCTGGCTGCGCAGCGCGAAGGCGTCGCTCGCCTCGCGGTCGATCCCCATGAGCTGCGCCACCTCCTCGGCGGTCTCGCCCATGGAGAGCGTGATCTTCCGCTGCTCGGGGCCCGACCCGGCGGGGACGCCCGCGTCGTGCGCGGTGAACGCGGGGTTGGTGAACCGCCAGCCCAGGGCGGTATCGGCGATCTCGCCGGGCTTGGCCCAGGGGGTGCCGGGCTTGGCCATCACCCAGGGGGCGCGGGTCATGGACTCGACGCCGCCGGCCACGACGACATCCGCGTCGCCCGCGTGGATGGCACCGGTGCCGGCGGCCACGGCGGTGAGGCCGCTCGCGCACAGGCGGTTGACGGTGTAGCCGGGCACCTCGTCGGGCAGGCCCGCGAGGAGGGTCGCCATCCGGGCCACGTTGCGGTTGTCCTCACCCGCCTGGTTCGCGGCGCCGAGGATCACCTCGTCGATCCGGGCCCCGTCGACTCCGGCGCGGGCGACGGCCTCGCGGACGACGTGCCCGGCCAGATCGTCCGGCCGCACGGTGGCGAGAGCGCCCCCGTGGCGGCCCTGGGGCGTGCGGGCCCCGGTGATCACGAATACCTCGGTCATCGGTCTTCTCTCGTCTCGGCTGTGGGGAAATACTAACCGATCATTCGGTTGGTATCAAGAGGTCCCGGGGAATCCGTCGACAGGTGGAAGAATCGGGGGATGGCTGCCACTCCCGTCCGTAGGCGCACCGGTGCCCCGGGCCGTCCCGGTTACGACCTCGACTCGCTGCTCGCGGTCGCGGTCCGCGTGTTCAACGAGCGCGGCTACGACGCCACGAGCATGGACGTCCTGGCGAAGAATCTGGGCCTGACCAAGTCGTCGATCTATCACCACGTCTCGGGCAAGGAGGAACTGCTCGACCTGGCCCTGGGTCGCGCGCTGAGCGGGCTGTTCGCCGTGACCACCGAGGAGCGTGCCATCACCGGCAGGTCCGTGGATCGACTGGAGTATGTCCTGCGCCGGAGTGTCGAAGTGCTGGTCGCGGAGCTGCCGTATGTCACCCTGCTGTTGCGCGTGCGGGGCAATTCGGAGGTCGAGCGACGGGCGCTGGCGCGCCGTCGCGAGTTCGACGCGGTCATCGCCGATCTTGTCGCGGGCGCGGTGGTCGAGGGCGATGTGCGAGCGGACGCGGACCCCGCCGTCACCAGTAGGTTGCTGTTCGGCATGGTCAACTCGCTGATCGAGTGGTACCGCCCGCGCTCCGATCATCCGGTCGACGAAGTGGCGGACGCGCTCGTGACCATCGCCTTCTCCGGGCTCCGTCGGAGCTGATCCGGTCGTGCCCTTGACACGGCCGACGATTCCGGCCACTCTGATTACCGACCGAATAGACGGTAATCAGGAGTGGAATCATGGACAGCAGGATGCTCGAGAGCTACGCGTGCGGCCGGTGGTACCGGGCGGCCGACGAGGGACGGCCGGTGAACAGCCCCGTCGACGGTGCCGAGGTGGCGCGGGTGTCCTCGACGGGTCTGGACGTGGCCGCGATGGCCACCTACGCCCGCGAGGTCGGCGGCCCGGCCCTGGCTGCGCTCACCTTCCACGAACGCGCCGCCGCGCTGAAGACCCTCGCCATGACACTGATGGCGGGCAAGGCCGAGTTCTACGCCGAATCCGCCCGCACCGGCGCCACCGAACGGGACTCCGGTGTCGACATCGACGGCGGCTTCGGCACCCTCCTCAGCTACGCCGGCAAGGCCAAGCGCGAACTGCCCAACGACGTGATCCACCTCGACGGCCCGGTGGAGCAGCTGGGCAAGAAGGGCACGTTCGTCGCCCGCCACGTCTTCACCTCCCGCCGCGGCGTCGCCGTCCAGATCAACGCCTACAACTTCCCGGTCTGGGGCTTCCTCGAGAAGCTCGCGCCGGCGTTCATCGCGGGCGTGCCGACGATCGTCAAGCCCGCCACCCAGACCTCCTATCTCACCGAGCTGGTCTTCCGCCGGATCATCGAGTCCGGCATCCTCCCCGAGGGCTCCGTGCAGCTGCTGGTGGGCGATCCCGAGCAGCTGCTGACGTCCTTGGGTGGGCAGGATTCGGTGGCCTTCACCGGATCGGCGCGCACCGCGGCCGTCCTGCGGTCCCACCCGGTCCTGGTCGAGCGCGGCGTTCACTTCACGGCCGAGGCCGACTCGCTCAACGCCTCGGTGCTCGGGGTCGACGTGGCCGCCGACGCGCCGGAGTTCGAGCTGTACGTCAAGCAGCTGGTGGCGGAGATGACCACCAAGGCCGGCCAGAAGTGCACCGCGATCCGGCGCGCCCTGGTGCCGGAGGGCATGGTCGACGCCGTGATCGACGCGACCCGCGCCCGGCTCGACCGGGTGGTTGTGGGCGCGCCCCTCGCCGACGGCGTCACCATGGGCCCCGTCGTCTCCCTGTCCCAGCGCACCGACGTGCTGGCGGCCGTGGACAAGCTGCGCGCCTCGGCCGAGCTCGTGGTCGGCGACCCGCAGGACTTCGAGGTGGTCGGCGGTGACGCGACGGTCGGCGCCTACCTGCCCCCGATGTTGCTGCGCAGCACCGATCCTGAGGCCCCCGAGGTGCACGAGATCGAGGCCTTCGGCCCGGTCGCGACGGTGGTCGGCTACCGCGACACCGCGCACGCCGTCGGGCTGATCAGGCGCGGCGGCGGCAGCCTGGTGGCGTCGTTGGTGACGGCCGACGGCGCGCTGGCCCGCGAGGTCCTGCTCGGCATCGCGCCGTACCACGGCCGCCTGCTGGTGCTCAACGCCGAGGACGCCCGCGAGTCGACGGGCCACGGCTCGCCCCTGCCGATGCTGGTGCACGGCGGGCCCGGCCGCGCCGGCGGCGGCGAGGAGCTCGGCGGCATCCGCGGCGTGCTGCACCACATGCAGCGCACCGCGATCCAGGGCACGCCCGCGATCCTCGCGGCCACGACGGGCCAGTGGTTGGCCGGCGCTCCGCGGACGGCGTCGGGCGTGCACCCGTTCCGGAAGTCGTTGGCGGAGTTGCAGATCGGCGACACCATCGTCGGCGGCCCGCGTACCGTGCGTCTCGCGGACATCGACCACTTCGCCGAGTTCACCGGCGACACCTTCTACGCCCACACCGATCCGGTGGCGGCCGCGGCGAACCCGCTGTTCGGCGGCATCGTCGCCCACGGCTATCTGGTGGTCTCGCTGGCCGCCGGCCTGTTCGTGGACCCCGCTCCGGGGCCCGTGCTGGCGAACTTCGGCGTCGACTCGCTGCGCTTCCTCACCCCGGTGAAGGCCGACGACGCGCTGACGGTGACGCTCACCGCGAAGCAGATTACGCCGCGGTCGGGGGCGGAGTACGGCGAGGTGCGCTGGGACGCGGTGGTGACCAACCAGGACGACGCGCCCGTGGCCACCTACGACGTGCTCACCCTCGTCGCCAAGACCCTCGACGGGGGAGCGGGCGCATGACCATCGAGGCGTGCGAACCCGCGCAGTCGATGTTCGCCGCCGACGTCGCCTCCCAGGCGCTCGGGATGGAGCTGACCGAGCTCCGGCCGGGCCGCGCCGTGGTGGCGATGACGGTGCGGGAGGACATGGTCAACGGCCATGGGATCACCCACGGCGGCTATGTCTTCACCCTCGCCGACACCGCGTTCGCCGTGGCGTGCAACGGGCACGGGGTGCCCGCGGTGGCCGCGCGAGGCGACATCCGGTTCCTGCGCCCCACCCGCGCGGGCGACGCGCTCGTGGCGGAGGCCGTCGAGCGGAACAGGTTCGGGCGCAGTGGTATCTACGATGTCACCGTCCGGCTGGGCGACGAGGTCGTGGCCGAGTTCCGCGGCGACAGCAGATCCATTCTCTCCAGGGCCTGACAGGCGCCCGGGCCGTTCGGGCCGGGGGAGGCAAGAGTCGGCGGTCAGTTGCCGGCGGTGCCGAGGTGCCGGACGCGCCCTGGGTGTTGCGCTCGCTTTCAGCTTGAGAGGTCGTCGATGGCGCAGACCGCTCTCCCCGCCGTGCTGAGCCGGAATCGGAGGGGCTTGCGGGAGACGATGTCGACTAGACCGGCGTCGACGAGCGTTTGTGCCTTATCTCGGATGTAGCGCTTTGAGCGGCTTCCGGCTGCGGTGAGATCGTTGAGCGTGAAGGCATCGTCGATATCGAACAGCGCAGCCTGCCCGAGTGCGAAGAGGATGTCGCGAAGGTCGTCATCCGCGGTGATCGCATAGTTGCTGAGGTCGATATCGCGCACGCCGAGGTGCAGTCTCTCAAGTGATTCGCGCCTCGTGCTCAGGTCGACGGTCACTCTGTGGAGTGACTCTGCGATGATTTCCAGCATCACCTCGATGAAGGGCGTCGCGTCCGCGCGATTGAGCGGATGTTCGAGGTCGGTGAACGCTCGGTAGTACCGGTCCCGGTTCTCGAAGATGGTCGCGGACAATGAGAACCACGAAACTGGTGAGAGTTGTTCGGCAAGGTCCAGTGCCAAGAGGAAGCGGCCGGTCCGGCCATTGCCGTCGTAGAACGGGTGGACGACCTCAAAGATGAGATGGGATACGGCTGCCCGGATCAGGTGAGGGACTCCGTCGTCGCGGCGCTGCGCGAGCATCACCGTCAGCCCGGAAGCGATCGCCTGTTCCGGGACCAACCCTCTGTGAAGCACTCTCTGGCCTGATGTGATCTCGACGATGCCTGCTCGGAATCGGTCACCGTCCGGTGAGTCCTTGGGGTCGACCTCGCCACGCGTCACGTTGTCGTAGACCGCTCGAATATCGTCGAGGGTTGTAGGTGCGGCGGCCGTACGGTCGCCGAGCGCGGCGTATAGACGGACCATCTCGCGGAATCGACGGTCGCGCGCGGAGTCATGCTTGAGTGAGCGGAGCGCGTCAGTGATCTCGCGCCGGCTCGAGTTGACCTGTTCGATCTCGTTCGTCGCTTGGATTTCTTCCACAATCATCGTCGAGAAGTAGTGGCTCTGTGCGATGGGGGGGATCGTCGCCCAGATGGCTTCCGCCCTCGCGTTGAGCGACATGATTCGTTCGGTGACCACCGACAGATAGGGAGTCGTCATGCAGAACAGCTGGTTCTTGCTGAGCTCGAAGTCCCAACTGATGGCAGCGGGCGACGTTCGGCGCGCTCTCTCCTCCGAGTCGGCCCCTGCGGCATCGCGCTGGTAGAACACCGACTTCAGGGTGCGATACGCCACGGCGGCTCCCTCTTCAACTTGGCTCGGATCCCATCGAGCGTCAATTATGTCAGAAGTCTGGGAGGGCTATTTGTCGTGGCAGGCGCTTCGCGACAAATAGCGGCGCTTCGGAAGCCCGCTGTCAGCTGACGACGTCCTTGGTCCGGAAGCCGCGCACCGCGAGGGCGAAGAAGACGACGGCGATGCTCACCGACAGTGAGACGCCCTGAGCCATCGCCGACCACTCGATGCTCGGCTGCAGCAGGTCGGTCCACGCGT
The DNA here is from genome assembly GCF_040611135.1 of Tsukamurella sp. NPDC003166. Lineage (NCBI taxonomy): Bacteria > Bacillati > Actinomycetota > Actinomycetes > Mycobacteriales > Tsukamurellaceae > Tsukamurella > Tsukamurella sp. NPDC003166. The sequence goes on from NZ_JBEXNL010000002.1 coordinate 48,804, forward strand.
ACTGCCAGTGCGCGGGCAGCGCGGCGCGGAGGCCGCCGAGCGCGGTGACCTGGTCCAGCACGCTGCCGATCACGGTGAGGCCGACGGCCCCACCGACCGCCGCGAGCGGCGCGTCGGTGCGGGTCGAGAGCCACAGCGCGAGGCCGGCGGTGGCGAGCTCGGAGACGATGATGAAGCCCGCGGCGAGCAGCAGCCGCCACAGTGCTTCCCCCGCGGGCAGCGATACGGCCGTCGGGGATTGCAGCGGCCCCCAGCCGTAGGCGAGCGTGCCGGCGGCGAGAGCGACGCCCATCAGCAGGGCGACGGAACCGACGGACAGGATCAGCGCGACGATCGCCTTCGTGACCAGCAGCCGAGTACGGGGCACGGGCGCGGCCAGGAGGTACCGCAGCGACGACCAGTCCGCCTCGGAGGCCACGGCGTCGCCGAAGAACAGGGCAACGGGGATCACCAGCAGGAACCCCGTCCCCGCGATGAGTACCGTCGCGGTGAGGTTCAGCCCCGACGCGGTGGCGACGTCGAACATCGAGGGACGCCCGCTGCCGCGGCCGCTGTCGTCGGTGCCCACGGCGAGGGCGACGATCAGGACGATCGGCAGCGCCGCGAGCAGCGCCGCCATCACCAGGGTGCGCCGGCGCCGCAGCTGCCGGGCGAGTTCGACGCGTACCGTCAGCGTGCGTCCCGGCGAGTACCCCGGGGCCGCGCCCGAGCCGGCGGTCACCGAGTCGGCGGTGGAGGTCATCGCCCGTCTCCCGTCAGTTGGAGGAATGCGTCCTCGAGGTTCCCGGTCCCGGCCGCAACGATCTCCTCGACCGTGCCCGCCGCGATCAGCCGACCCCGGCGCAGCACGACGACGTGCGTGCAGGTCTGCTCGACCTCGGCGAGGAGGTGGCTCGAGACGATCACGGTGCGCCCGGTCGCCCCGTACCGGACGATCGCGTCGCGCATCTCCCGGATCTGCGACGGGTCGAGCCCGTTGGTCGGCTCGTCGAGAACGAGAACGTCGGGCAGGCCGAGCATGGCCTGCGCAATGGCGAGCCGCTGCCGCATGCCCTGCGAGTAGGTGCGCACCGGCCGTTCCAGCGCGGAGCCGAGGTCGGCGATCGCGAGGGCCTCGTCGAGATGCGCCTCGTCAGCCGGTCGCCCGGTGGCGCGCCAGTACAGGTCGAGGTTCGCCCGACCCGACAGGTGCGGCAGGAAGCCAGCGCCTTCGACGAACGCGCCGACCCGGGAGAGCACCGGCGCACCCGGCCGGATCGGGTGGCCGAACACCCGGATCCCGCCCTCGTCGGGCGTGATGAGGCCCATCAACATCCGCAGCGTCGTGGTCTTGCCGGCGCCGTTCGGCCCGAGCAGGCCCAGGACCTGGCCCCGCTCGACACGGAAGGTCACGTCCCGCACGCTGTACCCGTCGCCGCCGGCGTACTTCTTCGACAGCCCCGTCACCTGGAGGGCCACGTCGGCCAGCTCCGGGTCGGCGGGTCCGACGGTGCGCCGTCGCCGTACGGCCAGCAGCGCTGCTGCGACGACGACAGCGATGATCGGCAGCACCCACACCCACGTGGGCAAGGGCAGCGGGGCGGTCCTCAGCCCCGGAACCTCCGGGATCGTCAGCGGGCTCGTGGGCGCGATCGTGTACGTCGCGGGCGCGGACGGCGAGAGGTAGGCGAGGTCGGTGGTGGCGAACGCGACGCGCATCCGGTGCCCGGCCGCGAACTCGTGGTCGATGGTGGGCAGGCGCACCGTCGTCGTGGCGGTGCCGCCGGTGAGTGGGATGCGGATCGGTGCGGCGAGCTGCTGCGGCAGCACCTGTGAGCCCTCGGGACCCACGTCGTAGAGCTTGGCGAACAGCACGGCGTCGGGCGCGGGGGAGTCGACCCTGATCGTCACCGTCGGGGTGCCCGTGACGGTGACCGGGCCGGCGAGCGGCGCGGAGTCGAACACCGCTGCCTGCGTGGGCAGGTCGCGCGACAGCCCGCCCGATCCGAGTGCGGCGGCGGAGGACGCGAGCGCGCCGAGCCCGGGGACGCCGGAGATCGACGGTGGCGTGCCGCCGGCCGGGTTATCGGCGGTCCGCGGCGCACCGTCGAGCCCGACGGTGCGCGTGTTGCTCCCGGAGAGCCCGGGGTAGGCGTCGGCGCTCGACGAGCGCACCGTCCGTTCGCCGGTCTCCCTGTCGACGCCGCCGGAGCGGGACACCTGGAAGGCGGGAAGGGCGGGGGCGTCGGTGCCCTTGAGGTACCGGTCGAACCACTCCACGGTGCGGGCGTTCACCCGCGCGTCCTCGGCGCTGCCGGCGTCGTGCCCGCCCGCGATCCAGTCGACCGCGACCGGGGCGCCGTTGGCCGAGATGCGCTTCGCGGCCTCGTCGGCGTGCTCCAGCGGGAAGAGCGAGTCCAGTTCGCCCTGCGCGAGGTAGGTGGGGACGCGGATGTCCGCGCCCACCGACGCCGGGCTGCGGGCGGCGAGCAGTGCGCGGTCCGCGTCGTTCAGCGCACCGCCCTGCGCGATCCGCGTGTACATCTCACAGACCGCGGGCTCGAACTTCGCGCAGCCGCCGCCCATGGTGAACAGGATGCCCGCCCACTGCTTCTTGTAGACCCCGCCGGGGAAGAGCGCCTGCTCGAGGTTCCAGTAGGTGATCCGCGGGGCGATCGCGTCGACGCGTTTGTCGTGGCCGGCGAGCAACAGGGCCAGCGCTCCGCCGTAGCTGCCGCCGGCGACGCCCACGCGCGGGTCGCCGGGTGCGTCCTGGCGCACCTCGGAGCGGGTCGCGAGCCAGTCGACGAGCTTGCTCGCGTCCGCTACCTCGGCGTCGGGGGAGTTGAGACCGACGAGTCCGGTCGACGTCCCGAATCCGCGAGCCGTGTAGGTGAGGACGGCGTATCCGTGCCGGGCCAGCTGCTCCGCCTCGTCGCGCACGTCGTCCTTGGACCCGCCGAAGCCGTGGGCGAGGAGCACCGCGGGCGAGGCCCCGGCACCGTCGGGCCGGAAGAAGGAGGTGTCGAGGCGCACCCCGGCCCCGTCGAGCATCTGGTCGGTGCGCTGGACCGACGGTGCGCCGCCCCGCCCGATCGGGCCGCACGCCGCGAACGCGGCCAGGATGACGACGACCGCGGCGAGGGCCGTTCCGATGAGGAGGGGGCGCCGTGGGGCGCCGCGCAGGGCGCGAGGTGGGGGCACCGGACCAGGATATGTGCGGTTCGCCCGCTGGGGCCGGGTCCGAGTTCCGCTGAGCGAGAACGTGCGGTCCGCGGTCGAGCTGGGCGGCGACCCGGTGATCGCGCGCGTCAGGCGGTGAGCATGTCCTTGACCATCGGGACCACCTTCTCGCCGTAGAGCTCGATCGACCGCATCAGGTCGGCGTGCGTGACCGGCTGGTCGTACTTGAGGTCGAACCGGTCGACGTCGAGCGTGCGGATCGTGGCGGCGATCCGCCGCGCGACCGTCTCGGGGGAGCCGATGTACAGCGAGCCCGTCTCGACCTCTCGCTCGAAGTCGCCCGGTGCGGGCGGCGGCCAGCCCCGCTCGGCGCCCATGCGCCGGCGCATCCGCAGCCAACCGTCGTGAACCAGTTCGCGGGCCTGTTCGTCGGACTCGGCGACCAGGCCGGGGGAGTGCACCGCGATCGGCTGCGGCGCACCGCCGAACTCGTTCTCGGCTCGACGGAACAGGTCGGTGTACGCCCCGAACCGTTCCGCCGGCCCGCCGATGATCGCCAAGAAGAGGCCGAAGCCGTACCGGGCGGTGCGGACGACCGATTCCGGGCTGCCGCCGACGCCCACCCATGCGCGGACGCCGTTCGCCGTTGTCGGGTAGACCCGCTGTTCGGTGAGCGAGGCGCGGGTGGTGCCGGACCACGTGACCGGCTCCTCCTTCAGGAGCGCGGCGAGCAGTTCGAGCTTCTCCTCGAAGAGCACCTCGTAGTCCTGCAGGTCGTAGCCGAACAGGGGGAAGGACTCGGTGAACGAGCCACGGCCCGCGACGATCTCGGCGCGGCCGTTCGAGACCGCGTCCAGCGTCGCGAACCGCTCGTAGACCCGCACCGGATCGTCGGAGCTGAGGACGGTCACCGTCGAGCCGAGCCGGATGGACTCGGTGCGCGACGCGATCGCCGCGAGCACCATCTCCGGGCTCGAGACGGCGAAGTCCGCGCGGTGATGCTCACCGACACCGAAGAAGTCGAGACCCGTCTCATCGGCGGCGACGGCCTCCTCGACGAGGTCGCGGATCACCCGCGGATGGGGCAGCGGCTCACCCTGCGCGTCCTTGGTGACGCCGCCGAAGGTGTCCACACCGAACTCGGGAATCTTCATGTCAGTCATAGTACCGATGCAAACGGACTGAAGTCCGAATCTATTCCGGTCGGTCAGACGACGCCGTGCAGCGGCGGACGCTCCTCGTTCAGGGTGAAGCGGCCCAGGTGGCGGACCTTGTACCGCACCGGGTCGTGCAGCGTGTGCGTGCGCGCGTCCCGCCAATACCGGTCGAGGCCCGCATCGCCCGCGGCGCTCCGGGTGCCGCTCACCTCGAAGAGCGCCGACGGAACCTCGGTCGCCGCGCGGTCCGCGAGCACCTTGGCGGTGGCGACGGCGAGCGACGCCTCGGCGGCGGTGTCCGGGCCGGGAGCGTCGAAGGTTGCGTCGACGGCCTGTGCGGCGACGACGAGTGCCGCCTCCGCGGCGCGGACCGCCACCGTCAGCTCGCCGAAACGCTGGATCACGAGCGGATCGTCCTGCGCCCGGTCGACGCCGGCCTCGAACCAGGGCCGGGACGTCGTGCGGACGAACTCGGCCGCGGCGCCGAGCGCTCCCCGCGCGATCCCGGCGTCGATGGCGACGTGCAGCAGCTGGGCGAACGCGCCGTAGCCGGTGGGTTCGGCCACCGCTGGGGAGCGGGTGAACACCGCGTCCAGGGGCACGGCGACGTCGTCGAAGCGGACGGTGCCGCTGCCGGTGGTCCGCTGGCCCAGCCCGTTCCAGTCGTCGGCGATCGCGATACCGGGGGTGTCCGCAGGCACGAAGGCGATGACCTGCTCGCCGGAGTCCGCGTCGCGGGCGAGCACCGCGAGGAGGTGTGCGTACGGCGAGCCCGTGCAGTAGAACTTCTCGCCGTCGAGGTGTGCGCCGTCCGGCGTCCTGGTCAGCGTGGTGGCGACGTCGGCGACGGTCCGCCCGCCCCGTTCCGATTGCGCGTTGGCGATCCGGGCCCCGTCGAGCACCTGCTCGAAGATCCTGCGCTGCAGCCCCTCCGGCCCCGCCAGGCGCAGCGCGGTGAGGTACACGTAGTGGCTGTGCGGGATCTGCGCGAGCGAGCCGTCGGCGGTGGCGAGGGTGCGGAAGACCTCGGCGACGACGGATGGCGGCAGGTCGGGCCCGCCGAAGCGGGCGGGCACCGTCAGCGAGAACAGCCCGGCGTCGGAGAGGTATTCGACTTCGGCGTGCGGCAGGCGCCGCTCCCGGTCGCGCTCCGCGGCACCGTCGGCGAACCGCGTCGCGAGCTCGCGCGCCGTGGCGATCGCCGCCTCGGCCGAGTCGATCGCGGAGGCGAGGGTCACACCAGTGCCCCGGAGCGGCTCGCCTCGATCTCGCGGACCAGCGGCAGCACCTTGTCGCCGAAGTACTCGATCTCCTCCTGGAAGTGCAGGAAACCGCCGAGGATGAGGTCGACGCCCAGCTCCTTGTAGGCGACGATCCGCTCCGCGACCTGTTCGGGCGTGCCGATCAGCTGCGTGCGGAAACCGTCGTTGTACTGCACCAGATCCTCGAACGACGAGTCCGCCCACATGCCGCGGCCGTCCGAGGTGGACTTGCCGGCCTGCTGCACGGCGTCCCGGAAGCCCTCGACCGCGGGCTTGTTCGCCTTCTCGACGATCTCGCGGAGGGTGTCCCGCGCTTCCTTCTCGGTGTCGCGGGCGATGATGAAACCGTTGAGCCCGAACTTGACCTCGCGCTGCGCCTCCCGGGCCACGCGGCGCAGGTCGTCGAGCTGGTCGGTGACGCCGTCGAAGTCCTTGCCGTTCGAGAAGTACCAGTCGGCGTACTTGCCGCCGTTGACCCGGGCGGCCGAGGAGTTGCCGCCCTGGAAGAGCTCCGGGTTCGGGCGCTCCTGGGTGTTCAGCGGCTTGGGCTTGAGGGTGAAATCGCGGATCCGGTAGAAATCGCCGCCGAAGTCGACGTTGTCCTCGGTCCAGATCCTGCGGATCACCTCGAGGAACTCGGCGCTGCGCCGGTAGCGCTCGTCGTGCTCGAGCCAGGGCTCGCCGAGCGCCTTGAACTCGCCCGCGAACCAGCCCGAGACCACGTTGATGGCGAACCGCCCGTTCGACAGGTGGTCGGCGGTCGCGCCGAACTTGGCCAGCACGGCGGGGTGCCACAGCCCGGGGTGCACGGCCGCGATCACCTTCAGCTTCTCCGTCGCGCCGAGCAGTGCGAGGCTGAACGAGGTCGACTCGTGCTGGTACTCCGCGCCGTAGCTGGCCATGTACCGCACCTGCGAGAGGGCGTACTCGAAACCCACGCGCTCGGCCGTCTGCGCCAGCTTCTTGTTGTACTCGAAGTCCCAGCTGGTGCGCTGCTCGATGTCGCTGGTGACCAGTCCGCCCGAGACGTTGGGGACCCAGTAGGCGAACTTGATCTCATCGGCGATCTTCTCAGTGGTCAACGGTTCGTCCTTCGGGTGAGAGCTGGGGAGCTGGGATCAGGAGGTGGGGGAGAGGTCGGGCAGGAAGGCGCCGCGCACGGGCTCCGACGGTGCGGCGGAGGCGCCGAGCAGGCCGCGGGCCGCGAGGCGGGGGCGCACGCCCTCGCCGAAGTGGTACGCCTCCTCCAGGTGCGGGTACCCGGAGAGGATGAAGTGATCGAGGCCGAGGGCGGCGTACTCGGCGATGAGGTCGGCGACCTCATCGTGCGAGCCGACGAGCGCGGTGCCCGCACCACCGCGAACGAGGCCCACGCCGGTCCACAGGCCCGGGTACACCTGCAGCGACCGGGCGTCGGCGGCCTCGTCGAAGGCCGCTCCTGCGCCGTGCAATTCACGCATGAGGCGCTGCCCCTCGGACTCGCTCCGGGCCAGGTTCGCCTGCGCCGCGCGCACCGCCGCGGGGTCGAGGTTGCCGAGCAGGCGGTTGGCCTCCGCCCACGCCTCCTCCGAGGTGTCGCGCGAGATCACGTGCAGGCGGATGCCGTAGGTCAGCGTCCTGCCCTGTGCGGCGGCGAGACCGCGGATCCAGTCCAGCTTCTTCGCCACCTGCGCGGGCGGCTCGCCCCAGGTGAGGTACGTGTCGGCGTACTTCGCCGCGACATCGCCGGCGGCGGGGGAACTGCCGCCGAAGAAGATCGGGGGAGCGGGATCCGGGCGGCGCGCGAGCAGCGCGTTCTCGGCGGAGGCGTACTTCCCGGCCACGTTCACCGGGCCGGCACCGTCGAACAGTTGGCGGGTGATGTCGAGCACCTCGCCGCAGCGCTGGTACCGCTCGTCCTTGGTGAGCGTGTCGCCGTAGGCACGCTGTTCGGAGGACTCTCCGCCCGTGACCACGTTGAGGAGCACGCGGCCGCCGGTCTGCCACTGCAGCGTGGTCGCCATCTGGGCGGCGAGGAGCGGGCTGGTCAGGCCCGGCCGCAGCGCCACGAGGAACTTGAGCTCGTCGGTGGCGTCGGCCAGCAGCGCGGCGGTGAGCCATGCGTCCTCGCACCACAGTCCCGTCGGGATCAGGACGGCCTCGAACTCGTTCGCCTCGGCCGCCAGCGCGAGCTGCTTGAGGTAGCGCAGGTCCGCGGGGCGATCGCCGCTCATCGAGCTGCCGTGCCCGCCGGCCATGAGGTTCCGCGAGTCGCCGTAGGTGGGCAGGAACCAGTGCAGGTGGAGAGGGGTGCGCGAGCTCACGTCGGCCTTCCGTCGGGGAGCGGGTGTACGAAGCGCCAGTTCATCACCACGCGGCCGTGGGGGCCAGGTTTCGACTCTCGATGCGTCGAACGTGCGGACCTACCGATCAGTAGCTAAGCTAGAGAACATATTAGTTAGAGTTTCGTAGTGAAATGAGGTTTTGCTCATGTCCGTCGAGATCGTCGAGTCGACCGAACCGAACCCGGCAGCAGGTGCCGCGTCCGGCGCAGGGGGATCGCCCGGTCACCTGGCCGATGTCATCGCGTCCGCCTTCACCCGGTTCGCGGACCGTCCCGCGTTCGCGACCCGCGACGGCGGTCCCGACGGTCCGTACCGCGATACCACCTACGGCCAGGTGTGGCGCCGCGTCACCGCCCTGACCGCCGCCTGGCGCGAGGAACTGAAACCGGGCGACTTCGTCGCCGTCCTGGGCTTTACCAGCCCGGACTTCGTGGTCGTGGACCTCGCCACCACGCTGCTCGGGGCGCCGAACGTGCCCCTGCAGGCGGGCGCCCCCGCAGCGCGCACAGCGGCCATCCTCGACGAGACCGCGCCGAAGATCCTCGCCGTCAGCGCCGCGCAGCTCCCGCTCGCCCGCGCCGCGGTGGCCGAGTCCTGCGCGGATCCGCGCCTCGTGGTCTTCGACGGTGCCGCCCCCGGCGAGACGACCCTCGACGACGAGATCGCGCGCGGCGAATCGCTTCCTGTCCCCGATCCCTACCGCGCCGAAGCGCCGGACGGCGACCGGCTCGTGACCCTGATCTACACGTCCGGCAGCACCGGCACGCCGAAGGGGGCGATGTACACCGAGCACATCGTCGTGCACGCGTGGCTCAAGGTCGAGAGCATCATCGACGACGACTTTCCCGCCCGCGTGCTCCTGCACTTCCTGCCGATGAGCCACATGTACGGGCGGAACTGGCTGATTGCGGGCCTCGCTGCCGGTGGCGTCGGCTACTTCGCGTCCGCGGCCGACATGTCCAGCCTGTTCGACGACCTCGCCGACGCTCGCCCGACCGCGATCGCCCTCGTCCCGCGCGTCTGCGAGCTGGTGCACCAGCGGTTCCTCGCCCTCGAGGCGGAGACCGACGCCGAAACCGCCCGCGCGTACATGCGGGACGAGGTGCTCGGCGGCAACGTCGAGGCCGCCGTCTGCGGCAGCGCCGCACTCTCCGCCGACCTGCAGGCGTTCATGGAACAGCTGCTCGGTGTGAGCATCCGGATCGGGTACGGCTCCACCGAGGCCGGCGGGATCATCGTCGACGGCGTCGTGTCGCGGCCACCCGTGATCGACTACAAGCTCATCGACGTGCCCGAGTTGGGTTACCTCACCACCGATCTGCCGCATCCGCGCGGTGAGCTCCTGGTGAAGTCGCGCCAGCTGATCCCCGGCTACTACCGCTCCGACAAGCAGGTCCTCGATGAGGACGGGTACTACCGCACGGGCGACGTGATGGTCGAGCTCGGGCCCGACCGGCTCGAGTACGTCGACCGGCGCAGCAACGTGATCAAGCTCGCGCAGGGCGAGTTCGTGCCGATCGCTCGGCTCGAGGCGACCTATTCGGCGAATCCCGCGGTGCGCCAGATCTTCCTGTACGGCACCAGCGAGCGCTCGTACCTGCTGGCCGTCGTCGTCCCGGCGCCCGGTCCCACCGATGAGACCGACGAGCAGGCGCGGGTCCGCGTCCTCGACGCCCTCGCCACCGTCGCCCGCGAGAACGAGCTCGCCGGTTACGAGCTGCCGCGCGACGTGATCATCGAGCGCGAGCCCTTCTCCGCGGAGAACGGGCTGCGTTCGGGTATCGGCAAACTGGTGCGTCCCGCTCTGACCGCCCGCTACGGCGACCGGCTGGCGGGCCTCTACGCAGCTGCCGACGAGCGGCGCCTTGATGGCCTCCGGGGACTCGATGCCGACGGCCCCGTCGCGGAGACGGTCCTGCGCGCGGCCGCCCTGACCCTCGGCGTGCTCCCCGAGGAACTCGACGGCGATACGCGCTTCGTCGACCTCGGGGGCGACTCCCTGTCGGCCCTCTCGCTCGCCACCACGCTCGAAGGGCTCTACGACCTGCCGGTGCCCGTGCAGACCATCGTGGGTCCCACCGCGACCCTCGCCGGCGTGGTCGCGCACGTCGAGGCCGTGCGCGCGGGCACCGTCCAGGCGCCCACCGCCGCGTCGATCCACGGCGCCGGCGCGACGATCGCCCGCGCGGCCGACCTGCAGCTGGACCGGTTCATCGACCCCGAACTGCTGGCCGCGGCGCCGTCGAAGCCCGCGCCGCACGGGGAGCCGACGACGGTCCTGCTGACCGGCGCGACCGGCTACCTGGGGCGGTTCCTGCTGCTCGAGTGGCTGCGCCGCGTGGCGCTCAGCGACGGCACCGTCGTCGCCCTGGTGCGCGGCGCCGACGCCGATGACGCCCGACGGCGCGTGTTCGATGCGATCGGCACCGCCGACCCGGCGTTGACCGAGGAGTTCGCGCGGCTCGCGGCACGGCACTTGGAGGTCGTGCCGGGCGACTTCGGCAGCCCGTCGCTGGGGCTCGACGACGACACGTGGGGGCGTCTCGCGCACACCGTCGACCATGTCGTGCACTGCGGCGCGCTCGTCAATCACGTGCTGCCCTACGACCAGTTGTTCGGCCCGAACGTGGTGGCGACCGCCGAGATCATCCGCCTCGCCGTCACGGACCGGCGCAAGTCCGTGGACTACGTCTCGACGGTGGCCGTGGTCCCGCAGGACGACGGCCGCCTGCTCGTCGAGGACGACGATGTCCGCGTGGTCGGCGCCGAGCGCCGGATCGGTGCGGAGGCATACGCCAACGGCTACGCCGTGAGCAAATGGGCCGGTGAGGTGCTGCTGCACGAGGCATCCGATCTCGCGGGCCTGCCGGTGCGCGTGTTCCGGTCGGACATGATCCTGGCGCACAGCCGGTTCCGTGGCCAGTACAACCCCGTCGACCAGTTCACCCGCCTGCTCCTGAGCATCGCGGAGACGGGGCTCGCGCCGCGATCCTTCTACGAGCCCGACGGTTCCGGGCGCAGCCCGCACTACGACGGCTTGCCCGTGGACTTCACCGCGGAGTCGATCGTCACCCTCGGATCGGCGGCGCGCGAGGGCTTCCGGACCCTCCACGTGCTCAACGTCAACGACGACGCGGTGAGCCTGGACAGCTTCGTGGACTGGATCGCGCAGGAGCGCACCGTCGAGCGGATCGAGGACTACGACGAGTGGCTCGAGCGGTTCGAGCGCGCGCTGCGGGCGCTGCCCGACGCGGACCGTCAGCGCTCCGTGCTACCGCTACTGCACTCGTTCGCGCGCCGCAGCCCGGCCGGAGCCGGCGGCGCACTCACGGCCGACCGCTTCCGGGAGGCCGTGCGCGCCGAGAACGTGGGCCCGGGCGACATCCCACACCTGGGCCGCGCGCTCATCGAGAAGTACCTGCGCGGCTTCGAAGATGCGGGCTGGCTCGCCCCGGAAGGCGCTGTCTGACGCCGCTATCCACAGATGAGCGTATGTAACCTTTTTTCTCCACAGGCCCCGCCGCGACCACGGTTCGCGGTGGGGCCCGCGGGTGACACTCGTCGGTGACGGCCGGATACCGCCGGCCGCACGGCAGACGAGGAGGGGCGCCATGCCCGGGGTACTTGTTTTCGCAGCAGGCAATGTCACGAACGATCTCACCTACCGGGAGTCCGCCCGCGATCAGCGGCACGACTTCCTGAGCTTCACCATGGCCGCGAACAACGGCTATCTCGACGAGAACGGTGAGTGGAAGCAGACGGGCACGCTGTGGCTGAACGTCAAGGCCTTCGGCGCGCTGGCACGCAACGCGCGCGCCGTGATCGCCAAGGGCCGCCCGGTGATCGTGCACGGCGAGCTCAAGCACGAGACCTTCAACGGCACCGACGGTAACCGGCACAGCTCGCTGGACCTCAAGGCCGACGCCATCGGGCTGAACTTGCGGATGTGTGCCAGCCAGTACGTCGGCAAGGGCGAGCCGTACCGGGAGATGGCGCCGTCGCCGGCGGCCGTGGACGCGTCGGCCGGCGAACGCGACGCCGAGATCGACCGGCACGACGGCGACGGTGGGGACCGTGAGGTCGTCGTGGTCGGGGACTTCGGGGGCGAGGGCCTGGGGCAGGGCGAGCGCGAACCGGCGGCGGTGGGTGGAGTGCCGGACTTCTGACGGACCGGCGGCCCGCCGGCTCGACGGTGCCGGCCGCGGTCGATCACGAGCGCGAGATCGCCCTTCCAGTTCCTCACGTCGCCGCGTCCAGTGGTGTGAGGTCGAGTTCATCCGGCGGACACCGAGCGAATCGGCACCGCAACACGGGCCTCCTAGCGTCGGTCCGACCAGAAGTCGTCGAGGCACCGGAGGTCGGACATGACGCGAGCTCGCACCATCACCGAGTGGGATCCCGAGGACCGGCAGCAGTGGGAGTCGGGCGGGGAGAAGACCGCGAAGCGGAATCTGCTGTGGTCGGTGATCGCCGAACACGTGGGGTTCTCGGTGTGGTCCCTGTGGTCCGTGATGGTCCTCTTCATGCCGCAGGATGTGTACGGCCTGAGCACCGCCGACAAGTTCCTCATCGGCGCGACGGCCACCCTCGTCGGATCGTGCCTGCGGATCCCGTACACGCTGGCCACAGCCCGTTTCGGCGGCCGCAACTGGACGATCTTCAGCGCCTTCGTCCTCGCGGTCCCGGTGATCGCGACGATGCTGATCCTCGCGAATCCGGGGCAGCCGCTGTGGGTCTACCTGCTGTGCGCGGCGCTGACCGGCTTCGGCGGCGGCAACTTCGCCTCGTCGATGACCAACATCAACGCCTTCTTCCCACAGCGGCTCAAGGGGTGGGCGCTCGGTCTCAACGCGGGGGGCGGCAACATCGGCGTGCCGGCCGTGCAGCTGGTCGGGTTGCTGGTCATCGCGACGGTCGGCGACCGTCAGCCCTACTGGGTGTGCGCGGTGTACCTCGTCCTGCTCGCCGTCGCGGGAATCGGGGCGGCGCTGTTCATGGACAACCTGCAGGTGCCGACCGTCGACACCGCCGCGATGCGGGCCGCGACCCGGGATCGCGACACGTGGATCGTCGCTCTGCTCTACATCGGCACCTTCGGTTCGTTCATCGGCTTCTCCTTCGCCTTCGGGCAGGTCCTGCAGGCCACTTTCAAGGCGGGCGGCGAGACCGCCGCGCAGGCCTCGCTGCACGCCGCACAGATCGCCTTCCTCGGGCCTCTGCTGGGATCGATCTCCCGTGTCTACGGCGGCAAGCTCGCCGACCGCCTCGGCGGTGGCCGGGTGACCCTGTACGTCTTCGCCGGGATGATCGCCGCCGGCGGCGTCCTCATCGCCGCGGCCACCACCGCGGGTTCCGGGGCTCCCTCCGGAGCGGTGCTCGGAGCCTACGTCCTCGGATTCATCGCCCTGTTCCTGCTCAGCGGCCTGGGCAACGGCTCCGTGTACAAGATGATCCCGTCCATCTTCGAGGCCAAGGCCCGCTCGCTCGACGCCGACGAGGCCACGCGCACGCACTACTCCCGCGCGATGTCCGGTGCAGTGATCGGCATCGCCGGCGCGATCGGTGGCCTCGGCGGAGTCGGGATCAACCTGGTCCTGCGTGCGTCGTACCAGTCCTCCGGCACCGCGACGATCGCGTTCTGGGTGTTCGGCGCTTTCTACGTCCTCGCCGCGCTGGTCACCTGGAAGGTGTACGTGCGTACGCCGGCGCCGCGCGGCCATGGGACGCTGGAGCCCACGTCGCGCGACGGTGCGCTCACCGTCGCCGACACCCGATGACAGTCCCAGCGAAGGAGCACGATCCGATGACCGAGGCGCCGGCCCGCCCCCTTCTCGGATTCACCGTGGCCATCACGGCCGCGCGCCGCGCCGACGAGCAGACCACCCTGCTCGAGCGGCGCGGTGCCGTCGTGATCGCGGCAGCGGCGATCGCCATGGTCCCGCTGTCCGACGACGAGCGGCTCCGCGCCGCGACCGACGAGCTGCTCGGGAACCCACCGGACCTGTTGGTGGCGACCACGGGCATCGGCTTCCGCGGCTGGCTCGAGGCTGCCGAGGGTTGGGGCGTCGCCGAGCGGCTGCTCGCGACGCTCGGAGCGGGCCGCGTCATCTCCCGCGGCCCCAAGGCCACGGGCGCCCTCCGGGCCGCCGGGCTGCGGGAGGAATGGTCGCCGCCGTCGGAATCCTCCGCCGAGGTGCTCAGTCACCTCAGCGGCGCGGACCTCGCCGGCCGGCGGGTGGCCGTCCAACTGCACGGAGCGACCGACGAGTGGGACCCGAACCCCGGCCTGCTCGAGGGCCTGCGTGCGCTGGGCGCCGAGATCGTCCCGGTGCCCGTGTACCGGTGGGAGCAGCCGGACGACCTCACCGGACTCGACCGGGTGGTGGAGGCCATCGCCACCGGCGCGGTCGACGCCGTCACCTTCACCTCGGCGCCGGCCGCCGCCTCCGTCCTCGAACGCGCCGCCGAGCTGGGGCTCGGCGCGGCGCTGCGCGGAGCGCTGACCGGCGCCGTGGTGCCGTACTGCGTGGGACCGGTCACCGCCACACCGCTCGACCGCGCCGGCATCGCGTCCGTCACGCCGGAGCGGATGCGGCTGGGCGCGCTCGCGCGTCTCGTGGAGCAGGACCTCCCCGAGCGCAGACCGGACCTCGCCGTCGCCGGCCGTGCGCTCGGGATCCGCGCGCGCGGAGCGGTCGTCGACGGTGTCGACCGCGAGCTCACACCCACGTCGATCGTGCTGCTGCGGCTGCTCGCCCGGGAGCCGGGCGCGGTCGTCTCGCGCGACGACCTGCTCGCCGCCCTGGGCGGCGACGACCCGCACGCCGTCGAGGCCGCCGTCGCGCGGCTGCGGGCGGGGCTGGGCCACAAGGAGATCGTGGCGACAGTGGTCAAACGCGGCTACCGACTCGCAGTCGACGGGGAGCACTGAGATGGGCACACTGCTCGTGGCGCACGGCACCCGCAGCGAGCACGGCGTCGCGATGATCGGCGACCTCGCCGCGGCGATGACGGACCGCCTCCGAGAAGCCGTCCGGGTGGCGTTCGTGGACGTCCTGGGGCCGGCGCCGAGCGAGGTGCTCGCACGGCACCCCGACGAGCCGACGGTCGTGATTCCGGCGTTCCTGTCGAGCGGATACCACGTGCGCCACGATCTTCCGCGGGAGATCGCCGAGTCCGGCCACCGATCCGTCACGATCACCGAAGCCCTCGGACCGTCGCCCGAGCTGGCGCGCGCGATGCTCGGCCGGCTGCTCGAATCCGGGTGGCGGCGAGGCGATGCCGTGGTGATGGCCGCCGCCGGCACCCGCGATGTGCACGCGCAGGGGCAATTGCGGCGCACCGCGGCCGCCCTCTCGGCGCTGGTCGGCGCCCGGGTCTCGATCGCCTTCGCCGCCCCGAGCCGGCAGAGCGAGGGCTATCGCGCGGTGCCGGAGGTCGTCGCGCGCCTGCGGTCCGACGGTGCGCCGTCCGTCGCCGTCGCGTCCTACCTCCTGGCGGAGGGGCTGTTCCAGCAGCGTCTGCGGGATTCCGGCGCCGACGTGGTCGCGGAGCCGCTGGGCCTGCACCCGTCCGTCGTCCGGCTCGCGTGCCTGCGTCGAAGCCACGCGGGACTGGCGATGCCCGCCGTTCGGACTGCAGCCGAGACGCTTACCTGATCGAAGTCGAGGTGGTGTGCCGGCGATCGGTGCGATCTAGACGATGAGGAACAGCGACAGGCAGCCCGCGCCGACGAGGATCACGAGGAACAGCAGGGCGATGGAGAGCGCCGTTTCGGACACCTCGAACCCGGTGAAACGGTTGCCGGTCGGCGCAGGGGGCGCCGGTGTCGGCATCGGACCCGACGGCGGGGAGTAGGCGGGGGAGGGCGCAGGTCCGGCGGCCGCGAACGGCGCGGGGATCGCGGCCCACTGGCCCGTCGACCCGGGCGGCGGCACCGGACGGAGCGGTTCGGCCGACACACCCAGCGCGGCTCCGAGCGCGTCCGCGAACGCGGTCACCGTCGGGAAGCGGAACTCCGGGCCGCGTGCCGTGGCCTGGGCGAGCACACCGTCGACGCGCGGATCGAGATCGGGGCGGGCCCGGCGTACCGTCGCGAAGCCGTACGGGTTCGGCGGGTGCCCGGTGAGGAGGGAGTAGCTGGTGCTGGCGAGGGAGAAGACCTCGGACCGGACGGTGGGCTCTGCGCCGCCGAGTACCTCGGGTGCCGCGTGGGCGTCGGCGTCCACGGCGCTCGGCGAGGCGGCGAGGTGCACCGACCCGTCGGTGCCGACCTGCAGAGCCGTGGGGCTGAGCCGCCCGTAGGGGCGTCCCGCGGCGGCCCGCACGTCCACCTCAGGTGCGACCGAGCCGACCAGGAACCTGACCTGCCCCGCCGTGAGCTGTCCCTGCTCGGGCGGCCGAACCGATGCGTCGCCGTGACTCGACATCGCCTGACTCCTTCACCTCGTCCGGAGCAGACACTAGTGGTGTTGCGATCACAGAGTGTCGGCGCCGCGGCGGAAGCCGAACGCCACCTCGGGGGAGTTGGCCACGAACACAGTGCCGTCCAGCGAGATCCTGGTGTCGTACACCGGTATCGACACGTCCGGCGCGTCCAGGCAGCGGCCGTCGAGCAGGCTGAACGCCTGCTTCTTCAGGGGCGACTGCACCACCGGGAAGCCGCCGCGGTCCCCGACGATGCCGCGCGAGAGCACCGCGGCCCGCCCGATCGGATCGATGTTCCCGACCGCGCGGATGCTGTCGTCGGCCAGGCGGAACAGGGCGACCTGGGCACCGTCGGGCAGCAGGACCGCGACGCCGCGCAGTCGCTCGAGCCTGCCGACGGGGCAGGCGGCGGTCCAGTCGCGGGTCCAGCGGTGCAGGTCGAAGGGGGCGGTCGTCATGCGCGGTCCTTTCGGGTGGGCATCGACGGCCTGGCGCCGAGCAGGACGGGCACCTTGCGGCCGTTCTTCTCGCCGAAGTCGACGGTGGGGTCGGGGGCCCCGGGGGCGTTGACGAACGAGACGAACCGGGCGAGCTTGTCGGGGTCGTCCAGCACGCCCTTCCACTCGCAGCCGTAGCCGGCGACGTGGCGGGCGACCGTGGCCTCGAAGTCCGCGGCCAGGCCCAACGCGTCGTCGATCACGACCTCCCGCAGGCGGTCCATACCGCCGTCGAGGCCCTCGACCCACGGGGCGGTCCGCTGCAGTCGATCGGCGGTGCGGATGTAGTACATGAGGAACCGGTCGACGTACCGGATCAGCGTCTCGGAGTCGAGGTCGCCGGCCAGCAGCTGCGCGTGCTTGGGCGTCATGCCGCCGTTGCCGCCCACGTAGAGGTTCCAGCCGGATTCGGTGGCGATGACGCCGACGTCCTTGCCGCGGGCCTCGGCGCACTCGCGGGCGCAGCCCGAGACGCCCATCTTGATCTTGTGCGGGGACCGGAGCCCGCGATACCGGAGCTCGAGGTCGATGGCCATCTGCACCGAGTCCTGCTGCCCGTACCGGCACCAGTCGCTGCCCACGCAGCTCTTGACCGTGCGCAGCGACTTGCCGTACGCCTGGCCCGATTCCATTCCGGCGTCGACGAGGCGCCGCCAGATCATCGGCAGCTGGTCGACCGTCGCGCCGAACATGTCGATCCGCTGGCCGCCGGTGATCTTGGTGTACAGACCGAAATCGCGGGCGATCTCGCCGATCACGATGAGCTGCTCGGCGGTCACGTCGCCGCCGGGCATGCGGGGCACCACCGAGTAGGTGCCGTTGCGCTGGATGTTGGCGAGGAAGTGGTCGTTGCTGTCCTGCAGCGACGCCTGCTCGCCGTCGAGGATGTGGTCGGAGCTCGTGGACGCGAGGATCGACGCGACCGTCGGCTTGCACAGGTCGCAGCCGGTGCCGGTGCCGAACCGCTCGATGAGCCCCGAGAAGGTGCGGATCCCGCTCGCCTGGACCAGCTCGAAGAGCTCGGCGCGCGACTGGGAGAAGTGCTCGCACAGGGATTTCGAGACGGTGACGCCCTGGGACGCCAGCAGCTGGGAGAGCAGGGGGACACAGGAGCCGCAGGAGGTACCGGCGTTGGTACAGCCCTTGAGCTCGGCGACGGTGCACGCGCCGGCGGCGATCGCGCCGCACAGCGCACCCTTGGAAACGTCGTTGCAGGAACAGATCTGGGACTCGTCCGGCAGGGAGCCGACGCCGATGGCGGGCGCACCGTCACCGACGGGGGCGATCAGCGAGACCGGATCGCCGGGCAGCGCCGACCCCACCAGCGGCCGCAGCACACCGTACTGGGATGCGTCGCCGACCAGGACGCCGCCGAGGAGGGTCGCGGCGTCGTCGGACAGCACGAGCTTCGCGTAGGTGCCGCCGATCGGGTCGCTGACCACCACGTCCAGCGCGCCCGGGGTGGTGCCGTGGGCATCGCCGAAGGACGCGACGTCGACCCCGAGCAGCTTGAGCTTGGTGGACATGTCGGCGCCCGGGAACAGCGCATCGCCGCCGAGCAGCCGATCGGCGACCACCTCGGCGGTCGCGTAGCCGGGCCCGACGAGGCCGTAGCAGCGCCCCTCCACCGCGGCCACCTCGCCGATCGCGTGGATCGCGGGATCGGAGGTGACGCAGCCGAGATCGGTGAGCACGCCGCCGCGCTCCGCCAGGTCGAGGCCCGCGGCGCGCGCCAGCTCGTCGCGCGGGCGGACGCCGGCGGCGAAGACCACGACCGCCGCGTCGACGACCGACTGGTCCTTCAGCGTGACGGCGAGGCCGTGGTCCGCGGGGCTGATGTCGACGGTGCCGGAGCTCAACGTGATGTCGATGCCCAGGGCGCCGATCATCCGCGCCAGGTGTTCGCCGCCGCCGGTGTCGACCTGCTGGGGCATCAGGCGCGGATTGACCTCCACGACATGCGGTCTGAGGCCCAACGATCGGAGCGCGTTCGCCGCCTCCAGCCCGAGCAGGCCACCCCCGACGACCACGCCGACGGCATCGGAGTCGCGTTCGAGCGCGGCGTCCGCGTCCGCCCGGATCGCGTCGAGGTCGTCCAGGGTGCGGTACACATGGCAACCGGGGAGGTCGTGGCCGGGCACCGGCGGCACGAAGGCGTAGGACCCCGTGGCCAGGACCACGGCGTCGTAGGCCACCGATCCGCGGTCCGTGACCACCGTCCGTGTGGCGCGGTCGATGCCGGTCACTCGCTCGCCCGTGCGGAGCTCGACCAGGTCGTCGCCGGCGTAGTCGTTGCCCGCGAGCGCGAGCCGCTCGCGCTCCCACACCCCCACGTAGGACGACAGTCCGACGCGGTCGTACGCGGCGTCCGCCTCCTCGCCGACCACGACCACGCGCCAGGCGCCCGCGTCGTCCCGCGCGCGGAGCGCTTCGACGAACCTGTGGCCGACCATGCCGTGGCCGATGACGACGACGGTGCGGGGTGCGGTCATATCCCGTCTCCTCTGCGTTAGGAACCCGTTGCCACGAACGGTAGGGAGGCGGTGTTGCCGCGACGTGCCCTCGCGTTGCGGCCCCGTCACGGGATCCTCACGGCGCGCGCGGCGCGGAGGTGAGGTGAGGTGACGGTGGTGTCAGGCGAGGCGTTCGACCAGGTCACCGGCCCGGGCGAGCGGCGGCACCAGCACGATCGCGCGATGGCCGACCGCGCCTGCGAGGTGCCCGGTCGCCACGGAATCCGGGACGTGCCAGCGTTCGGCACCGTCCGGCTCCGCGGGCAGCATCCGCCATCGCGGATCGGGATTCGGATCGGCGAGCGCGACGAGGTCCTCCGGCCGGGACGCCGCCCCGGTCAGCGTCTCGCACACCGGGCGACCGAGGAGTGCGGCGCCGAGGAGCGCCGCCATCGGGTTGCCCTCGAGGCCGAGCACGACGGGACCGCCGGGCACCGTCGCCACGAGGATCGATCCGCCGGGGCGCACGTCGACGCCGTCGACGAGCAGCACGGCCCCGGCAGCCTCGAGGGCCCCGCGCAGCCGGTCGGCCGCGCCGCGGCCCGTGGCGCCGATGATCGCCACGACGTCCGCCGCGTTCTGCCGGAGCGCCGCGGCGAAGGCCTCCGGGGTGTCCGCGAGATGCGGCGAACGACGCACGCGCGCACCGACGCCGGTGAGGAGGTCTGCGACCGGGCCCGCGGCGGTCTCGGGCAGGCCGTGCTCGCCGCGCGCGCTCGTCTCGTCGCCCGAGGTGTGCAGCGCGATGCGCACCGGACCGCGCAGGGGCGCCGTCGTCACGCCGCCCGCGCCGGCGACGGCCCAGCCGTCCATCGCGGACTGGTCGATGGGCGGGAAGGGGGCGGCGGCCACGAGAGGCTTCGCGAGGACCGCGCCGTCGACGAGAGGGCCTGTCCTCACCGGCAGCACCGGGAGCCCGCGACGCAGCGTCCGCCGGACTGCCGCGGGGGAGCGGCGCGCGATCCGCAGGTCCTCGGGGGTGTCGACATCGGTGACTGTGCAGCGCAGTCGGGCCGCGTCGGCCCCGACGATCGCGCGGAGTGGCAGGCCGGTGGGGTCGCCGACGCCGGCGACGGCGGCGCGCAGGGTCCGCGCGTCCCACACGGCGAGCAGGTATTGGACGCGGCCAGTGGGGTCCTCCGCGAGGACGACCGGGGCATCCGTTCGGGCCCGGAGCGCGGCCAGTGCGCCGACGGTGCCGCGGTCCACCTCCGGCAGGTCCGCGGCGAGCACCGCGATCGTCCGCGCGTCTGCGGACAGGGCGTCGAGCCCGGCCGCCACGGCCGCGAGCGGGCCACCGCCCGAGGGCCTCTCGCGGACCAGGACGACTCCGGGCGGGACGGTGCGCGCGGGCCCGACGACCACGACGGCTGCGCCCGCAACCGCGTCGAGCGCGGCGTCCAGGAGCCGGCGTCCGCCGACCATCTGCTCCGGCTTGTCCAGCCCGAGGCGGCGCCCCTCGCCGCCGGCCACGATGATCGCCGCGTCGATCCGAGCGGCGGAGTCGTCGTGGTCAGTAGACGTCACGCACGTATCTCCGTTCGGCCGAGAGCGCTGCCACGTAGGCGTCCGCGCTGCGCGGCGCCATGTGGCCGTGTTCGGCGACGATACCCCGCAGGGCCTCGTCGACATCGCGGGCCATCCGCGCGGCGTCGCCGCACACGTAGATGTGTGCGCCGCGCCGGATCCAGTTCCACAGCTCGGCGGCGTGCTCTCGCATGCGGTCCTGGACGTAGACCTTCTCCGCGCGGTCGCGGGAGAACGCGGTGTCCAGCCGGGTCAATGCGCCGGACTCCTGTAGGTCCGCCAGTTCGTCGCGGTAGTAGAAGTCGGTGGCCTCGTGCTGCTCGCCGAAGAACAGCCAGTTCCCGCCGTCGTGGCCCGCCTTCGCCCGGTCGTGGAGGAATCCCCGGAACGGCGCGATGCCGGTGCCGGGGCCGATCATCACGGCCGCGGCGTGGGGATCCTCCGGCGGCAGGAACGCCCGGGTCGGCTGGATGAACAGGTCGACCGCCGCGCCCGGGGCGAGCGACGCCAGATGCGAGGAGCACACCCCGGATCGGCGGACGCCGGCATGATCGAAACCGACCACGGACACCGTCACCGAGACCGTCCCGGGATCCTCCCTGGGGCTCGACGAGATGGAGTACAGGCGAGGCGTCAACGGGCGGAGCAACTCCAGCCAGCGCGCGGGATCGACCTCGACGGGGTGCGCCGTCAGCAAGTCGGTGAGCTGGCGTCCCCATGCCCAGTCCGCGAAGCGTGTGGGCTCGTCGATGATCGCCCGCAGGTCCTCGGCGCGGGGGGAGTTGTCCGCGACGAAGCGCAGGACGTCCGGCGTGATCTGCGTCAGATTCCTCCTGGCGAGGCCGTCGGTCTCGGGTTCGACACCCGTGCGGGCGCAGAACTCCTCCAGCACGGCGCCCGAGTTGACGGGCCACACGCCGAGGGCGTCGCCCGCACGGTACGACAGCGTTCCCTCCGGCAGCGCGAAGGTGAAGCGGCGCACGTCCTTCGCCGATCCGCGGCCGGACAGCGCGGCGGATTCGTGCAGTACGGTGCGGAGCGGGTTGTTCCTCGAGTAGGACGGCGTGGAGGCGGAACCCGCGGGAATCCCGGGTGCGGCGGCCTCGGTCGTGCCGGCTACCGCGGGCCCGCCGAGGGCGGCGGTCACCGTCGCGAGCCACGCTGCGGCGGCGTCGGCGTAGTCGGGGTCGCAGGAGGCCCGGGGCGCGATCCGGTTGGCGCCCAGGTGCTCCAGCCGCGAGTCCAGCTTGCGCGCGAAACCACAGAAGTCCGCGTACGAGGGATCGCCGAAGCCGAGCACCGCGTAGTCGAGGTCGTCGAGGTCGCCGGGTTCGGCCGCCGCCAGCGCATCCCACAGCGCGACGCCGTTGTCGGGCGCCTCGCCGTCCCCGGTGGTGGCCACGAGGAACAGGACCGTGCCCGTCAGTCGCGAGGGGGAGATCCGCTCCGCCCCGAGGACGTGGGGCGCCATCCCGGCATCGGTCAGCGCGGCGGCGCACTCCTGCGCGTACCCCTCGGCGGTGCCGGTCTGCGAGGCCCACACCAGCGTGATCGTGCGCCCGGGGGCCTTCGCCTCCTCGCCGGACGGCGGCACCGGGAAGGTCGCGGGCCCCGCGTACACGCCGGCGAGGACCCCCTCCAGCCAGGCCCGAGCGATCGGCCCCAGGGGTGCGGTCGGCGGGACCGACGGTACGCCGCTCGGCGGTGCGGCGCTCAGCCCCGCCAGCAGGCCGCCGAGGAAGCCGGACTCCGACGGGGAGAGCTCGCCGGGCCCGCTCGCGTACGCCCCGAGCGCCGCGGAGATCAGGGACGCCGAGGAGTCGGTGGCGGCCCCGGCGGCCCCGGTGGCGGGGGATCGTGCGGGGACGGGGGTCAGTGCCACAGCGCTCACCTTGAATTCCGGTTGCAAGGACTCCGGGTCGACGGCGTCGTTGGTGATCGCGTTCACGGCCGATTCCTCGCCCAATGCGTCGGTGTAGTGCATCGGAGCGAAGCAGACGCCCGGGCGGACACCGTCGTCGACCTGCACCGGCAGGGTCGCGCCGCCGCGGCGACTCGACACCCGCACCCGCGAGCCGGTGCCGACCCCGAGGCGCTCCGCGTCGTCGGGGTGCACCTGCAGGAACGGGCCCGGGGTGAGCTTGTTGAGCTTGGCGACCTTGCCGGTCTTGGTCATCGTGTGCCATTGGTGCGCCAGGCGGCCGGTCGTCAGGATCAGGGGGTACTCGTCGTCCGGCAGCTCGGCCGGGGGCATGTAGGGCCGGGGGTGGAACTGTGCCCGGCCCGACGGGGTGGCGAACCGCAGCCCCCGACCGGGGTCGAGGTAGCGGATCGGGTTGCGGTCGTCGCAGCCGGGCGCGGCGGGCCATTGCACCGGGCCGCGCTCGAGACGCGCGTGGTCGACGCCGCGCAGGTCCCACCCCGTGCGGGGATTGTGGAACTGCTTGAGCTCCTCGAACACGGCCGCCGCATCGGGGAAGTCGAAGGCGTCGCCGTAGCCGAGTTCGGCGGCGACGAGGCAGATGAGCTTCCAGTCCGGGAGCGCGTCGCCGGGAGGCGGCGTCACCTCCACCGTGCGGGTGAGGTTGCGCTCGGAGTTGATCATCACGCCCGAGGTCTCCGCCCAGTGTGCCGCGGGTAGAACGATATCGGCGTACTCCGCGGTCTCGTTCCCGGTGAACGCCTCCTGCACGATCACCAGCTGCGCGGCCTTGAACGCGTCGATCACGGTGGAGCGGTTGGCCATCGACGCCACGGGGTTGGTGCAGATAACCCACGCGGCCTTGACGGAGCCGTCGGCCAGCCGCCGGTACATGTCGACGGTGCCCTCCCCGACCTCGGTGCGGATCGACCCGGCGGGCAGCCCCCAGGTCTGCTCGGCGAAGGCCCGGTCGTCCTCGGCGAGAACGCTCCGCTGGCCGGGCAGGCCGGGGCCCATGTAGCCCATCTCACGGCCGCCCATGGCGTTCGGTTGGCCGGTGAGCGAGAACGGGCCCGATCCGGTGCGGCAGATCGTGCCGGTGGCGAGGTGCAGGTTGCACAGGGCGATGGTGTTCCAGGTGCCGTGGATCGACTGGTTCAGGCCCATGGTCCACAGGCTGGTCCAATTCTCGGCCCCGCCGAGCAGCTCGGCGACCCGGGCGATGTCTGCCGAATCGAGACCGGTGATCTCGGCGACGCGGTCGAGGGGGTAGTCCTCGAGGAACGAGGGCATCGCCTCCCAGCCCTCGGTGTGCGCAGCGATGAAGTCCCGGTCGATCCGGCCCTGTTCGACCAGCAGTGCGAGGAGGCCGTTGAGCAGCGCGAGATCGGTGCCCGGCCGGATCGGCAGGTGCAGGTCCGCCTTCGCCGCCGTGGCGGTCCGCCTCGGGTCGACCACGATCAGCTTCGCGCCGGCCTTGACCCGGTCCATGAGCCGCAGGAACAGGATCGGGTGGCAGTCGGCCATGTTGGCGCCCATCACCAGGAACACGTCGGCGTGGTCGAGGTCGTCGTAGCTGCCGGGCGGGCCGTCCGCACCGAGCGACTGTTTGTAGCCGGTTCCCGCGCTGGCCATGCACAGCCGGGAGTTCGACTCGATCCACCGGGTGCGCAGGTAGCCCTTGGCGAGCTTCGTCGCCAGGTACTGCGCCTCCAGCGTCATCTGTCCGCTGACGTAGAGCGCGATGGCGTCCGGCCCGTGCTCGTCCCGGATCTCGCGCAACCGCCGCCCGGTGGCGGTGATCGCCTCGTCGAGAGCGACCGGCCGGCGCTCGTCGTGGCGGTGCTCGCGGAGTTCGGCTCCGGCCTGCCGACCGCCCGCCGTCAGCAGGTCGACGGTCGTGCTGCCCTTCGTGCAGAGCCGCCCGCGGTTCGCCGGATGGTGTCGGGTGCCGACGGACTTGGTCACCGCACCGTCGCGCACCTGCAGCGTCAGGCCGCAGCCCACTCCGCAGTACCCGCACACCGTCTCGACGTCCATGTCGCCACGGTGCCCGTGCGGTGTTTCGGGGGTCGGGCCGCATTGTTACGCCCGTGTCACCTGCTCCGCGTTCGAGGTGTGCGCCGGTCGTGCGTTGCCGCGTGATCGTCGGCGGAACCCAGCCGCGGTCGGTGGGTGATGTCCGGGATCAGCGCAGGAGGGGGAGCACCTCGGCGTGCAGGCGCTCCAGTTGCTCGCGGTCGGCGGCGACGTCGGATCCCATCGGGTTGAGCAGGACGGTGCGTGCGCCCGCGTCGACGACCTCGCGGAGGCCGTCGGCGACCTGTTCCGGCGTCCCCGTGACCGCGACCTCGCCGAACCGGGTCGTCAACGCGCCGTAGAGCCGGAACAGCCCCTCGTCCGCCACCCGACGCGCGCGGGCGGGATCGTCATCGATGGCGAGGTAGACGCGCTTGCCGATGCGGAAGCCGTCCCCGTGCCGTCCGCGACGCGCCAGTTCCTCGCGGACGGTGGCGGCCGCCCCGCGGAAGTGCTCGGTGGTCGACGACCCCGCGCCCATGAAGCCGTCGCCGAGCCGCACCGCTCGGGCGAGCGCCCTCGGGGCGCCGCCGCCGAACCACAGCGGCGGGTGCGGGCGCTGCACCGGCTTGAGCGGGATCGCCAACCCCTCGGCGTCGCGGAACCGTCCGTGGAAGGTCACGGTCGGCCCGTCCGCCCACGCGGCCTTCATCAACTCGATGCCCTCGGTGTACGAGGCGATGAAGGTCTCGCGGGCGACGCCGAAGGCCGCGAACGGGCGGAAGTCGCCGCCCGACCCGACACCGAGGTCGAGGCGCCCGTGGCTGAGCCGGTCGACCGAGGTCGCCGCCGCGGCCAGCTGCAACGGGTCGTGCAGGGAGGAGACGATCACCGCTACCCCGAGGCGCAGCCGGCTCGTGCAGGCCGCCGCCCACGACAGCAGTTCCAGCGGCGCCAGCATCGCCGCCCCGCCCACCGTCTGTTCGGATGTCCACGCCCCCTCGAAGCCGAGCTCCTCCGCGCGGACCAGGTAGTCCCGGACACCTTCCTCGTCGAAATCGCCGTCGACGATCTGCGGGATCGAGACGGAGAAGGTCGCTGGGGTCATGTCGCCAGGCTACGGCCGATCAGCCGATTCTGCGGCCGATGCGCCAGGCGCCGAGCGCGACGAACACCGCGAACAGCGCCGCGAACACCAGCCACAGCGCCCATGCCGAGACCTGCGCCGTGGCGACGTGGGGCAGGAGCCCGTACTCGTCCCGGACCGTTGCGCGGGCCTGTTCGGACGATCCGGCGAGCGCGTCGAGCGGCGCACGCGTGAACGGTGCCCGCATGAGCGTCGCGGCCTGATTCAGGGGGAGGAGATTCATGAAGGTCACGACGCCGCTGGGCAGCGCCCCGACGGTGATGTAGGCGCCCGCCAGGAATCCGCCGGCCGTGCCCACGATCGTCGCGACCGAGGTGAACACGCCGTTGGAGGCGATGAACGTGACCACGAGGCTCCAGATCGCGGAGAACAGCAGGCAGAAGCCGATCAGCTGCGCCAGGGCCTGCGCGAAGGCGCCCACCGAGAGCGCGGCCGAGTAGACGACGCCGAGGTAGATCTCCGCGAGGATCAGTACCGCCGCGCTGAGCGCGACCGACACGACGAAGGCGCCGAGGAGGTAGCTCAGGATCATCTGCAGCCTATTGATCGGTGAGACCAGGAAGTCGCGGAAGACGTTCCCCACCCGATCGTTCACGAACACCACCAGCGCGGACAGGCTGGTCGTCGCGGTGGTGATCATGACCAGGTTGGCGATCACCCAGGAGTAGACGAAGGCGTCGACGTCGTCGGCGCTCGCGGTGGGCAGGGACTTCTGCAGGGCGTCGGTCTGGACGCCGCCGAGGAACGCGGAGAACAGGACGAACAGGATGATCGGTGACAGTAGCGAGAAGAACACCGCGGGCGGATCCCGGAAGAACACGACGACGTTGCGCCGGGTCAGGTGGTACAGCATCATCGACTCCCGTTCCGGGTGATGTTCAGGAAGACGTCGTCCATCGTTCCGTGCCGGAACTCGAAATCGGTGATGTCGGCGTCGAACTCGCGCAGCAGGGTCATCGCCTCCCGACTCGATCCGACGACGATCCGTCGTTCCGTCCCGGTGCGCGCGGCGCGCGATCCGAACCGTTCGTCGAACCGCCGGGGATCGCGCAGGGTCACCCGCAGCTCGTCCTTCGCGTGCGCGGCGCGGAGCTCCGTCGGCGTGCCGGACGTCACGATCCGGCCGTGGTCGATGATCGCGATCCGGTCGGCGCGTTCGGCCTCCTCCATGTAGTGGGTCGTGAGGAAGACGGTGAGCCGCAGTCGCTTCTGCAGGTCCAGGATCGTCGACCAGACGCGGTCGCGCGAATCCGGGTCGAGGCCGGTCGTCGGCTCGTCGAGGAACAGGATGTGTGGCTGATGGATCAGGGCCCGGGCGATGTCCGCGCGGCGCTTCTGCCCGCCGGAGAGCGTCTTGTACCGGCGTCCCAGGAACTCCTCGAGGTCGAGCAGCGACGACAGGCTCGCGATCCGCTCCCGCGCGGTGGACCGCTCGACGCCGTAGAAGGTCGCCCGCAGCGCCAGGTTCTCGCGGACGGACAGCATCGGATCGAGCAGGGACTCCTGGAAGACCACGCCGATGGAGCGCCGGATGTCGAGGTCCTGCTGGCCGACCAGCATCCCGGCGACCCGGATCTCGCCGGAGGTCACCGACTTCAGCGTGGTGATGCAGCTGATCGTGGTCGACTTGCCGGCGCCGTTCGTGCCGAGGAAGGCGAACGTGCTCCCGCCCGCGACGTCGAACGAGACGCCGTCCACCGCCCGGACGTCGCCGTAACTCTTGATCAGGTTCCGAACGCTGATGACCGGTGGCCCACCCGGGCCGGCGGCCGCGCGGGGGGCCGCGGCGGGAGCCGGAGCGGGCAAGTGGCCGGGAGTGGGGCTGCCGGGTGGTGGCGGTGGCACGGGACGCGCCGCCGTGGGCGCGGCGCGGACCATCGACGGTGCCGGGCGCGTCGCGGGCAGCGGGCGCGACGCGGGCAGCGACGAGCGGGAGGCCCGGGTGCGAATCGATTGCGAGACGGTCTGTTCGACCTGCTGAACGGGCGTTCTCCGGCGGCGCTCCCGGAGTGTGGTCGTCGTCCGCTCCACGGGGCCGCGAGGTGTGGTTCCGTTCATGATGCGACGCTATCCGGCAGGTCCCGCGACGGCGGCGGCGGGAGGTAGCCGCGGTCGATGAACCACTCGAAGTAACGCTTCAGGAGCGCACCGTCGATCGGCGGGCAGACGATCCCGGTGCCCGCCAGTCCGTCCCGTACGTTGGCGTCGTCGAAGGTCGCATCGGGCATGTTGTCCAACGGGGTCGCGGACAGGAACGGAGCCAGCGCGCCGGCGGTCGCGTCGCCCTCGCGCTCGGCGAGTTCGGCGGCGCGCTCGCACCACTGGCCGAAGGGCAGTTCCTCGCCGGCGTATCCGAAGTCGGACATCCAACGCACGAGGTCCGGGACCGCCACGGTCTCGGGCGAAACCACGTGGAAGGTGCGTCCCGCGAGGCCCGGCTGCACCGCGAGGCGCGCGATGGCTCCCACCACGTAGTCGACGGGGGTGATGTCGGTGGACATGTCCATCGTGGGTGCCGCACCCAACGCGACTCCCAGTTTGATGGTCTGCCAGAGGAAATCCGACGACTGGCACGCACCCGTGACACTGTGGCCCGCGACGCGACCCGTGCGGTAGACGTAGGTCGGGACGCCGCGGGAGCGCGCTTCGAAGACCAATTGTTCGCCCACCCACTTGGACTGGGTGTAGCCGAAGGTGAACCTCGGGTCCTGGACGGGGCTGCGGTCGTCCTCGGCGAAGACCGTGCCCTGCGGGTACGAGAACCGCGAGAAGACATAGGTGGTCGACACGAAGTGCACCGGTGTGACCGGGCCGTCGCAGGCCAGCGCGAGCACCTGCACCGTGCCGTCGACGTTCGCGGACTTCAGCGTCGGATAGGGGCGCAGGAAGTTCACGTCGGCGCCGCAGTGCATGATGCCGTCCGCGGTGCCGGCCAGCTCGGCCCAGTCCGTGTCGCTGAGCCCGAGCCGCTCCCGGGTCAGGTCGCCGGGCACCGCCACGATCCGGGTCGCGTACGCCTCGTCCCAGATCCCGTAGCCGCGCATCGTCTCCCGGATCCGGGCCGCGCCCTCCTCTCGGGAGTCGGCACGGACCAGGCAGTGCAGGGTCGCGGCGGACGTCTCCAGTAGCTCCGCTACGAGGAACGATCCGACGAACCCGGTCGCGCCGGTGACGAACAGGTTCCGCGGGTCGGCCGAGCTGCGCACGGGCGCGCCGGGTGCGGGCCGGATCTCCTCGGGCAGGGCGACCTCGTCGGCGAGGACGAGCGAGCTCTCGAAGCCCGCACCGCCCTGCTCGAGGATCGCGGCGAGTCGTTCGATCGTGAGCTCGCCGGCGAACAGCGCCGGCAGCGGCACCACCCGGCCGAGCTTCTCCCGCACCCGGAAGACCAGCTTGGTCGCCAGCAGCGAGTGACCGCCGAGCAGGAAGAAGTCGTCGCGAACGCCCGGTGCGGTGGTCAGGCCCAGCAAGTCGGTCCAGATCGCGGCGAGGTCCCGCTCCAGGTCGGTGCGCGCGGCGATGTACTCGACGCCGCTCGCGGCGGCCAGCGCCACCGGCGCGCCGCCCCGGGCCGCGAGCGCCTTGCGATCGATCTTGCGGTTCGGGGTCAGGGGGAAGGCGTCGACCACCGCGATCGCGCTGGGGACCATGTACGGCGGCAAGGTCTCCCGCAGTCCTCCGAGCAGGGTTCCGGTGTCGCCGAGCTCCTCGGCCGAGCACTCCAGGTAGGCGGTGATCGCGGTCCCGGCGGCGTCGACCGCGGCGATCGCGCGGACGCCCGGCAGCGCGGTCTCCAGCGCGCTCTCGATCTCGCCCAGCTCGACGCGGAAGCCACGAACCTTCACCTGGGTGTCTATGCGGCCGCCGAACTCGATCCGGCCGTCGCGGAACCTGCGTACGAGATCACCGGTGCGGTACGCCCGGATCGGCTGCGCCCCGGCCAGGTCGACGAACCGATCGGCGGTGAGATCGGGCCGCTCGTGGTAGCCCAGGGTCACGCCGTCGCCGATGATGCACAGCTCGCCGAAGACGCCGTCGGGCACGGGCGCGGCGGCATCGTCGGCGACCACGATCCCGGTGCCGCGGATCGGGTGGCCGATCGGGATCGCCCCCGCCGCGACATCGTCGTGGGTGACGCGGTGCACCGTCGACCAGATGGTGGTCTCGGTCGGGCCGTACATGTTCCACAGCTCGTCCGCGCAGTCCAGCAGCCGGCCTGCGAGCACGGCCGGCATCGCCTCGCCGCCGCACAGTGCCCGCAGCCCGCGCGTGCCGGTCCAGCCGGCGTCGAGCAGCAGGTGCCAGGTGGTGGGCGTGGCCTGCATGACCGTCACGGCGTGCTCGTCGAGCAGCGCCGCGAGCCGGTCGCCGTCGCGGGCGTCGTCACCGTCGGCGATGACGACCCGCGCCCCGGCGGCGAGCGGGAGCAGCAGCTCGAGGATCGCGATGTCGAACGAGGGGCTCGTGACGGCGAGCAGCGTGTCCGAGGGGGTCAGGCCCGGCTCCGCCCGCATCGCCTCGAGGAAGGTGACCACGTTCCGATGCGAGACCCGAACGCCCTTCGGGCGTCCCGTCGACCCGGAGGTGTAGAGCAGGTACGCCGTCCGGGTCGCGGGATCGAGGCCCGACGGTGCCGGAGCCGGCCCGGCGGGCGCGTCGGCGACGTCGATCCAGGGCAGGTCGAGCCCCGGTACCTCGGCCAGATCGCCGGGGGTGGTGATCAGCGCGGGGATCCCCGCGTCGGCGCAGATGAACGCGAGGCGCTCCGCCGGATAGGCGGGGTCGAGCGGCACGAACGAGTAGCCCGCGCGCAGCGTGGCGAGCATCGCCACGACGACCTCCGCCGACCGCGGCAGGAGCAGGCCGATCGGGGTCTGCGGCGGGGCGTCGATCCGCTCCGCGATCCGGGCGGCGAGGCGCTCGACCCGGGCCGCCAACTCCGCGTAGGTGATCCGCCCCGTCGCCGTGACGATCGCGGTGCGATCCGGGGCGTGGGCGGCGGCGAGGACGTACTCGTCGAGCGCGGGCGTGGCCGGCTGCGCGGCCGGGGCCGGCACGGGGAGCGGGGCGATGCTCAGCGGCAGGGTCGCGACCTCCCGGGCCGCCCGCGCATCGGGCTGCGTGAGCGCATCGAGGACCGCGACGAAGCCGTCGATCAAGGCATCCGCGGTCTCCTGGTCGAACAGGTCCGCCGCGACGTCGAGCGTGCCGGTCATGGTGGTCGGAGTCGTGGTGATGTTCAGCAGCACCTCGAACTTGGCGCAGCCGTTGTACAGGTCGCGCAGCTGCATCTCGGGGGCGCTGCGATCCTCCTGCATGTTCAGGATCGCCTGGAACAGCGGCGGGCGGGCGGGGTCGCGGGGCAGGTCGAGCGCCGCCAGTACCCGGTCGAAACGCGCGTCCTGGTGCCGGAAGCCCTCGCGGACCTCTCCGTTCACCTGCGCCAGGAGCCCCTCGACCGTCTCGCCCTCGCCGAGCGCGATCGGCAGCGCGAGGGTGTTGAGGAACGGGCCGATCACGAGATCGGTGCCCGGCCGGGACCGCTGCGCCACGGGGACGCCGATCACGACGCCGTCCTGCGCGGACCACCGGGACAGGACCGTCGCGTACGCGCTGAGCACCGTCACGAACGGCGTGACGCCGTGCTCGGCGCTGAACGTGCGGACGGCGGCGGCCTGCTCGGCGGTGAGCGCGAACTCGGTGCGGCGACCGCGGTAGCCCTGGCGGGCGGGGCGGGGCCGGTCGGTCGGCAGGGTCAGGGCGGCGGGCGCACCGTCGAGTCGCTCCGTCCAGTAGGCGATGTCCGTCGCGTCGGCGTCCTCTTCCTCGCGTTCGCGCTCCCAGAGCGCCACGTCGGCGTACTGGAAGGGGAGATCGGGGAGTTGCTGGAGCCGGCCGATCAGCCTGCCCGTCGCGAGCTGGCCGAGCTCGGCGAACAGGATGCCGGTGGAGTATCCGTCGGCCACCATGTGGTGCAGCGTGATCTGCACCCATGTGTCGCCGGAGTCGGTGCGCGCCAGCGTCGCCCGCAGCAGCGGGTCCCGCGCGATGTCGAACGGGGTCCGGGCGTCCTCGCCGAACCGCGCCCACATCCGGCGCTCGTCGATGCCGTCGAGCAGGGCGACCTCGGGCCGGACGGCCGGGGCGATCCGCCCCACCGGCTCACCGTCCTCGATCCCGAACCGGGTGCGCAGCACCGGATGCCGCTCGATCACCTCGGCGAGGCAGTCGGTGAAGATCGCGTGTGGGACGTCGATCGGGAGCCGGGCCACGCCGGACATCACGTGCATGCTCGTGCCGGGGTGGAACTGCTCGAGGAACCACATGTTCTCCTGGGTGGCGGAGAGCCGAACCGCTTCGCCCTCGCGCACGCGGGGCGTGATCGGCGGCGCGGCGGGCTCCGTCGACGGTGCCCTTCCCAGGCGTGCCAGGAGGGCGTGCCGCTGGGCGGGACTGAGCGCCGCGAGGCGCCCTTCGATCTCGGTCATCGGGGGCCTCCGGCATTCGGTTCGGTGGTCTCTGACTGGGCGAGCAGGGCGGCGACGGCGTCGTCGTCCAGGTCGGCGAGCAGCGCGGCGAGGTCGTCGACCTCGGCCGCCGCCTCCGCGTCGATCTCGGCGTCTTCGGCGTCGAGGTCGAGCGCGGAGAGGAGCTCGGCGGCGATCGTCGCCACCGTCGCGTTGTCGAGGAGGAAGGCGATCGACGGTGCCGCCCGGAACTGCTGCTCCACGCGGATCCGCAGCTCGGTGGCGAGCATCGAGTCCACGCCGAGACGGCCGAGCGGTTCGTCGTCCGGGATGTGCACCTCCGCCATCCGCAGGACGCGGGAGACGGTCAGTCGCACCCCGTCGGTGGCGATCCGGGTGCGATCGCCCGCCGCAGCCACGGCGAGCCGGTCGAGGACCGACTCCCCGTCGTGGTCGTCCGCGTCCTGGACGCCGCCGAGGTGTGCGACGAGGACCGGGGTGAGCGCGTAGCTCTCGATCACGGTGGGCCAGTGCGCCGAGACCACACCCTGCTGGACCTCGGTGGATCCGAGGAGCTCGGCCAGCAGGGTCATGCCCGTCTCCGGGTCGATGAGGTCGATGCCGCGCTGCCCGTACAGTTCGCGCAGGCCCAGGCTCGCGATCATCCCGGCGTCCCACGGGCCCCAGTTGATCGACAGCGCGGGCAGGCCCTGCGCCCTGCGGTAGTGCGCGAGCGCGTCGAGGAACGCGTTCCCGGCGGCGTAGTTGCCCTGCCCGGGTGACGGGATCACCGCCGAGATCGATGAGAACAGGGTGAAGAAGTCGAGCGGCTCGCCGGCCGTCGCGCCGTGCAGCGCCCACGCGCCCCGCACCTTGGGCCGGACCACCCGGTCGACCTGCTCCTGCGTCATCCGCACCAGGATCTGGTCGTCCACGGCGCCCGCGGAGTGGATCACGCCGCGCACCGGCGGCACACCGTCCGCGTGCAGTCGGGCCAGGGTGTCGGCCAGCGCCGCCTCGTCCGTCACGTCGACGGACACGACGTGCACCGTCGCGCCCGCCGCCTCCGCGGCGCTGACCGCGGCGACGGCGTCGCGCTGCGTCGCATCGGTCAGTGCGCCCCACTCCGCTCGGGGCGGGAGACCGGACCGGC
Organism: Tsukamurella sp. NPDC003166; assembly: GCF_040611135.1. Lineage (NCBI taxonomy): Bacteria > Bacillati > Actinomycetota > Actinomycetes > Mycobacteriales > Tsukamurellaceae > Tsukamurella > Tsukamurella sp. NPDC003166. Next base: position 82,380 of record NZ_JBEXNL010000002.1, read on the forward strand.
TGGTCACGACCAGATGCCCCGCGTCGCGCTCGGCGAGGGCGACCAGCACCAGCCGGCCGAGCGCGCCGAGGCCGCCGGTGACGAGGTAGGCGCCGTCGGCGCGCATCCGGGCGGGGATCCGACCACCCGAGCGGGCCGACGGGTACAGCCGGGCGACCAGCCGCGCGCCGTCCCGGAACGCCACCTGGTCCTCCTCGGAGCCCGTCACGCGGAGCTCGTCGACGAGCAGTTCCGCGCTCCCGTCGGGGTCGCGCGGGTCGAGGTCGACGAGGCGCGAGTCCAGCGCCATCAGCTCGTGATGCAGGACCCGACCGACGCCGAGCAGGGACGACTGCAGCAGCCCGGCTTCGGACACGCCGCCCCCGACGGGCTGCGCGCCGTTCGTGACCAGGAAGGTCGGCGCCGCGATCCCGCGGCGGTCGAGCTCGGCTGCGAGGTGCACCACCGACAGGACGGCGTCGTGCGCGGTCCACCGCAGCGGATCGGCCGCATCCGTCCGCGCGTCGAGCGACAGGAGGTGGACGATGCCGCGCAGCCCGTCCGCGGGGATCGTGCGGTCCAGCGCCGCGGCGAGGGCCTCCCGGTCGGCGGGCGCCGGTCCACCGTCGACGGTGCCCCCGCGGATCAGGACCGGCGTGCCGCCGGCCGCGGTGAGGCGGGCGGCGAGAGCATCCGCGACGCCGGTGCCGTCCGCGAGGAGCAACCACGTGCCCTCGACGGAGCCGCGGTCCACCGGGTCCACCGCCTGCGGTTCCCACGCCTGCTCGTAGACCCAGTCGGTACCCACGCGCTGCGGCGCCGCGCCGTCGTCGAGGATCCGGACGGTGAAGCCCTCGACCTCGGCCACGACGCGGCCGGACTCGTCCGCGAGGACCACGTCGCCGCTGATCGAGGCGGTGTCGCGGGACGGGCGCGCCGTCGCCTGCGCGACGAGGCGGCCGTCGGGTCGGCCGTCAGGCCGGCCGTCGGGTCGGCCGTGGATCACGACGCGGTCGACCCCGACGGGGATGATCTTGGCGCCCGCGGCGCTCTGGAAGGCCAGCGGCAGCAGCAACTGGAACGCGGCATCAAGGACGCTCGGTTCGAGGATCGGCGCGCGATCCGCGACCGGCTCGGGGGCGACCGCGCGGATCCGTGCGGTCGCGGCCCCGTCGCCGATCGTCACGTCGTGCAGCAGTCGGTAGGCGGGCCCGTACGCGAAGCCCGCCTCGCGGAAGGCGTCATACAGCGCGTCCTCGCTCATCGCTGCTCCCGCGACGGGCGAGGTGTCGACGTGCGGAGCGATCGCCGGAGCGGGGCGCAGAGTCGCTGTCGCGTGCCGCGCCCACCGCCCGGCCCCGGGGACCTTGCCGTGGATCGTGATCCGGCCGGCATCGGCGTCGAGGCTCGTGTCCACGAGATAGGTCCCGCCGCCGTGCACGAGGGCCGTCTCGAAGGCGACGTCCGCCAGCGTGCAGGCCGCGGCGCCGTACTCGTCGCGCGCCACCTCGGCGGCGATCTCCAGGAACCCCGCGCCGGGGAACAGGGTGGAGCCGTGGACGACGTGGTCGCGCAGGGAGCGCGGCGCGGTGCCGTCGAGCAGGCGCCGCCACGCCGGCAGGGCACCGTCGGATCGGTTCCCGAGGTAGGGCTCGACCGTGTCGGCGAGGCGCTCCTGACGGCCGACGGTGCTCTCGGCCCAGAACCGGTCGGCCTGCCACGGGTACGCGGGCAACGGCCGCATCGGCGCGCGGGGCGCGAGCGGCGAGAGGTCGACCTCGACGCCGCGGACCCAGAGGTCCGCGAGCGCGCCCGCGAACGACTCGGCGTCGGCGCCGTCGCGGCGCAGCGAGGCGGTCGTCCCGATGTTGTGCCCCTGGGTGGCCGCGGCGTCCGCGATCGCCCGGCCCAGCACCGCGGTCGGACCGATCTCGAGGAAGGCGGCGGCACCGTCGTCGAGCATCGCGTCCGCCGCGGCCCCGAACAGCACGGGGCGCCGGATGTTGCGCCACCAGTACTCGGCGTCGTGCGGCCCGGAGCCGTCCGTCGGGACGCGGGCACCGGTCACCGTCGAGTAGAGCGGCACCGTGGGCGCTGCGGGGGCGAGTCCGGAGAGGCACGTGCGGACCTCGGCCTCAAGGGGATCCATGGCGCTGCTGTGGTACGGCACGTCGCCCGGGACCAGGCGGGCGAAGACCCCGTCGGCGGTCAGCCGGGCGGCGAGCGCCTCCAGGACCGGCAGAGCGCCCACCAGCGCGATCGACTCGGGGGCGTTGAGGGCGGCGAACTCGAGCTCCCCGCGCTGGACCTCGGGGAGCGCGCGGGCATCGGCCTCGCCGAGCGCGACGGCCAGCAGGCGGCCCCGGCCGCTCGCGGTGTGCTGCAAGCGCGCTCGGTGGGCGATCACGGTGATCGCGTCGTCGAAGGACAGGGCTCCGGCCTCCAGCGCGGCTGCGACCTCGCCCGCGCTGTGCCCGACGATCAGGTCGGGGCGCACTCCGAACGACTCCCACAGCCGGGAGAGCCCGTACTGCACCCCGAAGTTCGCGACTTGCGCGACCTCGGACTCGGCCATGCGGGAGTCGGCCTCGGAGGCGAGCAGCGCCTCGGTGAGCGACCAGCCGGTGAGGGGGTGCAGCCCGGCGTCGCAGCGATCGATCGCGGTGCGGAACACAGAGTTCCGCTGCAGCAGGCCGCGGGCCATGCCCCACCACTGCGGGCCCATCCCGGTGTACACGAAGGCGAGCGGCCGCGCGTCGGCGAGCGCCGACCCGGTCCGCGCCGACGGATGCGGGGCGCCCTCGGCAGCGGCACGCAGCGCCTCCACGGCGTGCGCGGCGTTCCCGGCGACCACCGCGAGCCGCGCGGACCGGTGGGCGCTTCGACGGTGCGCCAGTGCCCCGGCCAGCGGCGCGACCCCGTCGGATTCGACGAGTCCGGCGTACGCGCCGGACAGGGCGGCGAGGGAGGACTCGCTGCGGGCCGCGATCGGCACCAGCAGGGCGATGCCGTCGCGCTCGGTGATGTCGCCGGCGGTGGGCGCGAGCGTCTGGGCGGGGGCGGGCGCCGATTCGAGGATCGCGTGGGCGTTGGTGCCGCCGAAGCCGAACGAGTTCACGCCCGCCCGGAGCGCACCGTCGGGACGCAGGACCGCCGGCTCCGTGGCGATCCGGACCCGGAGCTCGTCGAGGTCGATGGCCGGGTTGAGCGCGTCCAGGTGCAGGTGCCGGGGAATCCGGCGATGCGCCAGGGTGAGCGCGGACTTGATGAAGCCGACGACACCCGCTGCGGCCTCCAGATGACCGAGGTTCGTCTTCACGGAGCCGATGACCAGCGGCCGGTCGGCGGGGCGGTCCCGACGGTAGACCCGGCCGATCGCGTTCGCCTCGATCGGGTCGCCGACGGGGGTACCCGTGCCGTGCGCCTCGACGTAGTCGACGGTGGCCGGGGCGATCCCGGCGCCGGCGAGAGCGGCCTCGATGGCGCGCTGCTGGCTCTCGCCGTTCGGGACGGTGATGCCGTTCGTCCGCCCGTCCTGGCTCACGGCAGTACCGAGCACGGTGGCGTAGACCCGATCACCGTCCGCGAGGGCCCGGGACAGCGGCTTGAGCACCACGAGCGCCGCGCCCTCGCCCCGGACGTAGCCGTTCGCCGCCGCGTCGAAGGCGCGGGAGGTGCTGGTGGGGGAGAGGAAGCCGCCCGTCGACGCGGCGACCGTGAAGTTCGGGCTCAGCATCAGGTTGACGCCGCCGGCGAGCGCGAGCTCGCTCTCGCCGTTCCAGATCGACTGGCACGCCAGGTGGATCGCGACGAGCGACGATGAGCACGCCGTATCCACCGACATGCTCGGACCGAGCAGGTCGAAGGCGTGGGAGATGCGGTTGGACAGCATCGTCATCACCACGCCGGTCGCGGTGTGCGCGGCCACCGTCGGGGGCTCTGCGGCAGAGGTGGAGAACTGCAGCTGGCTGTAGTCGAGGGTGAATCCGCCGGTGAAGACCGAGGTCTGCGTGCCCTCGAGGTCCTCGGCGCGGAAGCCGGCGTCCTCGAAGGACTCCCAGGCGACCTCGAGCAGGAGCCGCTGCTGCGGATCCATCGACTGTGCCTCGACGGGGGAGATCCCGAAGAACGCGGGGTCGAACTCATCGACCGGGTCGGTCAGGAAGCCGCCGCGGCGGACCCGGCTCTTGCCCGGCGCGCGGTCGGCCTCGTAGTAGCGGTCCGCGCTCCAGCGCTCCGCGGGGATGTCGACGATGGCGTCGCGGCCCTCGTCGAGCAGGTCCCAGAAATCACCGGCGGAGCGCACCCCGCCCGGAAGCCGGCATCCGATGCCCACGATCGCGATCGGCTCGCGTCGGCCCGTCTCCCGAGACGCACTGCTGGTCATTGAAGCGTTACTCACCGCTGCACTCCCTTGAATTCCCCTCGCCGGCGCCGGCAGGTTCTTCACCGGGCCTGTCCTCATGGTGGATGTCGCTTCTTAAGCCCCACCTGTTTCACGCTTGGCGTTACGACTCGGACCTGGGCCGTCCGGAATGCGCCGGTTCACGGAAATGCGTTCGCGTCATCCGTGTCATAGAGAAGATGAAGTGTGATGATGTGGATCACACCGGCGGCGCCCGGAGGGTTATTCGTGCCAGTACGGTAAATGCTCACATCGGGCGTCTTAGGTGTCGCGCCGATGCCCATAGGGATACTACGGATGGCCATGCATCGGCACTGCAAGTGTGCTCGTCGTCCGTGTCCGCGGTCGCCGCGCCGACGGCGCACCGGTGTCGGTAGGCTGGTGTCGTTTGCCCCCGGCACACCGGTGGGTCGTTTTCGCGTGAGACAGGGCAGGAACTGTGGCTGAGTTCATTTACACGATGAAGAAGGTGCGTAAGGCGCACGGCGACAAGGTCATTCTCGACGATGTGACGATGTCGTTCTACCCGGGCGCGAAGATCGGCGTCGTCGGTCCGAACGGCGCCGGCAAGTCGTCGATCCTCAAGATCATGGCGGGCCTCGACCAGCCGTCGAACGGCGAGGCCTTCCTGGACCCGGAGGCCACCGTCGGCATCCTGATGCAGGAGCCGCAGCTGGACGAGACCAAGACGGTCAAGGAGAACGTCGAGGACGGCCTCGGCCAGACGATGGTCAACCTGCGTCGCTACAACGAGGTCGCCGAACTCATGGCCACCGACTACAGCGACGAGCTGATGGAGGAGATGGGCAAGCTGCAGGAGCAGCTGGACGCCGTGGACGCGTGGGACGTGGATTCGCAGATCGAGCAGGCGATGGACGCGCTGCGCTGCCCGCCGGGCGACTCGTCCGTGGAGAACCTCTCGGGAGGTGAGAAGCGCCGCGTGGCTCTGTGCAAGCTACTGCTGAGCAAGCCCGACCTGCTGCTCCTCGACGAGCCCACCAACCACCTCGACGCCGAGTCGGTGCTGTGGCTCGAGCAGCACCTCGCGAGCTACCCCGGCGCCGTCCTGGCCGTCACTCACGACCGGTACTTCCTCGACCACGTCGCGCAGTGGATCTGCGAGGTCGAGCGCGGCAAGCTCCACGGCTACGAGGGCAACTACTCCACCTACCTGGAGAAGAAGGCCGAACGCCTCGAGGTGCAGGGCAAGAAGGACCAGAAGCTGCAGAAGCGCCTCAAGGAGGAGCTCGCCTGGGTCCGCTCCGGCGCGAAGGCCCGGCAGACCAAGAACAAGGCCCGTCTCGAGCGCTACGACGAGATGGCGGCCGAAGCGGAGAAGCACCGCAAGCTCGACTTCGAGGAGATCCAGATCCCCACGCCGCCCCGCCTGGGCAACGTGGTGGTCGAGGTCAAGAACCTGGACAAGGGCTTCGACGGCCGCGTGCTCATCAAGGATCTGTCGTTCACGTTGCCGCGCAACGGTATCGTCGGCGTGATCGGCCCGAACGGCGTCGGTAAGACCACGCTGTTCAAGACCATCGTCGGTCTCGAGTCCCCGGACTCGGGCGACGTGAAGGTCGGCGAGACCGTCAAGCTCAGCTACGTCGACCAGAACCGCGCGAACATCGACCCCAAGAAGACCGTCTTCCAGGTGGTCTCCGACGGGCTCGACTACATCACCGTCGGTCAGAACGAGATGCCGGCCCGCGCCTACGTGAGCGCCTTCGGCTTCAAGGGACCGGACCAGCAGAAGCCCTCGGAGGTCCTCTCGGGCGGTGAGCGCAACCGGCTGAACCTGGCGCTGACCCTCAAGGAGGGCGGCAACCTGATCCTCCTCGACGAGCCCACCAACGACCTGGACGTGGAGACCCTCTCCAGCCTGGAGAACGCGCTGGAGCAGTTCCCCGGTTGCGCCGTGGTGATCTCCCACGACCGGTGGTTCCTGGACCGCACCTGCACCCACATCCTGGCGTGGGAGGGCAACGTCGAAGAGGGGCAGTGGTTCTGGTTCGAGGGCAACTTCGAGGCGTACGAGGCGAACAAGGTCGAGCGCCTCGGCGCCGAGGCCGCCCGTCCGCACGCCGTGACGCACCGCAAGCTCACGCGCGACTGATTTCCCGCGCGCGGACCCGCTCCGCGCGAACGACGACGCCCTCGGCCTGCGCCGGGGGCGTCGTCGTCCATTACTCGCCCGTAACCCCCTGCTCGGCCGTAGTGTGGTGCGCGGAGCCCACCGGCTCCGTCACACCTTGGCAACGGCGCCGTGTGCTGACCTCGTATTTGGCGTGCCCGCTGCCGCGACTCATCGCAGGAGGAGTACACCCGTGGAGCAGTCCGCGCACGATCCGTCCGACTTCACCCGAGCTGCAGCGAGCGTGGGCAACCAGCCCCCCGGACGGTCACCGTCGGACTTCCTGACCTGGCTCTCCGAGGAGAACGCGCGCATCCTCGGAACGTGGACGGGCGGCGCCGGCACGGGGGTGCTCGCGGATCCCGCTGACGAGCTCCGCGCGGTCATCGACGCGATGCCGGCGCCGGAGGCGGGCGGCATCGGGGTCGTCGAACTCGCGCAGCCGCTCGGCGATGCCGCGGGCTCGCCCTTCCTGCTCGCGGCGAGCCCGTCGGACGGTGGGCCGACCGAGCTGTTCGCCATGGCGATGACGGTTCTCGGACTGCACCACAACGTGTTCGGCATTCCCATGGTCGGGGCGAAGATCGAGCGTGTGCTCGCCCGGATCGGGGTGGACCGGTCGGACCCGGCCAATCAGCGCCTGATGGAATTCATCCAGACCTACCCGCGCCTGCGGCTCGTCGTGGCCGACGAGGACGAGCTGGCGCGTGTCTTCGGCTCCCTGCGCGATCTCGGCGACGACGACCTCGCGCTGTTCCTCCGGACCGATAAACTCGCGCGGTTCGCGCGCGCACTGGTCTACCTGCCTCGCGACCGGTACACCTCCCGCGCCCGCGGCGTGCTCATCGATGTGCTCGAGGACGAGACCGGGATGCGGGTCGATCGGTTCACCGCGCGCGTCACCGAATCCGCGATCGCGCGGATCCAGTTCGTGCTGCTCCCGCGGGCGGCGGACGTGGTTCCCGTTTTCCAGGCCGCTGACGAGGCCCGCATCCGGGCCCGGCTGGGCGATGTCAGCCGCACCTGGGACGAGGACGTCCTGGCCGCCGCGACGGCCGCCGGCGCCGACACGGCCCTCGTCCGCGAGTACCTGCCGGGCATCTCCCCGAACTACAAGGAGGACGCCGCGCCGGAGCAGGCGCTGGCCGACATCACCCGCATCGCGGCTCTCGCGCCCGACGCGCAGGACCTGGTGTTCTACGATCCGCGCCACGGCGACGAGGCCGGACTTCGGTTCGCGATGTACGTCAACGGCGGCCGCGTGACGCTCTCGCAGGCGTTGCCGATGCTGCAGTCGCTCGGCGTGGACGTGCTCGATGAGCGCCCCTACAAGATCCGCAGGCCCGACGGTGTGCTGTGCTCGGTCTACGACTTCGGGCTGCGCGTGCCCGCGGCCCTGACGGCCGCCGCCGCGACCGGCGTGGCGGAGGCGGACCTGCCGGTGCGGTACGCCGTTCTGCGCGGGCTGGCGAGCGACGGTGCCGCGGCGGCGTGGCGGGGCGACGCCGAGGTGGACCGGTTCAACGAGCTGATCCTCTCCGTCGGACTCGACTGGCGTCGCGTCGCTCTGCTCCGGGCGATCGGACAGTACCTGCGCCAGTGCGGTTTTCCCTACAGCCCGGGGCACATGGCGCAGGTGCTCCTGGAGCATCGGGACGCCGCGCTGGCTCTGGACAGGCTGTGGACGGCCACCTTCGACCCGATCGCCGCGGACGCGGACGCGGCCGCCCAGGCGGAGGCCGATGTCGTTGCGGCGCTCGAGGCCGTGACCAGTCTGGACGCGGACCGGATCCTGCGGGCCTACCTGCACGTCGTGCAGGCCACCGTGCGCACCAACTTCTACGCCGACAAGCCCGTGATCTCCATCAAGCTGGAACCCGGTCGCGTCCCCGAGGCCCCGAAGCCGCGACCGCGGTTCGAGATCTTCGTCTACTCACCGCGCGTGGAGGGCGTGCACCTGCGGTTCGGCATGGTCGCCCGCGGCGGCCTGCGCTGGTCGGACCGCCGGGAGGACTTCCGCACCGAGGTCCTCGGCCTGGTCAAGGCGCAGGCGGTCAAGAACGCCGTCATCGTGCCGGTCGGCGCCAAGGGCGGCTTCGTCGTCAAGCAGCCGCCGGAGATCACCGGCGACGCCGCCGTCGACCGGGACGCGCAGCGCGCCGAGGGCGTCGCGTGCTACCGCATGTTCATCTCGGGCCTGCTCGACGTGACCGACAACCTCGGTCCCGACGGTGCCGTGCTCCCGCCCGAGCGCGTCGTGCGGCGCGACGCGGACGACACCTACCTCGTCGTGGCCGCGGACAAGGGCACCGCGTCCTTCTCCGACATCGCCAACGACGTCGCCGCGGGATACGACTTCTGGCTCGGCGACGCCTTCGCGTCCGGCGGGTCCGAGGGCTACGACCACAAGGGCATGGGCATCACCGCGCGCGGCGCGTGGGAGTCGGTGAAGATGCACTTCCGGGAGATGGGCGTCGACACCCAGAGCGAGGACTTCACCGCGGTCGGCGTGGGCGACATGAGCGGTGACGTCTTCGGCAACGGCATGCTGCTCTCCGAGCACATCCGGCTCGTCGCCGCGTTCGACCACCGTGACATCTTCCTCGACCCGAACCCCGATGCCGCCGTCGGCTTCGCGGAGCGGCAACGCCTGTTCGACTTGCCGCGGTCGTCGTGGAAGGACTACGACACCTCGAAGATCAGCGAGGGCGGCGGCGTGTACAGCCGCGACTCGAAGTCGGTGCCCATCAGCCCGCAGGTCCGGACGGCGCTGGGCCTGGCCGACGACGTGACCGAGCTGACCCCGCCGGAGCTCATGCGCGCGGTGCTGCTGGCCCCCGTCGACCTGCTGTGGAACGGCGGTATCGGCACGTACATCAAGGCTTCGACGGAGACCGACCTGGCGGTGGGCGACCGCGCTAACGACGCGATCCGCGTGGACGGGAATCAGCTGCGCGCCAAGGTCGTCGGCGAGGGCGGGAACCTGGGCGTGACGCCGCTCGGCCGCATCGAGTTCGACCGCAGCGGCGGCCGGATCAACACCGACGCGATGGACAACTCCGCCGGCGTGGACTGCTCCGACCACGAGGTCAACATCAAGATCCTGCTGGACCGGCAGATCGCGGCCGGCGCGATCGGGGAGGCCGAGCGGCACGACCTGCTGGTGTCCATGACGGACGACGTCTCCCGTCTGGTGCTGGCCGACAACGTCTCCCAGAACACCGCGCTGTCGGTGGAGCGCTCGCTCGCACCGAAGATGGTCGATGTGCACGCCCGGATCCTGGCGGACCTCAGTCGCAACCGCGGCGTCGACCTGCGTCTCGAGGCGCTGCCGACGCGCAAGGAGACCGACCGGCTGCAGGCCGCCGGGCTGGGCCTGAGCTCGCCGGAGCTGTGCAACCTGATGGCGCACGTCAAGCTCGCCGTCAAGGACGATGTCATCGCGAGCGACCTGCCCGACAACGACGCGCTGACGGCGGGCTTCCCGGGGTACTTCCCGGATCACCTGCGCGACCGTGCGGGCGACGCCGTCTTCTCGCACCCGCTGCGCCGGGAGATCGTCGCGACCCAGGCGGTCAACGAGCTCGTCGACAACGCCGGCGTCAGCTTCGTCTACCGCCTGCAGGAGGAGACCGGCGCCGCCGCGTCGGACGCCGTGCGCGCCTTCGTGGCGGTCAGTCGGGTCTTCGGTCTGCCCGCGACCTGGGAGGCCGTCAAGGCGCTGCCGACCTCGGCGGCGGAATCGGCCGCGCTGCTCGCCGAGAGCCGCCGCGTGCTCGACCGCGCCGCCCGCTGGATGCTCACCAACCGGCCCCAGCCGATCGCCATCGGTGCGGAGGTCAACCGCTACGCCGACCGGATCACGGCGATGACGGCCGCCATGCCGGACTGGGCCATCGAGTACGACGCGCACGCCTGCGAGGCGGCGGATCACGCCCGGGAGGCCGGCGTGCCCGACGACCTGGCGTACGCGGTGAGCCGGGCGCTGTACCGGTTCAGCCTGCTGGACGTGGTCGACATCGCGGACATCACCGAACGCGAGGACGACGAGGTGGGGCGCCTGTACTTCGCGCTCATGCAGCACCTGCGGATCGACAAGATGCTGGGCGCGGTCGCGGAGCTGCCCCGCGGTGACCGGTGGAGCGAGATGGCCCGACTCGCACTGCGCGACGACCTGTACGGCGCGCTGCGGGCGCTCACCGTCGAGGTGCTCAACTTCACCGATCCCGACGAGCCCGCCACGCAGAAGATCGGCGACTGGGCCTCGCACCACGCGCAGCGCCTCGAGCGGGTCGGTGCGTTGCTCGCCGAGATCCTCGATCCGGTGGACGGTACGGCTGCGGCGGCGAACGACGAGTCGCGGCTGTCCGTCGCGACGCGGGCACTGCGCTCGCTCCTGCGCCACGTGGGCTGACCTCCGTCGGAACATCCGGACCGGACGCGCGAAGCGTCCGGTCCGGACGTCGTTTCGTACCCTTCCACCTGCGGTGACGCGATCCTGTGATGGCACGTGCCCCGACGGGGACGTTGACTCGTCTCCGGGTACCGGCCGGTGCCCCCGCACCGAAATCACCTCACAGGAAGGCTTCACCATGCTCGATCTGATCGACTTCGATGCCGTCGAGATCATCGACTTCGAGTCCGCCGCCGACGTCCCCACCCTGGGCGCGTCGCAGGGCTGGATCTGCTGTTCGTCCTCGAGCTCCTCGTCCTGCTGCTGACCGACGGCCGCAGCGCGCGGCCGCTCGTCCGCACCGCGTCCAGCGGTCGCGCGCACCCGAGGACCACCGATGGAGTCGTGATGCATTCCGTGACCGTCCACCTCGACGGAGAGGCACCACCCGCCGCCCTGGCGCGGATGTTCGCCCCGATCGCGCAGTGGCTCGCCGCCGAGTTCGGCGCGTTCGACCACCTCGTCGCGACGGCGCGTCCCGGCCACGACCTCCGGCTCGAACTCGTAGCGCCCGCCGCACACACCGCGACCGTCGTGACCGAGATCGCGACCTTCCTGCGCGCCGAGACCGGCGGCCCCGTCGCGGTCCTCGACCGTGCCGGCCCGCTCGACCCGCTCCCCGTGCGCTGCGGCGCACCGCTGCTGGCCGCCGTCCGCGAGCGCCCGGACGAATCCCCGCTCGCCCACGCGGTGCGCGCGCTGCTCGCCGTCGTCGACCTGCATCCCGCCGGTGCCGAACGGGGGACGGTGTCGCTCCTGTCACACTACGAGGGACTGCGGCACGCGGTGGTTCCGGCCGTGGCCGCCGAGCTGCACACAGGCGTCACGCGCTGGGTGGACGCCCACGACGACTGGCTCGACGAGGCGGTCACGGACCCGCTGACCGGGGCGTGGCGGTCGGCACTGCACTGGTGCGCCGGCCGCGCTCGACACGGCGTCCCGGACGCGGAGCCCCTCTCAGGGGACGGCGGAGACGACTCCGGGAGCGGAGCGATCAGCGACTTCCACCAGCGGGTGCTGCCCCTCGTCGACGGCTATCACGAGCCGTGGTTCACGGACTATCGGGTGGTGCTGGAGGCGCTCTACGAGCGCGTGCTGCCGCCGCTCGGGATCGGCGTGCAGCTGCGCGCCGCCGCCGCGGGCGTCGTCGTCGAGCACGCTCGCCGCCGCGGCTGGACCGACGAGGCGCTGTTCGAGGTTTTCGACGGCACCAGGCGGCGCGCCACGATCGATTCGTACCGTCCGCACACACCGAAGAGGAGAGCTTCATGAAGCACGAGGTGGCGATCGCGTACACCGTCGCGTTGGCCGTGATGTTGTTCCTGCTCAACACCGCGTACCTGGGACTGCAGGGGGCGGGAACCGCGTGGTTCGTCCTCGCGGTGCTCGCGACGCTCGTCGTCGCTGCGGTGACGCTGCGGCAGTGGCTCCGGCCGTCCGCGCGTCGCGTCGTGTCCGCGGGCACCGGAGACCGCGTCAACTTCGTGTGGATCGTGGTCTTCGAGGCCGCCGCGATGGGCGCCGGCAACTCGTACGTGCTGCGTCACCAGCTCGACACCGGGTGGATGGTGGTCTGGTCCGCCGCGGTGGTCGCCGTGCACTTCGTCGTGATGGCCTGGTCGAAGCGCAACCCGGTGTACGCCGTGATCGCCGTGGTACTCGGCCTCGGTGTGGTCGGCGGCGTGCTCGCGGGGTCGGGTCCGGCCCTCAGTGCCGTCCCCATCACGGTCCTGTTCCTCACGCTCGCAGTGTCGATCGTCGTGTCGGACGTCCGCGGCCGCCGAGCGTCACCCGCGCCCGTCACCGGGGCGAACTGATGCGGACGCCGTTCCCCGGGATCGTCGTCGCGCGATGGAACACCGTCGTGCCGTGGACCCCCGCGACCACGGAAGCGGCGGAGTGGACCCGTCGCCGTCGTGCCGCGCGGCGCATCGCCGACACCGCTCGCGAGGCGCTGTCGGACCGCCTGTTCGCCGCCGCCGGCGGGCTGTCGGGTTCCGACCCGGAGCGGGACCGACTCATCGGGATACGGCGCCGTGTCCGCGCGGGCCGGGCGCTTCCCGACGGTGTCCGCCTTCCGGACTGGGTGGAAGAGGCCGCCGCGGCTCTCGCCGCGGCCGAGGAGTACGTCCGCGACCTCGACGCCGCCCTGGCGGGCATCGTCGGGCCGGCGCTGGTGGCGGAGCGCGCCACGCTGCTGGAGGCGCTCGCCCACCCGGCGTTGCGTGCGACGGCCGCCCTGCAGTCGCCCGACCTCGCGGCCGCGCTGGACTCCCACGTCGCCGGTGGTGGCGCAGCATCGGGATCGCGCCGCCGGTCCGAGCGCAGGCTGCTGGACTACGCCTACCGCAGCATGCTGCGGACCACGCCCTTCGGGCGGTTGACCGCGGTCTCGGTGATCCCCGAGGGACACTCGGCCGCGGTGGACGAGGCGGGCACGCGCGCCCCGCGCACCGTCGTCCACCTCGACTTCCACCTGCAGGACGAGCTCCGCGCGGCGGCGGCCGCCGGGACGACCTCGACGGTGCGCGCGGCCGCGAGCTGCCACCGGCTCCCGGACAGCGGCGTGGTGCGGTTCACCCGCGTGGTGCGCGGCCAGCCCCAGCGCCTCACGGTGGCCGAGACCGCTCTCGTCCGCGATCTGCTCGCGCTCGCCGAGCTCGGCCCGGTGCGCCCGGCGACCCTGGTCGAGCACCTCGCCGAAGCGGGCCACGGCGATCCCGCAGCGCTCTCCGCCACCGTCGCGTCGAGCGTGCAGAACGGACTGCTGGTACCTGCGCCGGGTCCCGGGGCAGCCCCGTTCGCCGACTCGTTCGCCGGGGGCACGCCGCTCGGCGACCTGAGCGTCCGCCTCGCCGCGTCCGCCGGAGACGCCCGCGACAGGGTGTTGCGGGAGGCGTGCAGTACGGTCTCGGACTGCGCTGTCGCGGTCGGTCGCCCGCTGCGGCCGGTCTTCTACGAGGACGCGCTCGGCACCGCGGCGCAGGCCCCCGCCGTGCCCGGCGATCTGCACGCCCGGCTGCGGCCGGCCCTGCGGGCCGGCGCGGTCTTCGACCGCAACCTCGACCTGCGCCTGATCTCGACGGCGTTGGTCGCCGCCCGCACCGGCGACGGCCCGCTGCCCGTCGTGCGCGGTGCCCGCGCGGTGGTCGAGCAGGCGTACACCGTGCTGGGCCTGGTCACGGAGCGCGCGTTGCCCGAGCGTGAACTGCGCCGCCTCGTGTCCGCCGAGTACGCCGACCTGGTGCGTTTCCGGCGAGCGGTCGAGCGGGACGTCGCCCGCGCCGCCGCCGACGATCCGGCCGAGATCGTGTTCCCGGAGCGATGGATCGACGAGCTGATGGCGGCGGCGCCCGACGTGGTCCGGAGCGCGAGCGCGGTCGGCTACGCCGCGTACGTGCAGCGCAGTGGCGAGCGGCTGGTACTCAACGACGCGTATGCCGGCTCCGGTGCGATGCTCGCGCGGTTCCTGCACCCCGAGATCGAGGAGCACGCCGTGGCGATCGGACAACTCCGCGACGCGGTTGCGAGCTGGTCGCCGCGCGTCATCCAGGACGTCGACCTGCACGGACTGTCGGTGAACCGGGTGCCGCGTCTCGCGGGTGAGGTGATGACCGCCGACATCTGGCGCGGGCTCACCGCGCAGCTGCGGCCGGACGGGCTCGGGCTGGAGTTCCGCACGGCCTCCGGCGAGTCCGTGGCTCCGCTGGTGTTCGGCGCGGGAATGCCGGAGAGGCATCCCCACGCCGCCCGCCTGATCTCCTGGAATCTGCTGGGCGGGCGACTGGTCCGGACGCCGCTGCACGCCGTGCACGCCGCGCATCGCGCGGAGCCGGGCCCCAGGCGAAGCCCCCGCCTGGTGATCGGCGACGTGGTGCTCGCGCGGCAGCGGTGGACCGGCGTCGAGGCACTGCGCGACGCGGTGCGCGACGCGGGTCGTGAACCCGCGGCGAGATTCCGGGCGTACACCGAGCGGGCGCACCGCGAGGGGTTGCCGCCGGCGGCCTTCGTCAAGCGCGATCCGCTCGTCGGCTCCCGTGAACCCGGCGCGAAGCCCCTTTTCGTGGACGGTCAGAGCGTGCTGTCCGTGAGCACCCTGCCCGAGCGGATCGGCGATGTCGGCAACTACACCCACGTCGAGGAGTGCCTCCCGCTGCCGGAACCCGGGCGCGCCGTCGCCGAATTCGTGGCACACGTGGATCTGGAGGAGGCGTGAGCGCGTCGCGGTACCTGCTCCGGCCCGGCGTGCACGCCGCCGTGGTTCCCGGGCGCGGGGTCTACTTCGGGGGCGACGCCCGCAGGTTCTTCCTCGACGTGCCGCCCGGCGTGGTCGAGCTGTTCCGTCGCCACGAACCGGCCCTGCTCGCCGGGGCGACCGAGGCAGAGCTCCGGGCGGGGGCCGAGCAGCGGGGTGACCGGCCGGAGACGCTGCTCGGGCTGGTCCGCGCCCTGGCCCGCCAGGACCTCGTGCGCTCCGTGTCCGCCGTGACCGCCGCGGCGCACGACGCACTCGCGCCGTTCGCCGAACGGTGTCCGGGGATCGCCGCCGAGCTCCGGGCGCGGCACCCCTGGCCCGAGGAGGAGATGACCTGGCTCCGCGACACGGCGCGGGCGCGGATCCGCGGGGGCGCAGGGCCGGTCGGGGCGGTGGTCGTGCGCACCCTCACCGACTGCGGCATCGCCCTCGACCGCATCCGCACCGGGCCGCGGACCGCCGACGGTCCGGACCGGATCGTCGTCGAGGTCTTCGACGACGCGGGGGCCAGGTTCGGGCACGGCGTCGCCGACCTCGCCGGGGACCCCGTCGTGGTCCACGGCGCGCCGGGCGCCGATGCCGGCCGGGCGCCCGCCCGCCGGGCGCGCGGGCGGTACCTCGCCGAGCGGCCGAACCGGGGAGACGAGCCGGAACGTCCCGGTGAGCCGGTACGCCGAGCAGCGGGAGGGCTCGCCGCTGCGGCCGCGGTCCGCGCCGCGACCGGACTGGAGCCGCGATCGCTCGGCCTGCTCACCAGCGCACCGCTCACGCTGGAGAAGATCGACCTGACGCCGCCGCCGGCCACCGTCGAGGGCCTCGTCGAGGGCCACGCAGCGGTCCGGACCGACGGCGGGGATCCGCTGCTGGTCCCCGTCCGGCTGGCCGACGGTGCCGACCTCCCGCAACTGCCCCACCACTGCGCTGCGGCGCGGCCCCTGGACGCGGCCCGGTACGCGCTGGTGGGATTCGGCGGGGAGCCGGCGCAGGCCGCCGTCGACGCCCTGCTGGCGGCGTATCGGCGCCACGCCGAACACGGTGCGGGCGAGGCCGGCGGCCACGGCTACGCCGGGCGGACGCCGGGGCACGCCCGGCTCGACGCGTACCTGCGCGCCCTGCCGTTCCCGGCGACCGAGCCCGTCCCGTACGGCGGTCTGGACCTGCCCACGCGCAGGCTCTGGCTCGATGCCGAGCACCGCGGCGGGGTCGCGCCCCGCATCGCGGCCGGGGAGGCGGCGCCGGGCTGGTTCCTGGCGGTCTTCGTCCCGGAGGCCGCCGCCGCTCCCCGGGAGGGCGCGTACGGTCGGACACCGGGCGAGGCCGTGTACTGCCTGCTCGCTGCGGCGCGACTCCGTGCGCTCGTCGTCGACGGGACGCGGCGATACCGGGTGCCCTCCCTGTCGACCACGCCGGTCTCCGCCCTGGACCCGGGGACCGCCGGTCGCGCGGCCGACGTCCTAGCGGCTCTGCCCGCACTCGCGGAGACGGAGCTGATTCCCGCACAGGATGATCCGCTGTACGGTCCGACGGCCGTGATCTGCGGGACCGTGCGATGAGTGCCCTCGCTGTGGCTCGCGTGCCCGTGCCCACCCCGATCATCGGCACCGACGTGACCGCTCTCGACGGTCGGTGCCGCGCCGCCGGGGAGCCGGTGTTGCCCGTGCTCCTCGACGGCGGCACCACGGTGATCGGCCCCCTCTACGACTGCGACGACGGCCCCTGCCTGCTCTGCTTCGAGTACCGTCGGCGACTGCGGTCGGATGCTCCGCACCTCACGCACCCCACGGTGCGCGTCGGCGGCGGAGTACCGGAGTTCGATGAACCGGCACTGCGCGAGCTGGTGTTGCGCACCTGGGACCATGCCTCGCCCGGCGATGTCCCGTGGCGCACCGTGGTGGTGATCGACGGTGCGGGCGTCCACCGGCACCGGCTGTGGCGTTCGGTGGGCTGCTATCGGGGCCACGACGACGGCGCCCCCGCCGCCGTCGCGGCCACCGAGGGGCCGCACCTGACGGACCTGCGCGCCGACAGGTTCGCCGCCCGCGCCGACCGGCAGGCGTTCGCGCGCAGCCTGGTCGACCATCTCGTCGGGCCCGTCACCGGGATCGGGCGGGTCACGGACGCGGCCGCGGCGATGTCGGCGGCGGTGCTGCCGCAGTCGCGCAACGTCGGCTACGGGCGCGGCACCCGGTACGCGGATTCCGACTTCATCGCGGTGATGGAGGCGTGGGAACGGATGTGCGGCCACCCGTTCGACGGTGCGCGTGTCCTGTCCGGTGCCGAGCTCCCCGAGGGCGCGACCGTCCTGGGGGAGCGGGAGCTGGGTGGCTACCACCCCGAGCAACTGGCCGACCCGAGCAGCAGGATCGACCCCGGCGCGCAGGCGTTCTGGGTGGCCGCGCACACCCTCGACGGTGCCGCCACCGCGTACGTCCCGGCCGAGGTGGCCTTCTACAACTTCACCCCGCAGCACGGGGCGGACTACCACGGCGCCCGACGCGGCGATGCGACTGCGGGGGCGGCCCCGTCGGCCCCCGCACGCACGGTGCGGTACGACGAGTCGTCGAGCGGGGCGGCCCTGGGCTCGTCCTTCGAGGAGGCCGCGCTGCACGCGCTCTGCGAGGTGCTCGAACGCGATGCCTTCCTCCGCTTCTGGTACGGGACGGCGGAGTGCGCGCGGGTGCTCGTCGATCCGGCGGACGCCGAGTCGGCGCTGCTCCGGGAGCGGATCGCCGCGGACGGGTTCATCTGCGAACTGGTGCGGTTACCCGGTCCGACGGCCCTGCCGACCGTGGGGGCGTTCGCCTTCCACCGCACCGGAGGCCACCCGTTCGTGCTGTGCGCCGCGGGCAGCGGGCCGCGCTGGGCGGACGCCGTCCGGTCCGGCCTGTGGGAACTGGTGAACCTCGCCGCCGCGCCGCGGCCCCGTTCCGCCGCCGAGACCGCTCGCCGCCTGCCGGACCGCTGGGCGATCCGCACGATCGAGGACCACGTGGACTTCTACGCGCTGCCCGAGAACGGTCGCGCGGTCGCGGAGAAGTGCCGCGGCCCGCAGATCGATGCCGCAGCGCTGCCGGACCTCGGTGACGTGATCCCCGCGGCCCGCCGCGGCCCGGCCGGTCACGTCATCCGGGCCCTTGCCGAGCAACTCGCCTCGGCCGACCTCGGCGCACCCCACTTCGTGGACCAGACCAATCTCGAGCTCCGCGACCAGGGCCTGTGGGCCGCCAAGTGCGTGGTGCCGGGCGCGTTGTCGATGACCTTCGGCACCGCGCACCAGCGGGTCCGCGGTCTCGAGACCCTGCGCGACCTGGGCCGCGCCGACCTGTTGGAGGGGTGCGGCGATCTCGCGCCCCACCCGTTCCCCTGAGGAGGACAGACCCGTGACGACAGCCGTGCACCTGGATCCGGACCGCCTGTGGCGGCACGGCCCCGGCAAGTCGGCCGCGGTCGCCCCGGTGCGACCGGGACCCGAGGCCGATTCGTCGGGCGGCCTCGGCCTGCGCCCCGCCCTCGAGGAGGACACCGCGCCGATGGACGCCGTCAGAGCGGCCCTGGCGGAGCTGACCTACCCCGCGCGCGCCGCGGCCGGGAGCGTGGGCGACCCGGCCGCGGTCATCGGCGCCGCGCTGCGCGTGCACCGGCTGGAGCCGCACGGCGAGTACGCCTTCCACTCGTCGCACCCGTCCGTGCGGGCCAAGTACCCCGTGGTGGTGCGGGACCGGAGCCGAGGTCTCGTCTTCGATCCGTGGTCGTGGCGGTGGTGCGCGGACCCGGTCGGCGCGGATCGACACGGTCCACGGTTCCGGCTGCAGGTGCGGACCGAGCACCTTCCGCGGTTCTACGGCGGTCTTCGCCCGATCCTCGGGGACCTCGAGCAGGGCGTCACCCTGCGCCACCTCGCGACGGTGGCGGGCGCCGTCGGCCTCGAGCTGGTGGCCACCGAGGGGGCCCGGGACGGCGTCGCGTTCGACCTCGTGCCCGGCTCCGCGGACCCGGCCGGCTCCGCGGACCCGGCCGGCGCCGCGGACCCGGCCGATGACGCCGCGAGGCCGGGCGTCGACGCGCCCACGTGGGGACGGATCCTCGAGCGGCGCAGTGCCGGGCGCATGCCGCGCGGCCTGCCCGGGGCCCTCCTGTCGGCGTCCCGGGGCCTGCGGCCCGACGAGTCGGCCGCACTGGCCGCCGCACTCGGCGGCACGGTGCCCCTTCCGGGGCCGCCCGTGGTCGGGATGCACACCCTCCATCGGCGCGGCGACCGGTGGCACCGCGATGACGGCGCCCCCGTGCCGGCGGCGGCGATGGCCGAGGTCCTGGCCTCGCACGGTCTGCCCAACGCGCCGCGCAACGGCGCGTACCTCGAGCGCGCGGAGTTCCTCGCATTCGCGACGGCGGATCCCGACGCGATCGCCGCGGAGTGCGGGACGGAGGCGGTACGGCTCGCCCTGGTCCGGGCCGGGTGGCTGATCCAGGGCCTGTCCTATCCCGCCGCCGCGTGCGGGCGGGTGTGCCGGCCCACCCGCAGTTTCGACGACCCCGCCGTCACCTCGCTCCTCGGGCGGCCCCGTCGGGAACACGTGCTGCTCGCCGCGGTGATCGGCGTCTCGCCCGCGACGGGGATCGAGGTGCTGCTGTGACGCGGACGCGTTCCGGTGCGGCGCTGGAGGACCGCACGGCGAGCACCGGGGTCACCGCGGTGCACCTGCACCTGCCCTATTTCGATCCCGCCCTCGAGGATCGAGCCGTGGCGGAGCTCGCGCGCGACCTGCCTGTGGCCGAGTGGTTCTACCTGCGGTACTGGCAGCGTGGGCCGCACCTGCGAGTGCGTGCGCTGACCCCGGCCTGCGGCGATCGCCTGTGGCGCGCGACGGTCCGCGCCGCCGCGGTGGCGGGCCGGGCGGCGCGGCCCCAGCGCGCGCTCGATCAGGCGGGGTACGCCGCAGCGGTGGCCGAGACGGCCGCGGCGGGGGAGGCCGGGCGACCGCTCGAGGTGCTCGACCTGCTGGCCCCGGGCTGTTACCCGTGGGTGTACGTGCCGGAGTTCGACAGGTACGGCGGACCCTCCGTCCATCCCAGCGTCCTGGCGTACTTCGCGATCTCCTCCGGTCGCGCCGCGTCGATGGTCGGCCGGGTCGACGCGGGCATGGCCGCCGGGGGCGTTCCGGCGAATCATCGCCTCAGCGCGGCTCTCGATGAGGTACTGCGGTTCGTGGTGGACCTGACCGCGGAGTGGGGGAGCGACGAGGCCCATCGGACGGTCCTCGCCGGCCACCGCTTCTGGTCCGAACGTGCCACACCGCAGGGGGTCCCGGAGGCCCGGGTGGTGGACCGGGCGCGGGCGGTCCTGGACCGGCTGGCGCGCGCCGGTGCGCCGGGGCCGCTCCGGCGCGGCTACGGCCGCGCACCCGCGCTCGCGCGGGCGCTCGCCGACCTGCCCGCGCAGCAGCGGTCGCGGGTCCTGGTGTCCGTCTTGCACACCCACGCCAACCGGCTCGGCTGCGGCGGTCCCGCCGAGGCCCTGGTGTACGCGATCGCCCTGGAGGCGTTGGAGGAGTGGATCCGATGAAGTACGGAGTGTCGTTCCTGCCGGACGTGGGCCCGGGGGACCTGTCCGGCGCCGACTACTACCGCCGCGTGCTCGCACTCAGCGAGGACGCGGACCGCCGGGGCCTCGAGTACGTCAAGATGACCGAGCACTACCTGCACCCGTACGGCGGATACTGCCCCAGTCCGTTGGCGTTCCTGTCCGCGGTCGCGGCCCGGACCAGCCGGATCCGCCTGATGACGGGGTGCGTGCTGCCGGTCTTCCACCATCCCGTGCAGTTGGCCTCGGAGGCCGCGCAATTGGACGCCATCAGCGGCGGGCGTGCGGAGGTGGGTTTCGCCCGCGCCTACCTGCCCTACGAGTTCGACTGCTTCGGCGTCGAGCTGACGGGAAGCCGGGATCGCTTCGACGAGGCGGTGGCCACGGTGATCGAGCTGTGGGAGGGGACCTCGGTCACCCGGCGCAGCGAGTTCTTCGACGTGGTCGACGCGACGGTCCTGCCCCGTCCGACCGCGGAGCGCGGCATACCGTCGTTGATCGCCGCAGTGCGGACTCCCGAGAGTTTCCGCCGGATCGGGGAGAACGGCCACGGACTACTGGTCACGCCGGGCGGCCTGGAGGCGCCCGCGGAGCTGGTTCGGCGGTACCGGGAGGCCTTCGTCGCGCGGCGCCCGGCCGTGCCCGAACCGCGGGTGGTGGTGAGCCTGCCGCTCCTGGTGAGCGACCGGGACGAGGACGTGGACGCCGCCGACGCCGCACTGGAACGGTACCTGCGGGTCTGGACCGACGCGGTCTCCGCGTGGGACCGCCGATCGTCCGCGGACTATCCCAGTTACACCGGAATGGCCCGGTACCTCGAGATGATGAGCGGTACCCAGTTGCGGTTGTCGGGGTCGGCGGTCGTCGGGACGCCCGACGAGGTGCTGGCGCAGATCGTCGAGACCGACGAGCGGTTCGGCGGCCTCGACGCGATCCTCTGGCAACTGGACTACGGCGACCTGCCGGAGCCACTCGCGCGCCGCAGTCTCGAACTGTTCGCCGAGAACGTGCGCCCGCGCCTGCCGGAGCACCTGCGATGAGCGTCGGGGGCGGGACGCGCCCGCCTCGGCAACGACCGATGAAGGAGACTCGGATGGACGATCCATTGATCGCGGACGATCCGTTGATCACGACCGGGGTGTCGATGGAACGGGGCGGCCGCACCGTGGTCGACGGGGTGAGTTTCCGGGTCCGGCCCGGCGAGGTGGTGGCACTGCTCGGCTCGAACGGGGCCGGCAAGACGACACTGGTGGACGGGATCCTCGGCGTCACACCGCTCGCCGCCGGTTCCGTCACCATCCACGGCGACCCGCCGGCCCGAGCCCGGCACAAGCGCACCGTCGCGGCCTGTCTGCAGGACGGCGGGCTGCCGCACGACCTATCGGTGTCCGACGCGGTGGGGTACTACGCCGCCGTCGCGGGCACGGAGCTCGACGGCCCGCGGTTGCTCGACCGGTTCGGCCTGTCCGGGGTCGCGGATCGGAAGGTCGCCGTGCTCTCCGGCGGCGAGCGGCGTCGGCTGCAGGTGGCGCTCGCCACGGCCCGCGAGGTGGGGCTGCTCATCCTCGACGAGCCGACGGCGGCGCTCGACGTCGACGCCCGCGCCATGATCTGGACCGAGCTCGTGGACCACGTGGCGTTCGGGACCGGGGCGCTGCTGTTCACCACCCACCTGGTGGAGGAGGCCGAACGGTACGCGGATCGCGTCGTCTTCCTGCAGGACGGTGGCGTCGTGCACGACGAGACGACCGCCGCGCTGCGCGCTCGGGTGGAGGGACTCGTGGTGGTTCGGGCGCGCAGCGTCGTCGGCGCCACCGCACTCCCGGAACTCCCCGGCTCGGAGGCGACCCGCATCCGCGGCGGCATGCTCGAGTGCCATACGCGCGCGGGCGCCGAGGCGGTGTCGGCGCTCACCGCCGACCCGCGGTTCACCGCGGTCCAGACGACCCCCGCCACGCTCGAGGACGTGCTCTTCGGGCGTCACCGCAGTGAAGGAGCCACCGCATGACGGATTCGACGACCCGCGCGGTCCCGCCGAGCACCGGCCGACGCCAGTTCGCGACGTGGGTGCGGCTGGACCTGCGGCGAGCGGCCCGGGACGGGAGGTTCCTGGCGTTCTCCGTGGCGCTCCCGGTGCTGATGTTCCTGGTGTTCGGCCTGCGCGACGACGTGGTGGGCTACCGCTACCCGGGCGGCAATGCGACGGCGTACGTGATGATCTCGATGGCGGTGTTCGCCGCAGCGATGTCGGCGACGGCGGCCGCGGCGCGGATCGCGACCGAGCGGTGGCAGGGATGGGTGCGGCAGGTGCAGGTGCTGCAGCCGTCGCTGCACCGGTACGTCGCGGTGCGGATCACCGTCGCGGCGGTCCAATCGCTCGCCGCGGTGGTGGCGATGTTCGTGGTGGGCGCCGCACTCGGCGCGCGCGGCGACACGTCGATGTGGTTCCTGTCACCGCTGATCGCGTGGGCGTCGTCGGCGGTCTTCGCGGCCGCGGGCATCGCGATCGGGCTGCGGATGCGATCCCAGAACGCGATGCAGATCGCCGGGCCGGGGCTCGCGCTCCTCGCGGCGGCGGGCGGGCTGTTCGTGCCCATCGATTCGGGCCCGTTCGCCGTGTTCTCGCAGTTCACGCCGATGTACGGGATGGGGGCGCTCGCCCACCTCCCCCTCACTCACGGCGATCCGACGGTGCCGATGATCAACACTCTCGGGTGGGCGGCGATCGCGGCGGTGGCGGCGCTGTGGTCGGCGCGCGGGCTGGACAGCCGCGCCGTGGTCTGACCCGGGCTACGACCCGGGTCACATGGGGTTGCCGCCCCACACGGTGACTCCTACAGTTCTTACTCGTGCGAACGAGTGACCCGGCGGCGCCGGGCGGGACCTCCTTCTCGGCCGCGTTGCGGGAGCTGTTCGTCCTGGCGGGAAGCCCGTCGTTGCGGACCACTGCCGGGAAGATCGGGACCGCCCGCGGTGCCCGGATCTCGGCGCAGCGGATCTCGGACTGGCGCAACGGCAACCACCTGCCGAAGGACTTCGCGACGATCGAGCCGCTCCTGCTGTGGCTCACGATGCGGGCGCGTGGCCGGGACCAGGAGGACCCGTTGCTGTCGATCGAGGGCTGGCGTCGGCTCTGGGCGGCCGCTCGCGAGGGTGTGGTGCCCGACAGCCCCGTTGCGGTCCCGTATCCGGGCACGGCGCCGATGACGGCGGCCGATGCGGTCCGGTTCCACGGGCGCACCGCCGAATGCGCCGCGCTGACCCGAATGGTCGAGGCGTGCCGGGACAGGCCGCCCGCCGAACGCGTCGTGCTCGTCACCGGCCCGTCCGGCTCGGGCAAGTCGTCCCTGGTCGGCGCCGGGCTCCCGCCTGATCCGGCGGCGGACCGGACCCTGGTGCTGGACGATTTCGCAGAGGTCCTCGCGGGGGGTGCCGTCCCGGAGGAGCAGGTGCTCGCCGACCTCGTGGCGCGGCTCGAGGCGACCGACTCCACGGCGGTGCTCGTCGTGCGCTCGGATCACCGCGCCCACGCGGCCCGTCATCCCGTGCTCGCCGCCGCGCTCGGGGAACGGGAGCTGCGGCTGGGCCCGCCGCCGGCGGCGGGACTGACCGAAGCATGTACCGAGCCCGCCCGGTCGGCCGGGGTGAGGACGGACGCGGGGCTGGCCGATCTGCTGATCCGCGACGTCGGCCTCGGGGATTGCGACCCGGTCGGCGGTGCCTGCTCCGACGGTCTCCGTGCCGGCCGGCTGCCGCTGTTCGCGTACTGCCTCCGCGCGCTGTGGGATCGGCACGCGGGCAATCGGATCACGATGGAGGACTACCGCCAGGCCGGGGGCGTGGCCGGGATGGTTGCGGATCTGGCGGAGTCCGCGTGGGCGGGCCTGGCACCCGCCGACGCCGAGAAGGCCCGCGGCATTCTGCTGTCGATGGTCTCCATCGGGGCCGAGGACCGCGAGTACGCCGCTCCGGGTGCGTTCCTGCTCCGTCGTCGCCGGTACGACGAGGTGGTCGCCGCCGCGGGCGGGGCCGCGGTCGTCGAGGAACTGGTTCGTGGGCGCGTCCTGGTGGCGGGGCTCGCCGACGGGTACGGGATGCTCGAGATCGCGCACGAGGCGCTGGTCGGGTCGTGGCCGCGGATGAGGGACTGGCTCGGCACCCACGCGGTCGCGATCGAGCAGCGCGACATCGTCATCCACGCGGCACAGCGGTGGGTGGGAGCGGATCGGTCGCCCGGTCTGCTGTACTCGGCCGCGCAGCTCGCGGCATCGGGGCACCAGGGCGGTACCGGAGAGGCGATCCTGCCGGGTGCGGCCCGGGAATTCCTCGCCGCGTCGCGGCGCGCGGCGCGGCACACGCGGCGAATCCGTCGGACCCTCGCCGCCGCCGCAGTCGTCCTGGTCACGGGCCTCGCTGTCCTGACCGCACTCGCCGTCGACGACCGTATCGAGCTCCGTACCGACCGCCGCGCCGCGGACCACGCCAGGATCTCCGCGGCGAGCGATCGGCTCCTCGATGCGGATCCCGCCGCCGGAGGCCGCCTCGCCGTCGCGGCGCGCGCGCTCGCCCCCGACGATCCGGCGGGAGCGGGGCGCGTGCTCACCGCATCCCTGCGCCCGCTCACCGGCGTGACCGAGGCCCACACGGGTCCCGTCTACGGCGTCGCGTTCGCGCCGGACGGCCGGACCGTGGCGTCGGCGGGCAATGACGGCACGATCCGGTTGTTCGCCCGCGAGGGGAACCAGGCGCTCCGCCCGCTCGGCAACGTGTCCGGGTTCGCCCGGTTCGTCACGGCGGTCTCGTATCCGGCCGCTACGGTGCTCCTGGCGGCGGACGGTGCGGGGCACGTCACGCGGTGGGACGTGCGAGATCCGCAGCGGCCGCGCGAGACGGGCCGGATCGCAGTCGGTGCCGGCGCGGCGTACGACGTCGCGCCCACCGCCGACGGTGCGCTGGTCGCGGCACCGTCGGACGATGGGACCGTGACCCTGGTCGACCCCCGTGGCCCGGACCTGCGCGCCGTCGGCGTGATCCGGGCCGACACCGGACCACTGCGCGCGGTCGCGGTGTCGCCGGCGGGGCCGATCGTCGCCGCCGGGGGAGAGCACGGCGGAGTGACCCTGTGGGACGTCGCCGACCCCGGCGCGCCGCGCCCGGTCGGAACGCCGGTGCAGGATCTGGGGGCGACGGTGCACGCACTCGCGTTCAGCCCGGACGGCACCCGCCTCGCGGTCACCGGGGACGACGGCCCGACCCTGCTCGTCGACCTGACGGGACCGGCGGGGGCGCCGCCGCGGACGGTGCGTCCCGTGGGGAGCGCGGGGGCGTCGTGGTCGGTGCGCTTCGTGCGCGAGGGGGCGCGCCTCCTACTGGTCCGCGCGGCGGTGGGGCAGCTGCAGCGGTGGGACGTCACGGACCCGGACGATCCGCGCCCACGCGATCCCCTGCCGCAGGGCACGGGCGCCGACCGCCGGGTGGCCGCCGCCGCGGTGTCGGCGGACGGCGCGATCGCGGCCGGCGCCGCCGACGGCACCATCCGGGTGTGGCCCGCCGCCGAACCGCCCGAACGCCAGGAGGGCGGTATCGCCCGCGTCGCGGTGGCGGCCGTACCGGCGGGCTGGGTGGCCGCCACCGCCGGCACCGTCGATGCGTCGGTACGGCTGTGGCGCCCCGATGCCACGGGCCGTCCGCGGGATGCGGGGGCCGTGGCCCTCGACCGGCCCGGAGCGCGCGTGGCGTTGCGCTCCGACGGGGCAGTGCTCGCGACGGCGCGCGCCGGATCGGGCCGGATCGACCTGTGGAACACGCGGGACCTGCGCCGACTGGCGTCGATCCCCGTCGGGACGAGGTACACCGACGCGCTCGTGTTCACGCCGGACGGTCAGTGGCTGATCAGCGGGAACACCGACAGCTCGCTCCGCGCGTGGCGCGTTCCGGACCCGGCGCAGCCGATGGGCGGCGAACCCGAGCACCGGGGCCTCGGTGGCTGGCCGTCCGCGCTCATCACGTCCCTGGCCGCCACCGACGATCGCGTGGCGGTGGGCACCGACGACGGGCGCGTGCGGCTCACCGCGTTCGACCGGCCCGTCCCCTCGGACATCGGCCGGTCGGGCGGTCCGGTGGCGGCGCTGGCCTTCTCCGGAGCGGATCACCTGCTGATCGGCGCCGAGAACGCGGAGCTGTGGCGGTTCGGCGGTGCCGCTTCCCG
The DNA here is from genome assembly GCF_040611135.1 of Tsukamurella sp. NPDC003166. Classification (NCBI taxonomy): domain Bacteria; kingdom Bacillati; phylum Actinomycetota; class Actinomycetes; order Mycobacteriales; family Tsukamurellaceae; genus Tsukamurella; species Tsukamurella sp. NPDC003166. The sequence continues at coordinate 109,392 of NZ_JBEXNL010000002.1, forward strand.
CCGCGTCGACATCGCACTGGGTGGTCCGGTGATCGCCGCCCAGACGCGCCCCGACGGCACCGTCGTGCTCACCACCGAACTCGACGGCGTCACGATCGCCGACCTGCACGGCGACGTTCTGCGGCCCGTCGCGACCGGGGTCGGGACGGGCACCCGGCTGCGGCCCTGGGCCGCCGAGGTCGACGGGCCGGACGGCCGTCGGCTGCTCGCGTTCGACCGCGCCTCCGGCGCGCCGCTGCTCGCCGATCCCGATCCCGATCCCGCGGCGCGGGCGGTCTGCGCGCAGACGCCCGGCGCGCTCGAACCCGACCGGTGGGAGCGGTTGCTGCCCGGGGTCGCGCCGGTCCCCGGCTGCTGAGCCCGCCTCGGGCCGTCGACTAGCGTGGAGTGGTGACCGAATACAGCTTCACCGCGGCGGGCGTGGCGGGCGTGCGGACCGTCTCCGACGAGGGCGGCGCCGTCCTGACGGTGCCGGTCGACGTTCGATGGTCCGATATGGACGTCTACCAGCACATCAACAACGCGCGCATGGTGACGCTGCTGGAGGAGGCGCGGATCCCGCTGCTGTTCGCGCCGGACGCGCCCACCCGTGACCTGCTCGAGGGGTTGCTGCTCGCCAAGCTCGAGGTCGAGTACCGCGGGCAACTGCGGCATCAGGATTCGCCGCTGCAGGTAACGGTGTGGACGTCCGCCGTGCGGGCCGCGGATTTCGTGGTGCACCACGAGGTCCGGCCCGCGGGCGCCGCGCTCGACACCGCGCCGGCCGTTGTCGCGCAGGTGCGGCTCGCCGCGTTCGACGTGGCGGAGCAGCGGGTGCGCCGCCTGTCCGGAGAGCAGCGCGACTACCTGAAGTCGTTCTCCCGGTGAGCGACCGGAGACTGACGGTATCGGGCGCGAGTCGGCGCTCGAACCTCGCGGCCTTCGTCACGCGCCTGCTGCGCACCGACGACTCGGCCGTGATCCGCGTGCGGCGCCGCGACGAGCAGCACGTGGAGGTCTGGGGGAGGACGGGCTTCGGAGTGCTCGCGGTGCGGGTCCTGACGGGGGCCGTCGCGCCGGAGTCGCTGGTGTGCAGCGCCGCGACCGTGCTCGACTCCCTGCGCGCGGCACCGTCGGACGAGGGCGGCTACGTGGACGTGGGCTTCGCGCTGGACTCGGCGTGGCGCGGCGCGTTGCCGCCGGTCGCGGGTTTCGCGCACATCGACGAGGTGCCGGCGCAGGCCTTGCGCGCCGTCGCGGCGCGCGGCGTCGAGGTGGGACGGGAGGCGGGTGGTCCGGCCGGGCCGCCGGCGTCGTTGCTGGACTCCGAGGTGATCAGCGTGAGTTCGGGGGAGACCACCGTCCCGATCGCGCTGCGCACGGCGTTCGCGCTGGAGGCGATGGGCTTCGCCGCCGACGGTGCCGACGAGCCCGTCCGCGTGTCGGCGTCCGCGACGTGGGTGCGGGTGGACGCGCGGTACGGATCGCTGTATCAGCGGCGTGAGGTGGGGCCGGGCCTACTCGTCTGAGTCGCCGTCCGCGCGCGTCGAGGCCTCGTAGAGCTGGGCGGTCCGGTTCTGCTGCGCCAGCCGGCGCAGCGTCTGCAGGACCTTGTCGGAGAGCACGGTGCCGACGATCGCCGTCCGCAGCGCCTCGGCGTCGTCCCCGGTGAGGGTGTCGAGGTCGGACGCGGCCACCGTCTCCGCGGCGTCGGCCCAGCGTTCCAGGGTCTCCCGGCCGCCCACCTCGCACGTCTCGGCGAGTGCCTTGAGCTGCGCGCCGAGCTGGGGCAGCAGCACGTCGCCATCCTGGATCCGCCAGCCTCGCTGTTCCACGAACTCGGTCGCCAGGTCGGTCCACTCGGCGTCCTCGTCGAACTGCGCGGCATCCATGAGCGCCTCCTGCGCGACCCCGAGCAGCTCGTGCCGCGGCACCGTCGGGCTGTCCAGCGCGTCGATCACCCGCCGGACCTGGGCGAGGGAGAGGCCGCCGGAGTCGACCAGCGCGCGGATCAGCCGCACCCGATCGACGTGGGCGGGCCCGTACTCGGACTGTGTCCGGGTGACCGGCTCGCCGGGCGCGAGCAGCGACTCGCGGAGGTAGTACTTGAGCGAGGCGGTGCTCACGCCGGTCTCCGTGGAGAGTTCCGACAATTTCATCCCTCGATCTTGACACGGGATAGCTTCACTCTCCAATATGGGTAGTGGCACTATCCAAGCTGGCTCCGGCAGGGAGAGATTCATGAACCACGATCTGCAGACCGACACCCACGACGGCGACCTGGTGGTGTTCCTGCTCGGCATGCGCCCGCGGCGCACCTGGCGCGTGGGGCAGGCGGCGTTCGTCGGGCGCTCCCTGCGCAGGATGCAGGCCGAGATCGAGCGCGACCGCAAGCGCGGCGGTGCGCTCGGCTACCTGGGCGGATTCAAGGCGATCGCGCCGGGCGGGCCGCTTCTGGTGCAGTACTGGCGCAGCTTCGAGGAACTCGAGACGTATTCGCACTCCACCGATTTCGCGCACCGGCCGGCGTGGCTGCAGTTCTACAAGATGGCCCACGCCGAGGGCCGCTCGACCGTCGGCATCTGGCACGAGACCTACCGGGTCCCGGCCGGCGCCCACGAGTCGATCTACGCGGACCTGTCGGCCCCGGTCGGGCTCGCCGCCGCCGTCGGGGCGCAGCCCCTGGCCCGACGCGGCCGGACGTCGCGGGAGCGGATCGGCGCCTGAGGCGCCGGCGCCGCCCGATGGCGCGTCGTCGTCAGGCCAGCCAGCAGGCCGCGTTCGGGGGCAGCAGACCGTCGACCAGCGGTGCGCTGGCGAGGATGACCTCGCCCCCCGGCAGGTCGACGGGATCGTCGGAGGCGTTGAGCACGCAGGTCAGGCGGCCGTCGACCCGGCGGAACGCCAGCACGCCCGGGCGCGGAGCGCCGTACCACTCGATCGCGTCGCCGCGGAACTCCGGCCGCATGCGCCGCAGCTCGATCGCGGTGCGGTAGAGCGTCAGCGTCGAATCGAGGTCCTCGAGCTCCGCCTCCGCGGTGAGGTCCTTCCAGTCGTCCGGCATCGGCAGCCAGGTGTCCGGATCCGTCGAGAAGCCGTACGGCGGAAGGGTTCCCTGCCAGGGCAGGGGCACGCGGCAACCGTCGCGGCCGCGTTCGGCGTGCCCGGAGCGCTCCCACGTGGGGTCCTGCAGCGCCTCGTCCGGCAGGTCGACGTTGGGTAGGCCCAGCTCGGAGCCGTTGTACAGGAACGCCGTACCGGGCAGCGCCAGCTCGACGAGGATCATCGCCCGCGCCCGTGCGACGCCCAGATCCCCGCCGCCGTACCGCGTGACCTCGCGGGGAACGTCGTGGTTGGACAGCGTCCACGTGGGGATGCCGTTGACCGACTCGACCGCGATCAGTGAGTTGTCGATCGCCTCGCGGATCTCCCGCGCGTCCCACTCGGCCTCCGCCAAGCGGAAGTTGAAGCCCAGGTGCAGCTCGTCGGGCCGGATGTACTCGGCGAACCGGTCGTTGTCCTTCACCCAGATCTCACCGACGGTGACGCGTCCCGGGAATTCGTCCATCACGGCGCGGATGCGCCGGTGGATCGCGTGCACGCCGGGGTCGTTGAACCGCAGGTCGTTCTCGTCGTTGTCCATGATCTGGTTGTTCACCAGGTCCATGTCGGGCAGCCCTGCCGGCTTCGACATCCCGTGCGCGACGTCGATCCGGAAACCGTCCACCCCGCGGTTCAGCCAGAAGCGCAGCGTCTGCGCGAGGTCCTGGAAGACCTCCTCGCTGTGCCAGTTCAGGTCGGGTTGCTCGGGGGCGAAGATGTGCAGGTACCACTGGCCCGGCGTCCCGTCGGGCTCGGTGACGCGGTGCCACGCCGGGCCGCCGAAGATGCTGGGCCAGTTGTTGGGCGGCTCGTCACCGTGCGGGCCACGGCCCTCGCGGAAGACGTAGCGCTCGCGCTCCGGGCTGCCGCGGCCCGCCGCCAGCGCGGCGCGGAACCAGGGATGCTGATCGGAGGTGTGGTTCGGCACCAGGTCCATGGTCACCCGGATCCGGTGGGCGTGCGCCGCCGCGATCAGCTCGTCCATGTCCTCGAGGGTCCCGAACAGCGGGTCGATGTCGCGCGGATCCGAGACGTCGTAGCCGTGGTCGGCCATCGGGGAGCGCATCACCGGAGAGAGCCACAGTGCGTCCACGCCGAGCAGCTCGAGGTAGCCCAGCCTGTCGATGACGCCGCGCAGGTCTCCCACGCCGTCGCCGTTCGAGTCGGAGAAGGAGCGCGGGTACACCTGGTAGAAGATCGCGTCCTTCCACCACGGGGCGTCGGTGTAGTGGGGCGTGCGGACGGGTGGCGTCATCTCACTCCTCAAGTCATCCGCCCATGGGGGTGTTCACGAGCATCTGTGCGGCCATCTCACAGTAGTTCCTGAGCTGCTGCTTGCGATCGGGGCTCATCCGCGCGTCGTCGATCGAGGCGATCGCGGTGTCCATGCAGCGCAGCCACGCGTCGCGCTCGATCTCGGTGATCCGGTAGGGCACGTGCCGCATCCGCAACCGCGGGTGTCCGCGCTGCTCCGAATAGGTGCGCGGACCGCCCCAGTACTGCTCGAAGAACATCCGCAGACGGATCTCGGCGGGGCCGAGGTCCTCCTCCGGGTACAGGGGGCGCAGCAACTCGTCGCGCGCGACCTCCTGGTAGAAGCGGTGGATCAGCTCCTGGAAGGTGTCCGCGCCGCCGACGGCGTCGTAGAAGCTCTGCTGGTCGGGCGTGCTCACCCTCCCAGTCTCGCACGGGCTCGGCGGCCGGCCCGGACCGGCAGCACGGCGCCACGACGGTGGTCGTGGCCCGCGCAGTCGCGCAGTCATCGTGCGATCCGCGGACGGCGACGGGGATCGCGGAAGCCGAGCAGGTCACCTCTCGTTCACCGGTTGTGTGCCGACTCGCCGCAGGAAATGCGCGGAAATCACCGTGCGGATCGCGGTCGTCCGTGGTGCACTACTAGAGGCGGACGACCCGACCGGACCCGGCGGGTCGGCGCGAGGGTGAGGAGAGTCGATGAAGCGATCGCACGCCGCGGGTGCGCCCGCGATGGCCGCGCTCGCCAGCGACACCCCGCCCGGTGGATCGGTGTGGGGCAAGCGCCGGGTGCTGCTGCTCAACGCCACCTACGAGCCACTGACCGCGATCTCGATGCGGAGGGCGATAGTCCTCATGCTCAGGGATAGGGCCGATGTGGTCCACGACGATCCGAACGGTCCGCTGGTGCATTCAGCGGACCGTTCTCTGTCTGTGCCCTCGGTGATCCGGCTGCGCACGTACGTCCGGGTGCCGTACCGGGCGCAGGTGCCGATGACCCGGGCGGCGCTCATGCATCGCGACCGGTTCCGCTGCGGCTACTGCGGGGGCAAGGCCGACACCATCGACCACGTTCAGCCGCGCTCCCGGGGCGGCGCCCACGGGTGGGAGAACTGCGTGGCCTGCTGCGCCCCCTGCAACCACCGCAAAGCCGACCGGCTGTTGTCCGAAATCGGCTGGAAGCTCCGCACGGAACCGCGGGCACCGCAGGGCCGGCACTGGCGGTTGCTGTCGACCCTCAAGGAGGTCGACCCGATGTGGAGTCGGTATCTCGACCTCGATGCGGCATAGGCTAAGTTGTTCTGCAGACCGACCAGCGCCGTCGGGCGTCCGACAGAGAAGGAAAGGGGCCCACAGTGAGCTTGCTCAACATCATCGGCGGGATCACGGTGATCGCCACGATCGTCGTCGTCGTCCTGTGTGTCATCTCGATGGCCACCGGCCGCAACGTGAAGTACCAGCAGCCGGACGAGTACAAGCTCGGCGAGCCGTGGACCCGCGAACCCATGCTGTTCAGCGCGGTCGACGAGGCGCCGGTGGGCCCGCACGGTGGGCATCACGACGACCATGACAACGAGAACCTGATCGGGGGTGCCGCTCGTGGCAAGTGGTGATCACACGCAGACCGTCGCGGTTCCGCAGGGCGATCTGCCCGTCGGCACTGCCATCACCTCGAGCGGGCGGATCTCCGCGGCCCGCCAGGCGAGCGACAGTCCGGTCAATCCGCCCTTCTCCCGCGAGGAGCTGATCGGCCTCGACGAGGCGCTGATCCGCGCCACCCGCGACGCGAACGCCCGCTTCTCCGTGTACATCGGCGACCTGGGCGACGATGCGCACGCCGGTGCCGAGGCGGTCCTCCGCCAGGCTCCGGAGCCCGAGTACGCGGCCCTCATCGCCGTGTCGCCGAACACGCGCGACATCGTCGTCCTCACCGGCAGCGGCGTCGCCGACCGCCTCGGGGACAAGGTTGCGCAGCTCGGCGTCACCGCGGCCATCCCGCCCTTCCAGGCCGGCGATCTCATCGACGGCCTCATCGCCGCGCTGCGCGTCATGGCTTCGGCCGTGAAGCCGCCGACGGCGTAAACAGCCGGCACCGACGAACGAACGGCCCATCGGATCCGATCCGGTGGGCCGTTCCGTCGTCTCCGGACGGTGGTCAGTGCTCGGCGGCTGCGAGGTCCCGGGCCTCCTCGTACAGCTCCGTCGCCTCCTCCGGGGTGTCCACCTGCGGCGCGGAGCCGAGCAGGGGCTGGGTGGCGGTCTCGCGCATCGCGATGACGGCGATCAGGCCGACGACGCCGCTGACGATGAGGTAGAAGCCGGGCACCAGGTCGTTCTTCGTGGCATCGACCAGCGCGGACGTGATGAGCGGGGTCGTGCCGCCGAACGCCGACACGGCCACGTTGAAGCCGAGTCCCAGAGCGCCGTATCGGACGGCGGTGGGGAACAGGGCCGGCAGCGTCGAGGCCGTGGGCGCCGCGAAGCAGGCCAGCACGGCGCCGAACACGATGCAGGCCACCACCGGGCCCCACAGTGCGCCGTGGCTGAACAGCCAGAACGCGGGCACCGCGACGACGATCTGCACGACCGCCGCGGTCGCGAAGACGGCCCTGCGGCCCACGATGTCGCTCAGGTGTCCCACGATCAGGATCAGCGCGACCACGACGAGCATCGCGAGCAGCACCAGCATGTCCGCGGTCAGCTGGGTCCGGTGCGCCACTTCGGTGAGATAGGTCGGCAGGTAGGCGGTGATCATGTAGTTGGTCACGTTGTAGAGGATCACCAGGCCCATGCACACCAGGAGCGGGCGCCAGAGCTTCGTGATGATCATGCGCAGTTCGTGCTGGGGCGTCTGCACCGCCTTCAGCGCGTCCTCGTGGGCGTCCAACTGGGCCTGGAACGCGGGGGTGTCCTCGAGCTTGAGGCGCAGGTACAGGCCGATCAGGCCCATCGGGCCCGCGATGAAGAAGGGGATGCGCCACCCCCAGGACAGCATGTCCGCCTCGGAGAGCGCCGCGTTGAGGACCGTGACCAGCAGCGACGCGCACGAATAGCCGATGAACGTGCCGAAGTCCAACCAGCTGCCGAGGAAGCCGCGGCGCTTGTCCGGGGAGTACTCGGCGATGAACGTGGTCGCGCCGCCGTACTCGCCGCCCGTCGAGAAGCCTTGCACGAGCCGCGCGCACAGCAGCAGGATCGGCGCCCACATCCCGATCACCGCGTACGACGGGATGACGCCCACGGCGAAGGTGCCGATCGACATCATGATCATGGTGGCCGCAAGGACCTTCTGCCGGCCGACGCGGTCGCCCATCAGTCCGAAGACGATCCCGCCCAGCGGGCGGACGAAGAACGCGGCGGCGAAGGTGCCGAAGGTCGCGAGCAGCTGACCGGTGTGCGAAAGGCTCTCGAAGAACACCTTGCCGAGCGTCGTGGCGAGGTAGGCGTACACGCCGAAGTCGAACCACTCCATCATGTTGCCCAGTGCGGCGGCGGTGATCGCGCGCTTGAGCATCGGCTGGTCGACGACCGTGATCGACTCCTCGGTGAGCGGGGGCTTGCGCCGGAAGAGCCGCGCCAGCGTACGGCGGCGAGAGGATCGAACACTCTCGGTGCCCCAGCCCGCTATGTGCAGTTCGCCCGATTCCGTTCGCGTCCTGTCCATTTCTCCACGCTAACAAGATTCTCTAATCACGAGGCGCGGGGTCCGGAACGGCGGACGGTATGCGCCGAAATAGGACGGTTACGACCGGGTCGTCGCGGGCATGCGCTGGACCGGCCTGATCGACTACTCCGTGAAGAGGTCACCGTCGACGTAGAACCATGCGCTGTCCTCCCGGACGAAGCGGGACCGCTCGTGCAGGACGCCGAGCTCCCCGTCGACGAGGTAGGTGGCCCGGAACTCCACGACCCCCGACTCGTCGACGGCGGCGCCGTCGACCGTGTCGACGATCTGGAGACCGCGCCAGCGCACGTCCTCGTCGAGCTCGAGTTCCGCCGGCCGGGTGCTCGGATGCCACGAGGCGAGGAGCCATGCCGCGTCCCCGTCGCGGAAGGCGGCGAACCGGGAGCGCATGAGTGCCTCGGCGGTGTCGGGAGTGTGGCGTGCGTCCATGTGTGCAGCGTACGGCGATGGTCATCACGTTGTGCGCCGCGTCCGATCGTGTTCTGATCGAATCTAAATATTGAAGTGTCAATGATTGGAGACGGGATGAACCTCAACCGGACGATCCGAAACGCCGTCGCCGCGCTGTTCACCGTCGGTGCCCTGGTGCTCGGCGTCGCCGCCCAGGCGAGCGCTGCACCGTCGAGCCCCAAGCAGGTCGTGACCGCCTTCTACACCGAGGGCTTCGTACAGCGCGACATCGCGGGCGCGGCGCAGCGCTACATCGGCGAGCACTACATCCAGCACAATCCCGAGGTCGCGGACGGCCGGGACGCCTTCGTCAAGGTCCTCGGGCCGGTCGTGAAGGACCCGAAGTACAGCACCTCGATCGTGCGCGTCGTCGCGGACGGCGACATCGTCGTGGTCTACGCGAAGTCGGTCTACGAAGGTAAGGCCCAGGCGGTCGCCGACATCTTCCGCGTCGCGGGCGGCAAGATCGTCGAGCACTGGGACGTGATCCAGGACGACCCGGGCAGGACGGTGAGCGGCCACCCGTTCATCAGCTGAGCGCCGCACGCGACGGCGGCCCCGGGATCGAAGGATCCCGGGGCCGCGGTCGTCGGTGCGTCAGGCGCGATCGAAGGCGCGGGCCGCGAGCGAGCGGACGATGCCCGCGCGGCCCTCGAGGACCAGGCGGCGCAGGGCCGGGGGCTTGTCGCCCGCGAGCCAGGCGTCCGCGGCGGCCACGGCACCGTCGGAGATGTCCCACGACGGGTACAGGCCCACGACGACCGTCTGCGCGACCTCCGAGGAGCGGCGGCCCCACACCTCGTCGATCGCCGCGAAGTAGCGCTCCGTGAAGGGTGCCAGCAGCGTGCCCTGCCCCGGCGCGACGATGCCCGCGGAGATCGCGCGGGTCAGCGTGTTCGACAGTGAGTCGTCGCCGAAGACCTTCTCCCACGCCTCCTCCTTGACCCGGACGTCCGGGCGCGCGGCGAGCGCGGCCGCCGCCGCGCGCTCGCCGGCGGCGGTGGGATCCCGGAGTACTTCCGCGTCGATCTCGTCAGCCCCGACGACGCCGGCCCGGGCCAGTGCGGTGAGCAGGCGCCAGCGCAGATCGGTGTCGACGGTCAGCCCCGCCAGCCCGACGGAGGCGGGCTCGGCACCGTCGTACAGCGACTGCACCGCCTCGACCTCGGCGCGCCCCAGGGCGGACGCCGCGAGCGCGTTGACGAAGGCCAGCTGGAAGTCCGAGCCCGCCTCCGCGTCCCGGGCGAGCTGCAGCAGGCCGGCGGCGAGCCGCTCGCGGCCCTCCGCGTCGGCCCAGGCCGGATCCGCATAGGACTCGACCGCGGTCTGCGCCTGCAGCACGACGCGCTGCACCACGCCCACCTCGGTCTCGGCGCCGATGCCGCCGAGCACCAGCTCGACGAAGTCGCGCGCCCGCATCTCGGCCTGCCGGGTCATCTCCCACGCCGCGGACCAGCCGAGGGTGCGGGGGAGCGACTCCGCGATGTCGGCGATGCGGCTCGTGACCGTCGCCAGCGAGACCGGATCCAGCCGCACCGAACAGTAGGTCAGGTCGTCGTCGTTGAGGAGCACCAGCTCGCCGCGGTGCACACCGACGAGGTCCGGCACGTCCGTGCGCTCGCCCGCGACGTCGAGTTCGACGCGCTCGGTGCGCACCAGCTTCCCGTCCTGGTCCGCGTAGACGCCCACGGCGAGGCGGTGCGTGCGCAGCTCGCCCGCGCCGGGCTGCGCGCCCTCCTGGACGATGGTGAACCGGGTGAAGTTCCCGGCGTCGTCCACCTCGAAGTCGGGGCGCAGGATGTTGATGCCAGTGGTCTTGAGCCACTGCGCGCCCCAGTCCGACAGGTCGCGGCCCGAGGACGCCTCGAGCGCGCGGAGCAGGTCGTCGAAGGTGGCGTTGCCGAACTTGTGCTCCGCGAAGTACGCGCGCAGCCCCGCGAGGAAGGGCTCGAGCCCGACGTACGCGACGAGCTGCTTGAGCACCGACGCGCCCTTGGCGTAGGTGATGCCGTCGAAGTTGACCTCCACGGCCTGCAGATCGGGGATGTCGGCCGCGACCGGGTGCGTCGACGGGAGCTGGTCCTGCCGGTAGGCCCACGACTTCTCGACGTTGGCGAACGTGGTCCACGCCGAGGTGTACTCGGTGGCCTCCACCTGGCTCAGCACCGAGGCGAAGGTCGCGAAGGACTCGTTGAGCCACAGGTCGTCCCACCAGCGCATCGTGACCAGGTCGCCGAACCACATGTGCGCCATTTCGTGCAGCACCGTCTCGCAACGCCGCTCGTACAGGTAGCGGGTGACCTTCGACCGGAAGACGTAGTCCTCGAGGAAGGTCACCGCGCCGGCGTTCTCCATCGCGCCCGCGTTGAACTCCGGCACGAACAGCTGGTCGTACTTGCCGAACGCGTAGGGGATGCCGAAGTTCTTGTGGTAGAAGCCGAATCCCTGCTTGGTCTCGGTGAACAGCCGGTCGGCGTCCATGTGCTCGGCGAGGCTCGCGCGGCAGAACAGGCGCAGGTCGATGGTGCCGTGCTCATCGGTGTAGGCGTCGGTCCACACCGCGTACGGGCCGGCGATGAGCGCGACGAGGTAGGTCGACATCGGCTCGGTCGTGACGAAGGTCCAGCGGTGCGCGCCGGTCGGCAGCGGCTCGCGGGTCGCCTCCGCGCCGCCCGTCACCACGGTCCAGTCCGACGGTGCGGTGACCGCCACGTCGAAGACGGCCTTGAGGTCGGGCTGGTCGAAGCACGCGAACATGCGCTTGGCGTCGGCGGTCTCGAACTGCGAGTACAGGTACACCGCACCGTCGGTCGGGTCGACGAAGCGATGCAGGCCCTCGCCGGTGTTGGAGTAGAAGAACCGGCCCGAGATCACGAGCTCGTTCTCGGCCGCGAGGCCGTGCAGCGCGAGGCCGCCCTCCTCCGTGTAGCCCGAGGTGTCGACGGGCCGCCCGTTGAGCGTGGCCGTGAGGCCGGTGGCGATGAGGTCGATGAAGGTCTCCGCGCCCGGGGTCGCCGCGAACGTGATCGTCGTGGTCGAGCCGAAGGTCTTGTCGCCGGGCGCGTTCGCGCCGTCGGTGAGGTCCAGGTCGATCGCGTACCGGGAGACGGTGACGACTCCCGCGCGTTCGGCGGCCTGGATCCGGGTGAGATTGGGGGCGGACAAGGGCGACGCTCCTTCGTGCTCGGGTGCATGCTCGGCTGCTGTGCGCTTCGATGGGACCGATTCCACAATGCCACCCGCGCCCGGCGAGTGTGTGACGGGGAAGCACATGCGGGTGCGCGGCGTTGCGACGAGGGGAAGAATCGACACCGTCGGGCCGGGTACGTCCGCGCCGCGCCCGGCGGCACCGTCGACCATCGTGAACGCAAGGAGACCAAGTGACCGAGACCGCCCCGACGAAGGACCGCGTCGACTTCTGGTTCGACCCGCTGTGCCCGTGGTGCTGGATCACCTCGCGCTGGATCCTCGAGGTCGAGAAGGTCCGCGACATCGACGTGAACTTCCACGTGATGAGCCTGGCGGTGCTCAACGAGGGCCGCGACAACCTGCCCGAGGTCTACCAGGAGCTGATGAAGACGGCGTGGGGCCCGGTGCGCGTGCTCATCGCCGCCGCCCGGCGCCACGGCGACGAGGTGCTGCCGAAGCTCTACACCGCGATGGGTACGCGGATCCACAACCAGCAGAACAAGGACCTACCGGTCGTGATCGCGGAGTCGCTCGCGGAGGTCGGCCTGGAGTCGGACCTCGCGGCCGCCGCGAACAGCACCGATTTCGACGAGGAGCTGCGCACGAGCCATCACGCCGGCATGGACAAGGTCGGCGACGACGTGGGCACCCCCACGATCCACATCAACGGCGTCGCCTTCTTCGGCCCCGTGCTCTCCCGCATCCCGCGCGGCGAGACCGCCGGGAAGGTCTGGGACGGAGCGGTTCTCCTGTCCGCGTACCCGCATTTCTACGAGCTCAAGCGCACCCGCACCGAGGAGCCCGAGTTCGACTGACGAGGTGGTCTCTCGTCGAGCTCAGCGCACCCGCACCGAGGAGCCCGAGTTCGACTGACGAGGTGGTCTCTCGTCGAGCTCAGCGCACCCGCACCGAGGAGCCCGAGTTCGACTGACAGCTCCCACCGGACACCGAACGGGGCCCCGCCGCACAGCACGTGCGACGGGGCCCGTTCGTGGTGGCGACCGCGATCAGGAGCCGTCCGGACCGTTCGGGCCGGGTTGTGCGGGCGGCTGCTGCTGGCCCTGCGGGGCCTGGCCGGGCCCCTGCGGCGGGTACGGCCCGACGGGGCCCTGTGGCGCGGCCGGCCCGGAGGGGACGTGGTGGGCGCCCGGACCGAACGGGCCCTGCGGACCCACGGGGCCCTGCGGAACCTGGCCGGGGGCCGGGGCCAGCGTCTCCTGGCGGTTGTAGGTGGGTACCGGCCCGGCGGGCACGACGGCACCGCCACCGATGCCGCGGAGCGGCTGGGACGGCGCGAACCACAGCGAGCCCGCCCGCGTGCGGTTGCGGAGCGCCGCCGCGCGCCAGGTCAGCACCGGATGCGACGACAGGAGGTTCACCACCCAGGTGAAGAAGCCCTTGTCGGTGGACGCGCGGTCGGCGAGCTGGTCGAAGTCGACCTGCTTGCCGAGGTACTTGCCCGCGCCGAGCACGCCCATGCCACCGGGGATTCCGGCGGGCTCGTTGAAGTAACCGTAGTTGTCGGCGGTGTACTCCTGCGAGCGCGACAGTGCGGCCCCGATGAAGGGCAGGTAACTCATCGCGAACGAGCCGACCTGCCGCCAGTAGGAGACGTGGCCGGCGGCGATGTGGCCCACCTCGTGGCCGATGATGTAGGCCAGCGCATCGGGATCGCGGGCCTCGCCGCCGATCTCGAACAGGTCGCTGTAGACCACGACGAACCTGCGGAATCCGTGGCCGGACGCGAAGGCGTTGATCTGGCCGTTGCCGAGGACGACGAACGCGTCGGGCACCTCGCGCATGCCGTACCGCGCCGCGGCCTCGCGCACCATCCGATAGCCCTCGGGGAACTGCGTGGGCGTCATCTGGATGCCCTGGACCCGGGGCGAGGCCCAGGTGATGCCGCGCCCGAGCCACAGGACGATCGGGACCAGCAGCGCGAGCAGCGTGTACTCGTTGATGGCGCCGAGCATCGCCAGCAGGATCGAGCCGCCGTAGAGGAGCAGGGTCACCAGGATCACGATCACCAGCAGCGGGATCTCCCAGGGGTGCCGCCGGGGCGCGCCCGCGTAGGCGGGCGGCTGGTACACGGGCGTCACCGGACCGACGGGTCCGGCCGGTCCGCCCGGGAACTGCGGCCCGGCGCCGAACGGGGAGCCGGCCGGGAACCGGGGGATCTCGCCGGTCCCCGGGTGCGACGGTGCCGCGCCGAGCCCGGCGGTGACCGACGGGTCGTGCGCGCCCAGCTCGGGCAGCGTGTGGTGGCCGCCGGTCCGATGTCGCTCGGTGGGGAAGTCGGCGGCGGGGATCGCGGAGGTCGCCGCGTCCGAGGGGGAGGCGGACGCCCCGGCGTCCGGTGCCACGTCCTCCGGCTGAACGACGGGGAAGAAGCCCGTGCTGGGCATCGTCGACTCGTTCGGCTCGGAGCTGAAGGCGCCGCTGCGGGCGGACTCGGTGGGGGCGGAGTCGTCCTTCGGCTCCTGCCCCGGTGTCTGCTCGGTGCTGTCATCCATGCCATCGAATGTAGGCTGTGCCGCTCATCGATGCTCGCGCGGCGCGTGCAAGACTTGTGGCCATGCGCGTTTACCTCGGCGGCGACCACGCCGGATTCCAACTGAAGTCCCAGATCATCGAGCACCTGACGGCGGGCGGCCACGAGGTCGTCGACTGCGGCGCTCACACCTACGACGCCCTCGACGACTACCCCGCTTTCTGCATCGACGCCGCCAAGCGGGTCGTCGCCGATCCGGGCAGCCTCGGCATCGTCCTCGGCGGCAGCGGCAACGGCGAGCAGATCGCGGCCAACAAGGTGCCCGGCGCCCGCTGCGCCCTGGCGTGGAGCGTCGAGACCGCGCAGCTGGCGCGGCAGCACAACAACGCGCAGCTCATCGGGCTCGGCGGCCGCATGCACAGCAAGGAGGAGGCGCTCGCCATCGTCGACGCGTTCCTCGCCGCCGAGTGGTCCGACGAGCCTCGTCACCAGCGCCGCATCGACATCCTCTCCGAGTACGAGCGCACGGGCGTCGCGCCCGAGGTGCCTGCGGCCCCCGAGGCGTGACACCGTCCACCGCCCGGGGCCTCGATGCCTGAGGGGCACACACTCCACCGGCTCGCCCTCGCTCACGACGCACTGTTCGCGGGCGAGGGCGTCTCCGTCTCCAGCCCGCAGGGACGGTTCGCGCCGGAGGCGAAGCGCCTCGACGGCCGGGTCTTCGAGCGCGCCGACTCCTGGGGTAAGCACCTGTGGCACCGCTACGACGGCGGCCTGATCGTGCACGTGCACCTGGGGCTGTACGGCGCCTTCACGGACTTCGGCCTGCTCGACGGTGCGCCGCCCGCGCCGGTGGGCCAGGTCAGGATGCGCATCGTCGGACCGCGCGGCGGCACCGACCTGCGCGGCCCCACCGCCTGCGAGCTCGTCACGGAGGAGCAGGTCGACGGTGTCCTCGCCCGCCTCGGGCCGGACCCGCTGCGCCCGGAGTCCGACCCGGACGACGCGCGACGGCGCATCGAGCGCTCACGCCGACCGATCGGCGCGCTGCTCATGGACCAGAAGGTGTTGGCCGGTGTCGGCAACGTCTACCGCGCCGAGGTGCTGTTCCGGGCCGGGATCGACCCGCACCGCGCGGGGCGGGACGTCTCCCGCGCCGAGTTCGACGGGGTGTGGGCGGACCTGGTCGCGCTCATGCCGATCGGCGTCGAGCGCGGCCGCATGCACGTGGTGCGCCCCGAACACGACCACGGCGCACCGTCGTACGCCGAGGACCGGCCCCGGACCTACGTCTACCGGCGCACCGGCGAGCTCTGCCGCGTGTGCGGCACACCCGTTCGCACCGAGGTGATGGAGGCGCGAAACCTCTACTGGTGTCCCACCTGTCAGAGCTGACTGCGCTGTTAGCTCGGACACAGAACCGCTTTCTTAACATGGATTTCAGCTCGTTCACACACGCGGCGGGTTGAGTCGCGGGCATGAACACGATGACCGTCCACAGCAGGGCGGCCCGGCGACCGGCGGACGCCGGCCGGGCCCGGATCACCGTGCTCGCCGTCGGCGGAACGGGCGAGTCGTGGACCGACGATCCGCGCACCGATGTCACCGGAATGCTCAGCCACGTGGTGGCGGAACTCGACGACCGGTTCACCGACCGGTGGGTGGCCTACCCGGCGTCGTACGGCCCGGTCCCGGCGCGCGACGGCGTCTCGTTCGCGGAGTCCGTCGCCATCGGCGTCGAGCGCCTCCTGGGGACGATCGCGGAGATCGACGGACCGGTGGTCCTGATCGGCTACTCGCAGGGATGCACCGTGGTCCGGCGGGTCCTGGGCGCGATGACCGACGGTCCCGTGCTCGCGCCGCACGTCCTCGCCGTCGGGCTGATCTCGGATCCGGAGCGGCCGCACGGCAGCGACCCCGCGCTGTGCGGATCGGGCGTCGCGGGCGACGGACCCCCGGTGCCCGACGGGATGCCGCTGCTGTGGATCTCGCATCCGCAGGACGTCATCTGCAACGCCAGCGTCGACTCCTTCGTGCGGGACATCGCCGACGCGACCGCCTATCTGACCCTCCGCGACCTGGCGACCTGGGCGCCGCGCGCGGCCGGGGAGTACCTCGGGCACCGGTTCCAGAACGCCACCCGCACCGCGTTCGGGTCGCGGCAGTGGCGGCGCGACGTGGCCCGGCTGCGCACCGCCGGGCGGGAGATCCTGGGCTACCTGCCGCGGGTGAACTACCGCGGGCGGGACTACAACCTGCGCGGCAACCGGCACACCGCGTACGCCGACGAGCCGCTCGCCCGGCTCCGGCACGAGGATTACGAGCTCACGGGCTGCCAGATCCTCGCGCAGTGGCTGCAGGTCCAGGCCACCTTCGCCCTCCCGGCGGAGCCGGATCGGGCCGCCCGGGCCCCGCAGCGGGCCGGGACCGCGGCCGCTGGTCTAGAGTCGGTGACGTATTTGCAGGCCGGCTGACCCGGAGGTAGAGCGAAGTGGCACGTGACACCGAGAGCATCGAGCGCGATATCGAGCGCGCCCGGGAGCAGCTGGCGGCGACGCTGGATCAGCTGGGGGAGCGCGCGGATCCCCGCAAGCTCGCCGATCAGGCCCAGCAGTCGGTGATCGCCACCGTCACCAAGCCGCCGGTGCTCGCCGCCGCAGCCGGTGCCGTCGTCCTGGTGCTCGTCGTCGTGGGATCGCGGGTCGCCCGCGCTCGCCGCGAGAAGCAGATCATCCGAGCGCTGGCCGAGGGCCGGATCTCGATCTGATCTCCGTGCTCGAGACGCGAAGGGGCGGCGCCGCGATCGGCGTCGCCCTTGTCGTTGGCGCGGTCGCGGTGGGAGCGGGCGGCTGCGGCACGCCGCCGCGCGCCGCGACGCCGCTGCCGGCCGGATACCCCGCCGCGCAGGTGCCGGTCGTCGGGACGATCAGCAAGGCGGAGACGATCGACGTGGGCCACCCGATGTGGCGCGTCACGGTCGACGGCCAGGACACGGTGGCCGCCGCCCGGGCCCTGCTCGCCGCGGGCCTCGCGCCGGTCGCGCCGGGCGTCCCGCTGGACGCCGGCCGGGTCGGGGCCGTCTACCGGGGGCACGGGTTCACCGTCGGGATCTCCGCGAACGACGGTGACGTGACCTACGTGGTGAGCCCCACACCCGGCGTCTGACGTCAGGGAATCTCCTGATTCCGCGATCGCGGATCGGCGCTACGCTGGAACCATGGAGTTTCCGAAAGTACTGCTCGCACCGGCACGCGTCGGGCTGGCCGCCGCGGGTCTCGGCCTCGCCGCGGCGGAGACCTCCGTCGCGGTCGCGCGCGACGTGGTCGGGATGGCGGCGGACCGGCTCGATCCCGGTTCGGGCGAGGGCACCCGCCACGAGAATCTGATCACCGCCGCGCAGCGCGTGCCGTCGATCGTGCACCGCGTCTCCGACCTGCTCGGCGACGAGGGCGCCATCCACCGGGTGGTGGGTCCCGGCGGCGCGGCCGATCGGGTGGCGGACCTGTTCAACGAAGGGGGCTCCGTCGACCGGATCAGCCGCGCCGACGGTCCGCTGGACCGTGCCACCCGCGACGGCGGCATCGTCGACGCGCTGACCGCGGAGGACGGTGTCGTGGCGCAACTCGCCGCGATGACCGATGCGCTCAACCGGCTCACCCCCACGGTGTCCGCGATGAATCAGCGGATCAGCGACATCGAGACCGTGGTGGGCGCGGCCAACACCGTCGCCGAGCCGGTGACCGACCTCCTGTCGAGCCTGCCGAAGTTCGCGATCCGCACCGCGAGCGAGGTGGCGCGGGCCGCGCAGCCGCGGCAGCCGCGCCCCGCCCGCATCATCGACGTGCCGTCCGCAGGTCCGACGGTGCTGCCCGCGCCCGAGAGCTCGCCCGAGACTCAGGTGTAGGACTTGGCGCAGATGGTGTAGACGGGGTCGTCGAAGAAGTAGCTGCGGTCCCACTCGCCGGTGCAGCGGGCGGAATCCTTGAGGCCGCCCACCACGGAGATCACGGTGATGGTGCCGGGAGCGCCGCACTGTGCGGCCGCCTTGATCCAGGTACCCGCGACCGGGGCGGAGTAGCAGTAGTTCACGTTGAGGTTCGGGGTCAGGCAGTACGCGCGCCCCTTGGTGATCGAGGTCTGCTCCTTCTTGCACGCCTCGCCCACGGGCATCACCTGGGTGACCTTGTAGGGGGACCCGCCGTCGTCGCAGTTGCCGACCTTGGGGTTCTCGGGCACGTCGTAGAGGCAGTCGTTGATCCGGAACACCTGACCGGTCGCGTCGATCGTCGCCGAGGTCGCGCCCTTGCCGGGCTCGTCGCCCTTGGAGTCGCTGAGGAGGGCGAGGGCGACCACCGCGGCCACGACGGCGACGATCGCGGCGATCGCGACGATGCCGACGATCACGTTGCGGCCCGACGAGGGCCTACGGGGAGGCTGCGGCGGCGGACTGCCGGGGACGGGGCCCGGCGCCGCAGGGCCGCGCGGAGGCGCGGGCAGCGGAAGGGCCTGCGAGTACGCCTGGCCGGGCTCCTGCGGGTGGTACCCGCCGTGCGGGCCGGGACCCGTCATGCGCCCTCCTTCTTCGCGGCCGCCTTCATCTCCTTCTTGTGGGCGCGGACCTTCTGCAGCGACTCGCCGTCGACCACGTCCGCGACGGAGCGGAACCCGGCCTTGCCGTAGTCGCCGACCGCCGTCGCCCAACCCCGGGGCTTCACGCCGAGCTGCTTGCCGACGAGCGCCGCGAAGATCTTCGCCTTCTGGGCGCCGAACCCGGGCAGTGCCTCGATCCGCTTGACTAGATCGGCACCGGAGGCGGCCTCGGTCCAGATCCGCTCGGCGTGCCCGTCGTACTCGTCGACGACGATCCGCGCGAGCGCCTGCAGGCGGGCCGCCATGGCGCGCCCGTAGCGGTGGATCGCGGGCGGGGTCGTGCACAGTTCCTCGAAGCGCACCGGATCCGCGACGGCGATGTCGCGGGGATCGATGCTCCCGAATCGGTCGAGGACTTTCCAGGGACCCGCGAACGCCCGCTCCATGGGGAACTGCTGATCGAGGAGCATGCCCGCGAGCAGCGCGAACGGGTGCTCGGAGAGCACCGCGTCCGACTCGGGTTCCCCCGTGATGTGCAACGTGACCGCCATGTTCGTCACTGTACTTCAGCCGTGCCTTCCCGTAGCGGGAGCAACGCGGCCGTTAGGGTTGGACTGACGGCCACCGGCGAGCGGAATCGAGGAGAAGCGAATGTCGAACATCGACTACGAGGTGCGCGACGAGGTCGCCTACGTGCGAATCAACCGTCCCGAGAAGCACAACGGCCTCACGTTGGACATGCTCGACGATCTGGCGCGGGCCGCGGACCGCGCGAAGAACGACCACTCGCTGCGCGCCGTGATCCTCTCGGGCGAGGGCAGTTCGTTCAGCTCGGGCCTCGACTTCGCTTCGGCGGGCAAGGAACAGCGCCGCCTGTTCATGAACTTCGTGCCGAAGCGGATCTCGGCCGCGAACAGCTTCCAGGCCGCCGGCTGGGCCTGGCGCAGTGTGCCCGCCCCCGTGATCGCCGTGGTCAACGGGCACTGCTACGGCGGCGGCCTGCAGATCGCGCTCGGCGCGGACTTCCGCTACGCCTCCACCGAGGCCGATTTCTCGATCCTCGAGGCGAAGTGGGGCCTGATCCCCGACATGTCGATCTCCGCGTCGATCGCCCAGCTCACGACCATCGACGTCGCGAAGCGCCTGACGATGACCGGCGAGATGTTCACCGCCAAGCAGGCCCTGGACTGGGGCCTGGTGACCGGTGTCTCCGCCGATCCGATGAAGGACGCCCTCGACCTGGTCGAGAAGCTCAAGGAGCGCTCGCCCGATGCGGTGGCCGCGTCGAAGGCCCTCTTCGAGAACACCTGGTACAGCGGCTCGCGCCTGTCCTTCCCCGTCGAGCAGGCACTCCAGCTGGGCCTGCTGCGCGGCCGCAACCACACCATCGCCCGCACCGCGGCGATGAACAAGGAGAAGCCCTCCTTCGTCGAGCGCCAGTAGCCCCGCTCAATTGAACACTGTTACTACCCGCGCTCACCTGCGGATTCTCCGTTGGTAACGGTGTTCAATCGATGCGGGGACGGACGATTCCCTGATCGAACGCGAAGACAATGGCCTCGGCCCGGTTGCGGACGTCGAGTTTGGTGAAGATCGATCCGATGTGGCTCTTCACGGTCACGATGGAGATCACCAGCTCGGCGGCGATGTCGTCGTTCGACAGCCCGCGCCCGACGAGGGCGAGCACGTCGATCTCCCGGGAGGTCAGCCGGGTGATCGCCGGGCCCGACGGTGCCGCGCTCGCCACCGGTGCGGCGCGGTAGGTCTCGAGCACGCGGCCGGTCACTGCGGGGTCGAGGACGGCGTCGCCCGCTGCGACGAGTCGCACGGCGCGGATCAGCTCCTCGGCCGGTGAGTCCTTGAGCACGAAGCCGGATGCGCCCGCGCGCAGCGCCTCGGACAGCAGGTCGTCGTCGCGGAACGTGGTGAGGACGAGAACCGGTGGGGCGCCTGCATTCCCGGTGATGCATCGGGTGGCCTCCATGCCGCTCATCCGCTTCATCCGCAGGTCCATCAGCACCACGTCCGGCGCCGCGTCGGCGACCGCGTGGGCCACCTCGTCGCCGTCGGAGCACTCGGCCACGACCTCGAAGCCGTCGCGGCGGCGCAGGATCCGGCGCAGCCCGAGGCGCACCAGGTCCTGATCGTCCACCAGTAGCAGCCGGATCGGCGGGTCGGTCACGGTCATGACAGGGGCTCCGCACGGAGGGGCGGATTCGGGCGGGCGGCCGGGAATCGCGCGTCCACCAGCCAGGTCCCGTCGACGGGGCCGGTCGCCAGTGTGCCGCCCGCGCTCTCGACCCGCGCCCGCATGCCGTCGAGGCCCGTCCCGCCCGGGGCGCGGCGGGCACCGTCGGGCACGGGGCACGCGACCTGGACGGCCAGCCCGCGCCGCTCCCGGGCCTCGACGGTGACCGCGACCTGCGCGCCCGGTGCGTGCTTGACGGCGTTGGCCAGGGACTCCTGGACCACGCGGAAGGCGGCGAGACCGGCGGTGCCGGCGAGCGCCGTCGGCGAGGTCCGCTGGTCGAGGGTCACGGCGAGTCCGGCGCGCTCGAACGACGCGACCAGTTCGGGGATGTCGGCCAGGCCGGGCTGCGCGGATCCGGGGCCGTCGGTGCGCAGCAGCTCGATGGTGTTGCGGATGTCCTTCATCGCGGTGCGGCCCTGGGTCTCCGCGTCGAGGAGAGCGTCGACGGCCTCGGCCCGGTCGTCGTCGGATTCGAGTGCGCGCCGGGCGGCGGTCACATTGAGCAGCACGACGGCGAGCGAGTGCGCGACCACGTCGTGGACCTCGGCGGCGATGGCCGCGCGGTCGAGCGCCGTGCGCGCCGCCTGCGCCCGGCGCTCGGCGCGCAGCAGGAGGAGCTGGTTCTGCAGGAGCTGGCCGACCGCGGCGCCGAAGCAGACCGTCAGCACGATGAGCCAGGCCTGGTGGACGGCGCCGAGCAGGCCGGCGCCGATGACGACGGCGAGGTACACGGCCAGGTGGGTCGCCGCCACCCGCGGCGTGCAGACCGACGCGACCTGGGTGATGCCGAGGATCAGCATGAGCGGCACCACGTCGAACATGGTGGGCACGCACCAGAACAGCACAGCGACACCCAGGGTGGCCGCGGTGTGCGCGGTGATCGACACGGACCGAGCACTCACGAGGCCGGCGCTCAGATGCACCACCGACACGGCGGCCGCGGCCGCGAGCCACGCCCACTGAGGTCCCTGCGGCCCCGCGAGGACCCGGGGTGCCACCGCTCCGATCGTCAGCAGCACCATCGCCGCCTCGGTGATCGTCATGTAGTACGGCGGATACTCGTAGCCCAGCTGCGCGAGTACCCGCCGGTACCGCGCCTCGAGCCACCGCAGAGCGCGCATGGCTTGCATCGTAGCCGCGCGGCCCGCCCGGTTCATCCGCCCTGGGGCGGAGCCCCGGCTCCACCCCGGGGCGGGGCCGCGAACCCGACCCGGGCACGCTGACCTGCGTCGATGTGGTCGATAGCGTTGAACGCGACTCGGAACACCCACCGGGCACGGGAGAAGGAGCAGGACATGATCACCGTTGGAGTCATCGCCGCGTTCGTCCTCGCGATCGCGGTCCTCACCCACGACCGCGACGGCCTCGACTTCGGCGCGCGCGACGTCCACCGCGCGGTCGCCGAGCGCGACCACCGGACCGGGCCGCTGGGCACCGTCGTCCCCTGAGAACCGGCCGTCGCCCGCGGGAGTCCCCGGGCGTGCACAATCGATGAAGGAGGACGATATGACCACGATCACACGGGCCGCCCGGTCCGGCTTCGGCAGCGGGCTGGGCGGCACCGTCGCGCGCACCCTGTCCATCCCCGAACCCGCCTGGCACCTCCGCGATCCCGCCCGGCCGGGGATCTCCGGCAGGAACTCGGACGATGCCGGTCCGGTGGCCGGCGGTGCGGGACTGGCCCCGGCCCCGTCGTTGCCGATGGGCCGGGTGCGGGCGTCGCTGACGTACGTCCTGCGCGAGGGCGACGTGCTCTTCGAGGCGTCGGAGCGGTACGGCGACGTGTTCCGGTCCGAGTTCGCCGGCGGTCCGGGGCGGATCGTCATGCTGTCCAACCCCGCCCACATCGCGTCGCTGATGTCGCGGCCCGACGGTGCGCCGTCGGCCACGCGGTTCTCCCCGCTGCGGCCGATCGTGGGGCCGGACTCGGTGCTCACCTCGGTCGGCCCGCGGCACAAACAGCAGCGCGGGCTCCTGCTGCCGCAGTTCCACGGGCGCGCGGTGACGGCGTACCAGCAGCGCATCGACGCGGCCACGGCCCGCCGCATCGACGAGTGGCAGCCGGGACAGCCGGTTGCGCTCGCCGACATCGGGCAGCAGATCACCCTCGACGTGATCATGTCGGCGGTGTTCGGCATCGACGACGAAGCGGGCGCCACGCGGGCGGAGAGTGCGGTCCGTTCGTCGATGATTCGGCTGCTCCACCTCTCCACGCACCCGCTCGCGACCGTGGTGCAGCTGGTCAACGCGCGCAGCCCGGAGTCGCGGGGCGTGCTGAAGATGGTGCTCCGCCCGCTGGACAGGGCGATCTACGCGGTGATCGCCGAGCGGCGCCGGGAAGGTGCGGACGGGCCGGACGGCGGCGGCCGCTCCGACATCCTGACGGTGCTCATGGCCGCGCGCGGCGACGACGGTGCGCCGCTGGCCGACAGCGAGATCCGCGACGAACTGCTCACCCTGGTGCTCGCCGGACACGAGACCACGTCGAACTCGGTGGCGTGGACCTTCGAGCGCCTCACCCGCAATCCCGAGGTGTACCGGCGGGCGGTCCTCGCCGCCCGCTCCGGCGATGGGGCCTACCTCGAGGCGCTGATCAACGAGTCGATGCGCAGCCGCCCGGTGGTGCCGATCGTCGCGCGGGAGTTGCTGTCGGACTGGCGGTTCGGCGACTACGTCGTGGACCGCGGGGTGGTCGCGCTGATCTCGATCCTGCTGCTGCAGCACCGCGAGGAGCTGTACCCGCGGCCCTACGCGTTCGACCCGGACCGGTTCCTGGGCGTCAAGCCCTCACCGCAGAAGCTCATGCCCTTCGGCGGCGGCACTCGCCGTTGCCTCGGCGCCGGCCTGGCGATGGCGGAGCTGCGGGTGGTGCTCACGCAGATCCTCCAGCGCGTCGATCTCGCGATGACGGACGCTCCCGCCGAGCAGCCGAGGCACCGCAACGTCACCATGATCCCGGGTCACGGCGGCCTGGTGACCGCCCTGTCCCGGGACTGAGCGCGGCGTCGCTCAGGCGCGCGTGCCGCGCTGGTCGCCGAGCCGGATCGGCGCGATGTCGGCGAAGACATCGCCCGGTCCGGGATTGGTCGCTCGCGTGCCGCCGCCGAGGTGATGCACGACGCCCCAGACGGCGTTGAGCGCCGTCTGGAGCGCGCCCTCGGCCCACCCCGCGGTCCACGAGATGTCGTCGCCCGCCAGGAAGAAGCCGCGATGCCGGGGATCGAGCCGCTCCTGCATGAAGTGCGTGTAGAGGCGCTCCTGGTACCGGTAGTGGCCCGGCAGGTTCGCCTTGAACGCGCCCATGAAGTAGCGCTCCGTCTCCCAGGAGACGGTCTTCGGCGTGGCGATGATGTGGCTGCGGATGTCGACGCCGGGGTAGATCTCGCCGAGCGACTTGAGCATGAGGTCCATCCGCGCGTTCACGTCCAGCGGCAGCACCTTGAGCGAGTCGTCGGACCAGGTGTAGCTCAGGCAGATCACGCCGGGCCGGTCGGGGCCGTGGTCGAGCAGGTAGGTGCCGCGGCTCATCCGGTCGGTCAGGGTCATCGACATCGTGTCCCGCCCGGTGGCCGGGTCGACGTCGAGCCAGAACGGGCGGTCGACCAGCGCGAACACCTTGGAGCTGCCCATGTAGTGGGTGCGCTCCACCGCGGTCCAGTGGTCGATGGGCAGCAGGTCGTCGTCGCAGTCGATGGTGTTGAGCAGCATCCACGCCTGGCCGGTGAAGATCGCCGCGGGGAAGGTTCGGGTCTCGCCGCCCGCGTCCACCAGGGTGTAGCGCGGCGCACCGCCGGGGCCCGCGGTGCGGCGGATCTCGGTCACCGCGGGGCGGTGGGCGCCCCCGTTGAGGTCCCTGACCGACCGGGCACCGTCGAAGGGGTTCTCCCAGAGGTGCTTCGGCAGCCGGTCCGAACCCCCGACGATGCCGCGGTGGTGATCGTCCGCGGCGGTGCAGGTGACCCGGAGGATCTCCAGCATCGAGTTGGGGTAGTCGGTGTCCCAGCCGCCGGTGCCGAATCCGACCTGCCCGAACAGTTCCCGGTGCGCGAAGGAGCGGAAGTGCTTCGAGGCGGTGAGGAAGCCGTAGAAGGTCTGATCGTCGAGCTCTTCGACGAGGCGCGACCACACGGCGCGGATCCGGGGCACGTCCCGCGCGCGGATCGCGTCCTGCAGTTCCGCGGCGTCGGCGTAGTCGGCGAGCGTCGCGTCCCAGGCCTTCGCCACCTCGGCGAACTCGGGCGGGAGGTCGGCGGCGGTGCGGGCGTAATGGCTGCGCCCCTTGAGATCGATGACGGTGCTGGGCGTCGCCTCCGCGAGCGGGTTCGGGAAGGCCTGCGTCTGCAGCCCCGCGAGGTCCAGGTAGTGCTGCAGCGTGGTCGACGAGGGCGGGAAGCGCATCGCGCCCATCTCGGCGACGAGATCGTCGTCGTATCCGGAGAACCGCTCGCTGCGCATCCGCCCGCCGATCCGGTCCGCCTCGTACACCACGGGTTTCAGGCCGATCCGGGCCAGTTCGTAGGCGGCGGTGAGCCCGGCGAGGCCGGCGCCGATGACGGCGACCTCGGTCCCGAGTGTCTCGTCCGGGACGCTGCCCAGGCCGTCCGGGTGGGCCACCCAGTCGTCGTAGGCGAAGGGGAAGTCGGGGCCGAACATCGTCAGGGGTGCCTCGGACGCGGTCGGGCCGTGGGCGGGCATGGCGGGTTGGGTCACGTGTGTTCCTGTTCGGGCGTGGTCAGTAGAGGTCGGTGCGCCGGTCGCGCAGGTAGGTGTTCGCGATGCGGGCCTCGCGCAGGCCCTCGGCGGCGGCGGTGAAGGTCAGGAGCTCCTCGTCGCGTCCGGCGCGGGCCACGACCTCGCCGTCGGGCCCGGCAGCGGTGCTCAGTCCGCAGTACTCGAGCGTTCTCTCGCGGCCGCAGTGATTGGTGTACGCGATGTACAGCTGGCTCTCGAAGGCCCGCACCGGCACGACCTGTTCCGCGATCCGGCCGAACGGTTCCATGAGGCCCGTCGGGATCAGGAGCAGGTCGGTGCCGGCCTCCGCGTGAGTACGGACGGCTTCGGGGAACTCCACGTCGTAGCAGATGAGGAGCCCGCAGCGCAGGCCGCCGAGGTCGAACTGGACGGGCAGCTCGTCGCCGGGCGCGAAGACCGCGCGGTCGAGGTCGCCGAACAGGTGCGTCTTGCGGTAGTGCGCGAGCTCCGCACCGTCGGGAGCGATCACGGTGGTGGCGTTGAAGACCCGATCACCGTCGCGTTCGGGATACCCCGCCACGACGGTGATGCCGTGGTGGCGGGCGACCGCGCCGAGCGCCCCGTGGTACTCGCCGCCGCGTGGACGAGCGAGTTCGGTTGCGGCCGGGCCGATGTCGTACCCGGTCACGGACAGCTCGGGGGTCACCAGTACCTGCGCGCCGCGGGCGGCGGCCCGGGCTGCGGCGTCGTCGATCGCGGCCAGGTTCCGCGCGACGTCCGGCGCGGACCCGAGGCCCTCCGGCCCCTGGTACATCCCGACGACGACCGTCATGACGCCTCCTTCGCGAGCGCGACCCCGCCCCGCAGGCGCGAGTGGCGGTAGCCGTAACCGAAGTAGACCGCGAGGCCGACCGCCGACCAGATGCCGAAGGCGATCCACGTCGGGGCCTCCAGCTGCAGCATGAGGTAGACGCAGAAGCTGATGCCGAGGACCGGGATGACCGGGAAGAGCGGCGTCCGGAACGCCCGGGGAAGGTCGGGGCGGGTGCGGCGCAGGACGATGACGCCCACGTTGACCAGTGCGAAGGCGAAGAGCGAGCCGATCGATGTGGCGTTGGCGAGCTCGCCCAGGGGGACGAACCCGGCGAGCGCGGCGACGAGCGCACCGACGATGAGGATGTTGCGCACGGGCACGAAGGTGCGCGGATGGACCTTCGCGAAGACCTTCGGGACCAGGCCGTCGCTGCCCATCGTGTAGAGGATGCGGGTCTGGCCGTACATCACCGCGAGCACCACGCTGGCGATGGCGATCACGGCGCCGATCGACAGGATCACGGACGGCCAGGTCTGACCGGTGACCCCGGTGAGGATCTTCGCCAAGGAGGCCTCGGACCCGCCGAACTCCTGCCAGGGCATCGCGCCGATCGCCGCGAGGGCCACGAGGCAGTAGAGCACCGTGATGATGCCGAGCGAGGTGATGATCGCGCGCGGCAGGTCACGGGTGGGATTCTTGGCCTCGTTGCCGGCGGTCGACGCGGCGTCGAAGCCGATGTAGGAGAAGAACACCATCGCCGCGGCGGCGGTCATGCCGCCCGTGCCGAAGGGCATGAACGGGCTGAGGTTTCCGGACTTGAACGCGGTGAAGGCGATGGCGCAGAAGAACACCAGCACGCAGAGCTTGAGGACCACCATCGCCGTGTTGAGCCGGGCGCTCTCCTTGGCGCCGCCCACCAGCACGAGGCACGCGAGCGCCACGATCACCATGCTGGGGATGTTGACGATGCCGCCGTCGCCGGGCGGAGCGGCGATCGCGGCGGGCAGCTCGACGTCGAAGAGAGAGCGCAGGAGCTCGTTGATGTACTGGCCCCAGCCGACGGCGACCGCCGCGACGGAGACGCCGTACTCGAGCAGCAGGCACCAGCCGCAGACCCAGGCGAAGAGCTCGCCGATCGTGGCGTACGCGTAGGAGTAGGAACTGCCCGACACGGGGATGGTGCCGGCCATCTCGGCGTAGGAGAGCGCGGAGAACAACGCCGTCACCGCGGCCAGGACGAACGCGATGATGACCGACGGCCCGGCCTTGGGCGTCGCCTCGCCGAGGATGACGAAGATGCCGGTGCCGAGGGAGGCGCCGATCGACAGGGCGGTCAGGTGTCCGAGGCCCATCGACCGTTTGAGCTGCGGCCCCTCGTGTTCGGCGGCGCTGTCGGCCAGGATCCGGTCGACCGGCTTGCGAGCGGTGAGGCCCGCCGTGAACGGGTTCACCGGGCGTTCACCGCGAGGACTGACAGCAGCTCGTACGCGACGTGCGCGGCCGCGACGCCGGTCAGTTCGGCGTGGTCGTACGGCGGGGCCACCTCGACCACGTCCGCGCCCACCACGTCGGTGCCGACCAGCGCGCGGATCGTGTTCAGCAGCTCGCGGCTCGTCATGCCGCCCGCTTCGGGCGTGCCGGTGCCGGGCGCGTGCGCGGGGTCGAGCACGTCGATGTCGACGGAGACGTAGACGGGGCCGCCGGCACCGTCGGGCCCGGCGAGGCGACGGCGCATGCGGTCTATGACCGTCTGCAGTCCCTCGTTCTCGTAGTCGTCCGAGCGGACCACCTGGAAGCCGAGCACGCCGTCGGCGGTGAGGTCCTGTTCGCCGTAGAGCGGGCCCCGGATGCCGATGTGCATCGAGCGCTCGAGGTCGATCAGCCCCTCCTCGCTGGCGCGGCGGAACGGGGTGCCGTGCGTGTACGGGGCCCCGAAGTACGTGTCCCAGGTGTCGAGGTGGGCGTCGAAGTGCAGCACCGCGACGGGGCCGCGGTCGGCCGCGACGGCGCGCAGGATCGGCAGGGCGAGCGTGTGGTCGCCGCCCAGGGTGAGCACCTTGGCGCCCGCCGCGCGCAGGCGCGCGATCTCGGCCTCGACGGTGCCGAGCGCCTCCACGATGTCGAACGGGTTGACCGCGAGGTCGCCGGCGTCCGCGACCTGGTGCACGGCGAACGGGGAGACGTCGAGCGCGGGGTTGTAGGGCCGCAGCAGCTTCGACGACGCCCGGATGTGGCCGGGGCCGAACCGCGCGCCGGGGCGGTAGCTGACGCCGGAGTCGAACGGGATGCCGAGCACGGCGACAGCCGCGGAGTCCACCTCGTCGAGTCGGGGCAGGCGGGCGAAGGTCGCGGGACCGCAGTAGCGCGGGATGAGACTCGCGTCCACCGGTCCGCGGGGCTGCGACGGGTGCTGGGTTTCGTCGGACACGGAGGGATCCTCTCGCAGGGGCTGCAATTGTGAGCTGAATCACATAGTGTGGGACATCGACCGACTTGTCAACTCGAGTTTCCTGGGAGGAAACAGACGTTGGATGCGATTGCCCCGGGTGCGGATGCCCTTCCGCCCGTGCCGGATCAGGTGGGCGGGGCGCTCAAGGCGGCCCGCCGTTCCCGCCGGCTGACGCTCGCCGAGATCGCCGACCGGGTCGGCGTCACCAAGGGCTATCTGTCGAAGGTGGAGCGGGGGCTCGCGGCACCGTCGATGGCCGTGCTCGTCCGGCTGTGCGAGGTCCTGGAGGTCCCCGTCGGATCGCTGTTCGACGGTGGCGGGGCCGGCTCCGTCGTCCGGGCGGACGCCTATCCGCAGGTCGGTTTCGGCGGCACCGGACTGTCCGAGTACCTGCTCACGCCGTCCGCCGAACGGCGGGTTCAGGTGCTGCTCAGCGACATCGAGCCCGGCGGCGGCAGCGGCGACGAGTCCTACGCGCTACCCGCCGAGGTGTCCTTCGTGCTGGTGCAGAGCGGGCTGCTCCACCTCGCCTTCCCCCCGGAACCGGGCGTCGAGCTGACCGTCGGGGATGCGATGACCTTCGACCCGGGACGCCCGCACGCCTTCACTGCGGGCCCCGCGGGGGCGCGCGTGTTGTGGGTGATGGCGCCCGCGTTGCCGGGGCGGTCGGACGGCGAGGCGCGAGCGGGGGAGACTACGCCCCGGTGAAGTGAGGCGGCCGCTTGTCCAGCATGGCGGCGACCGCCTCGTGGTGGTCCGCGGTCGCATGCGCGATGGTCTGCATCGCCGCGGACAACTCGAGCAGTGCGTCGAGGCTCTGGTGCTGCCCCTCGCGGAGCAGGCGCTTCGTCATCCGCAGGGCCTGCGGCGGATTCGCCGCGACCCGGTCCGCGAGAGCGCGCGCGGCGGGGAGCAGGTCCTCGGGCTCGACGACGCTCGACACCATGCCCCACGCCAGCGCCGTCTCGGCGTCGACCGCGTCGCCCGTGAGTGCCATCTCGGTGGCGCGGGCCATGCCGACGATGCGGGGGAGCAGCCATGCCCCGCCGTCGCCGGGGATCAGCCCCACTTTGACGAAGCTCTCCGCGAAGCGCGCCCGCGTGGAGGCCACCCGCAGGTCGCACATCATCGCGAGGTCGCAGCCCGCGCCGATCGCGGGACCGTTCACCGCGGCCACCGTCGGGACCTCGCAGTGGTACAGCGCCCGCGGAATGCGCTGGATGCCGTGCCGGTACCCCTGCCGCTGCTGGGCCGCGGTGCCCCCGAACATGCCCTCCTTGTCGCGCATGTGCTTGACGTTGCCGCCGGAACTGAACGCCGAACCCGCGCCGGTGAGGATCGCGACGCGGACCCCGTCGTCGTGGTTGACCGCATCGACGGCGCGCTCGATCGCCTCGATCATCGCGTCGTCGGACACCGGGTTGCGCGCCGCGGGGTCGTTCAGGGTCCAGGTGACGACGGGGCCGTCGCGCTCGATCAGCAGGGGTTCGGTCATGGTCCGACCCTATGCCGAGGATCCCGGCTCGCGTGCCCAGTCGACGCCGAATCGACCTGCCAGGACCCGCTCCCCGGCCGGGGTCACCCGCACGGCGCGGTACAGGGGGAGGCGTTCGGCCCAGCCCGCGGTGAAGAACCGGTCGCTCAATGCTCGACCGGCGCCGCCCGCGAGGTGGTGCCGGGTCTCGGTCCAGTCGATGCAGTACCGGACCAGTGGGCGCGCGGCACCGTCGGGCAGCGTGACGCCGAGGTCGTGGAGGAAGGCGAGCCCGTCGTCGGTGAGGCGGTAGTCCAGCTCGCGGCCCGACGATGCGGGACGGTCGGCACCGTCGTCGTGGAACAGGCCGTCGCCGCCCGTCAGATGTCCGTGCTCGAGCAGCGAGCCCATGATCGCGACGCCGAGGCGGCCCGCGAAATGGTCGTAGCAGGTGCGGGCCGTGCGCAGGCGCGTTGCGCGGGTGGTCGCCTTGAGCGTGCTGACCGGCTGCGGCGGGGCGAACGCGGCCAGTCGCTCGATGAGGTCGGCGACCTCGGGCCCCGCGATCCGGTACCAGCGATGGCGACCCTCGGACCGGACCTCGAGCAGGCCCCCGTCGACGAGGCGCCGGAGGTGGCCGCTCGCGGTGGGACGCGATACTCCGGCCTCGTCGGCGAGGACGCCGGCGGCGAGTTCCCTCCCGCCCAACAGGGACAACAGGATCCGGCTGCGGGTGCGGTCGGCGAACAACTCGCCGATCCCCGCCAGATCCGCATCACCCGGCATCGCTGCGCACCTCCTGCTCTCCGGGGACGGTGGCGCCGACGCTGGTGACCACCCCCACCACGAGTATGGCCGCGACGGCGCCGAAGGTCACCGCGAGCGCGGCGGAGGTGCGGCCGGCGGCGTTGTAGAGCGCCCCGAATCCGGCGACGCCGAGCGCCCCGCCCGCCTGACGCGCGCAATTGAGCACCGCTCCGGCGAGCCCGGCGTGTTCGGGCGGCGCGGCGTCCAGCGCGACGGAGGTCATTGCGGGCATGGCGAGCGACGCGAGCCCGATCAGGCTCATCCCCGTGACGATCGCGCCCGGGTGGGATGCGCCGACGGCGACCACCAGCGCGCCCGTCGCCGCGCAGGCGAAGCCCGCGACCATCGGCGGTCGGGGACCGGTGCGTGCGGTGACGAATCCACTCACGGTCGATCCGAGTGCCACGACCACCGTCATCGGCAGGATCGCCGCCCCCGTCTCGAGCACCGTCAGGCCGTGCACCTGCTGCAGCGCCAACCCGACGACGAGCAGGGCCCCGTACAGGGCGAAGTTGAAGACCAGCCCGGTGATCGCGGCGCCCCGGAACGGTCCGCGCGCGAGCAGTCCGCGGGGAACCATAGGGTGCCGCGCGACGCGTTGGGAGGCGAGGAATGCGCTGGTAGCGATGCCAGTGGCCATCACGAGGCAGGCCGCGAGCGCGGGGCGTCCCTGGCCGAGCTCGATGAGGGCGGCGGCTCCGAGAGCCAGCGCCGCCGCGCCGATGGTCGCGCCCCGCACGTCCAGTGGGCGGGCGTGCCGCGGCGAGTCGGGCACCGTCGCCCACACGGCCAGTCCCGCGAGGACCGCGATCGGCGTGCCCACCCAGAACGCCGCCCGCCACCCCGCGCTCGCGGCCAGGAGGCCGCCGATCGGCGGACCGGCCGCGAATCCGGCGCTGGCGATCCCGCCCCAGATCCCTAGGGCCCGTGCTCGTTCTGCCGCACCGGGATAGAGCTCGCCGATCATCGCCAGCGAGCTGGGCAGGATCATCGCCGCGGCCACACCCTGGACGACGCGGAAGCCGATCAGTGTCGCCCAGCCGGGGGAGAGTGCGCAGCCCGCCGTCGCCAGCGCGAACAGTGCGAACCCGAGGACGCAGACCTGCTTCCGTCCGAATCGATCCGCCGCGGGGCCGGCGAGGAGCATCAGCGCCGCGAACGGGATGGTGTAGCCGTCGACCGCCCACTGCGCGAGGCCCAGTCCGCCGCCCAGGTCGCGGGCCGTCGAGCCCAGGACCACGTTGACGACGGTGGCGTCGAACTGGATCAGGCCGAACGCCAGGGACAGGGCCAGGAGTGCGACGGTGCGCCGCCGATCGGGTTGCATGACACCAGCCTGGTGCCGGAACGGTTCGGTGCCCGCCGAACAGTTCGCCGCGGGTGATTTCCACCCGCGCGAGGCCATGCCGTAGCATGTTGCGAGCGTCGTGAGACGCACGCGGGCGTAGCTCAATGGTAGAGCCCTAGTCTTCCAAACTAGCTACGCGGGTTCGATTCCCGTCGCCCGCTCAGAAGGAAAACAGTGCCCCACCTGCATGAATGCGGGTGGGGCACTGTGCTGTTTCGGGGCCTATGCAACGAGCTATGCAACAAGGGGCGTCAGCTGGTGCCGTTCGCGGCTCCGCTGAGCGCCGCGGTGAACCGGTCCACGGCACCGCGCTGCATCGTCGGCGTGACGTGGGCGTAGACCGTCAGCGTGAACGACACGGAGGCGTGCCCGAGCCGTTCCGACACGACCTTGGGGTTCTCGCCCGCCTCCAGCAAGATCGTCGCGTGCGTGTGCCGGAGACCATGCAGCTTCATGGTGGGCAGCGCGTCGGCACCGAGCGCCGCGCGAGCCCGCGTGATCCGGCGCGCGAACATCTCGGACGTGCTCACCGGGCAGCGGGCCGCGCCGGTCGCGGTGCCGAACACGAACGCGTCGGCCTTCGTCAGCTCCAGCGTGATGCCGCCACGCTCGCGCCTCCAGCGGCGCAGCACGGTGACAGTGCCGGGGTCGATGTCGACGACTCGCGCCCGGTTCGACTTGGTGCCCTTGACCTCGCCGGGCCGCGCGGTATCGAGTGCGCGGCGCACCTGGATGCGCCCCGCCGTGAGATCCACGTCGCTCCAGCGCAGGCCGAGCAGTTCGGACCGACGCATGCCCGTGTGCGCCGCGACGAACCACAGGGCGTGCATGTCGTCGCCGAACGTGTCCCGGTCCCAGGTCAGGAACGCCGAGAGCTGCGCGGGCGACCACGTGACCATCTCGGCCTGCTCGCGCTTGACCGCGGTCGCGGTCGGTGCCTTGGCCGCCTTGCGCTTGGTCGGGTTGGTCGCGATGTACCGGTCTTCCACGGCCGCGTCGAACATCTGCGACAGGTTCGTCGCCACCTTCAGCACGGTGTTCTTGGACAGACCGCCCGCCGCGCGTGCCCGCGAGGCGTCCGGCCGCTGGAGGTCCACGTACAGCTTGCCGATGCGCGTCGGTGTCACGCGGTCGAGTCGCAGGCCACCGATGTGCGGCACGATGTGCTTGGTCACGTTGCGCCGGTACTGCGCCGTCGTCGCAGCGGCGAGATCAAGACTGCGCAGCCACCGCTCGGCGTACTCGGCGACCGTCGGAATGGTCGCGGTGAGGTCGACCCCGGCCTTGTGTTGGGTCCGGGCGTCCTGCATCGCGTCATCCGCGGCGTCGGCGGTCTCGAAACCGCCCTTGCCGACGTGCTTCCACTCGGCCTCGGGGTGCTCGGGGTCGGCGGGTACCCACACCTGGAACCGCCACCGCGTGCCCGCCTTGGTGGCGTAACTGGTGATCGAGCCCTTACCGCGGCGGCGGCTGGTCGTCGTGCGCTTGGTCATGCTCTGGTCTCCGGTTCGGTGCTGGTCGGGTTGGTCGAGGTGGCCCAGTCGCGGGCGAGGTACCCGCGGTCTTTCGCGATCGAGATCCACTTGTTGACGGTCGGCACCGAGACGTGGAAGCTGGCCGCCACCGCGGCACGCGGTGCCTCACCGTTCTCGCGGGCCGCGACCAGTAGCGCCGCGACCTGCCGATAGTGCACGTCGTCGAGCTTGTTGCCTCGGCCGCCGCGTCGGCGTTCAGGCCGATGCGCAGCGGTGGGATCGTAGAGTTCATCCGGCGTCACGAACGGTGACGGTGCATCGAACCTGGCCGCCGCTGCTGCAAGTCGTCTCACCGGAATCTGCCGGACGGTCGCAGGTGTGATCTCGGCCGAGTCGTCGTCGGACAGGATGGACAGCTCTACGAGGCGCGGCGGGCCGCCCGCAGCTCGCTGGATTCGGACCGCGTACCTGTGGTCGTGGCCTTCGAGCGCGATCTCGAATCGGCCGTCGGGGCGACCGACGACGCTCTGCACATCACCCTTGATCGGGCGGTCGTTGTAACCGTTCACAGAAACAGTAGAACACATCGCCGTGGCAATTACACCCTTTAGATGCAAGAGTGGACGCGAGCAAGCCGAATCCACCCTCTGGAGGACCACCGAACATGTACGCACACAACGACACTCGACGAGACCTGGAGTGGCTGCGCCGGAGTAGCGCCGCGACGCTGAGTCGCTCCGAGGCGGCCGAGGTGATGGGCGTCGACACCCGCACGCTGGGCCGCGGGATCGAGAGCGGCGACATTCCCGCCATCCGGGTGGGCCGCCGCGTCCTGATTCCTCGCGAGCCCCTGCTGCGCCTGCTCGGCGCGGCCTAAACCAACTGGCCCCTGTCACCCTCGGCGGCGGTGATCGCCTGGCTATGGACCGGGTCACCGTCGCCGAGGCGTAGGAGACGAAAAACCCTACAACAGTAGGTATTTGCGAATCTTGCCAGAGAACGAGAGACGCCCCCGCCGGAGAACGCGGGGGCGTCTGCCCAGAGAGACCTCGATCGGAGAGTTCCGTGCCCCAGAATACCGAAACCGGCGCTGTCGCGTCAGCGACCGACGCCGCGCCCGCGAGGTGGCCGGGCGAGGGGCGCGGCCGTCCGCTGCGCACGATCGAGAACGTGGCCGCGCTGTACGCGACCCGGGCGTACGCGCTCGACGAGCTGAGCGGCATGCACCGCCCGTGGGCGCGCAGCGTGACCGCAGCGACGCGCCGGTTCAACGCGCAGCGCGACATGGCCTCGGACCGGCCGAGGCTGTTCGTCGCGGGCGACAAGCTACTCGCGGCGGGCGCGACCCCGGCAGAGCTGGATGAACTGCACGCGCTGACGATGCGCGAGCTGGAAGACGTACAGGTCGAGGCCGCGTCGATCCGGGCCGCGCTTCAGCGCCGGATCAACGCCGAGGGCGTGCGCCGCGCGGCTCTGCATGGCGCAGCGGTCGCGCCGCCGGACCCGATGCCGCTCGCGGATCTGCTCGCGCAGCCCGACGAGGACGTGACCTACCGCGTCGCCGATCTCTGGCCGGTCGGCGGGCGCATCCTGTTGGCCGCGCAATACAAGAGCGGCAAGTCGACGCTGGTCGGCAACGTGATCCGCACGCTGGTCGACGGTGGCCGCCTGCTCGGCCGGTTCGACACGACACCGGTCGAGCGCGTCGCGCTGGTCGACACCGAGCTGGACCCGCGGACGCTGCGCCGCTGGCTGCGCGACCAGGGCATCGTGCGCACGGACGCGGTGACGGTGCTGCCCCTGCGCGGCGCGGTGTCCTCGTTCGACCTGCTCGACCCGACGGTGCGCTCGCAGTGGGCGCAGCGGCTCGCCGGGGCCGACGTGGTCATTCTCGACTGCCTGCGCCCCGTGCTCGACGCGCTCGGCCTGAGCGAGGACAAGGACGCCGGGCGCGTGCTGGTGGCCTTCGACGAGCTGCTGGCCGAGATCGGCGCGGGCGAGGGCATGGTCGTCACGCACATGGGTCACTCGGGAGAGCGGGCGCGCGGCGACTCGCGGCTGCTCGACTGGCCGGACGCCCTGTGGAAGATCGTGCGCGACGGCGACGAGTCGGACGACTCGCGCACGGCCTACATCGCGGCGCTGGGCCGCGACGTGGCGGTGCCCGAGGGCTCGCTGGCCTTCGACCCCGAGACCCGACACCTGACCTACGAGGACGGCAACCGGCGCACCGCGGCGGATCGAACCGAGATCCCGTTGCTCACCGCCCTGGTGCGGGCCGAGCCGGGCGTGCTGTCCAAGCGCGCCGCGATCGCACGGCTTCAGCATGAGCACGACGTGCCGCAGCGGGTCGCCCGACGGACCGTCGAGGCCGCGATCGGAGCGAACGCCGTCGTCGTCACGCCTGGCCCTCACCGCGCCTCGTTGCTCTCGCCCGGACCCGATCCGTTCGTCGCTCTGGAGGCCGGATCTTGACCCCGAAATCAGCCCAGTGCGTCAGTGCGTTCCAGTGCGTCAGTCGCACTGTCGCAGTAGTGCGTCAGTGCGCCTATAGGCGCTCACGCACTCACTGCACGCTCACCGGGGCGGTGGGTAGTGGTGACGCACTCACTGGCCGATCCCGAGCGCCGCCGGACCGCAGCGGAGAGAACCAACCGACCAAGGGCCTGTGAACCCGATCGGAGAAGACCATGACCGACACGACCGCCCGGCCGTCCATCCCCGCCGACTTGTTCGGCGACGCCGAGATCGAGCGACGGTGCATCGACGCGCTGCGCCGCGAGATCGAGAAGTTGCCCGAGGGCACCCGCGTGCGCTGGGCGACGCTGCGCCGCGCTCTACCCGAGAACAGCCCGAACGGCTGCGAGCGCGAGTCCGCCCTGCTGCACGCGGTTGACGACGGACTCGCGGTGCTGGAGCAGCGCCGCGGTACGTGCTGGATCGAGCGAGCCGATGCCTACGACCGAGCGACCGCCGCGCTGCCCCGATCCCTCGGTGAGAGGTGGCCGCGCAATGCGTGCGCGCACGACTGACCCGCTCAGCTCAACGGAGAGCGCCGAACTCACACCCGCTGGGGTACGGGGCGGGGAGCGAATCCCGATCCGTTAGCGGGCCAACGAGAGCCCGACCAATCACTGCCCGTCGAAAGGGGATCTGATGCCGAGCAAGGCCGTCCGGCAACCACACGACCGTGAGCGTGCCGTGCGCGCGGTGGCGCTGCGCGTCGAGGGCAAGACCTACCGCGAGATCGCCGAGACGCTGGGATGGGGTGACGAGTCCTCGGCGCGGTACGCCGTCACCCGGCTGCTCGATCGCACCGAGGCTGAAGGCATCGCCGAGCTGCGATCCGTCGAGACGCAGCGGCTCGACCAGCTGCACGCCGCGTACTGGGGCAAGGCGCTCGCGGGCGACATCGACGCATGCAAGGCCGTCCTTCAGGTGCACGACCGCCGCGCCCGGCTGCTCGGCCTCGCCGCCGCACCGCCGATCTCGACCGTCTCCGATGCCGAGATGGCGGCCGTGCTGTCCGCACTGCTCGCCGACCCGGACCTGCGAGCCGAGGCCACGAAGTGGGTCCGCGGACACCAACCACCTATGCGCGTGATCGACGCCGAGGTAATCGACCCGAACGAACCGTGGGCCGACGAGTGAACACCAACCCCGAACAGGAGAGATCCATGAACACCGCACCGCCCAAACCTGACTCGGCGCAGGCCGAGGCCGACATGCAGAACGGCATCGCGCTCGCCGAGCACGTGCTGAACCTGGATGGCGACCGGCTGCACGTGCTGCTCGGCCTGCTCGACACCGACGAGCTGCGCCGTGCGTTCGTGGCCTACATCGGCGTGACCGGCATGCCCGAGCGCCACCGCGTCGCCGCGATCCGGCGGCAGTACCCCCGCACCCCCGATCGAGAGGATTCCTAGTCATGCGCACCATCAAGCGCCGCATACTCCGCGTGCCCGTTCCGGCACCGCCTCGGCCGACCGCGGCCGAGATCCGCGATCGCCGACGCCGCGGGCTGCCCGTCGTGCTCGGCGGCCAGTTCGACCTCGGTGCCGAGGTCGCGGCCACCTGCGACCCGCTGGCCGAGCGGGTCGCTGCCGAACCGAAACCGGGCGCGCACGCCCCGCTGGTCCGTCAGGTCGCTGACGCCGTGCACGAGCTGGTGCATGCCGTCGTCGGGCTGCTCGCTGAGCGGGACGCGCAGCGGCAGACCCGGAACCTGCCCGTCGACCGGCGCGGCCGATCCGCACGGCTGCTCTGCGACCTCGCAGAGCGACCCGCGCCGCCCACGATCACGGCCGATCAGGTCCGATCCGGCGAGTGGGCGCAGGTGCTCGCGCAGCACGCCGCGCCGTACGCCGACCAGCTGGCCGACCTGCTTGCGCACGCCGCGCCGCCCGGCACGCTGCGCGGACGGCTCAGCGCGTCCGAGCGCGTCGAACGCGCGCTGTCCGAGGTCGACCAGGCGGCCCGCAACCTGACCCGCGCGCTCGACCGAGCGGACGACTACCGGCGGCAGTGCGGCCCGAAGACCCCGAAGACCGACCCGCGCCGAGCGGAACTCGACGCACTGATGAAGGAGCTGAACCGATGACCACGCCGACCCAGGGCCTTGCGCCCGTCCGTTTCCGGCCGCCGCTGGTGAACCCCGCGCACACCGGACTGGCCGACGCCACGATCTGGACCGACATGACCGGTGCGTCTCGCCACCTGCTCGGCGTCGAGATCGAGGCCGCGGGCAACTACGGCGTCGAACCGTCGTCCGGGATCTGGGACGCGGCGTGGTGCGGCGCGCCCGGCGAGATCGCGCCCGGCGACCGCCCCGCTGCGCTCGACGCATTCCACCCGGTGACCGCCTGGGCACACGACGAGTGCGACCTGACCTCGCTGAGCCAGGCCGAGGTGCGGCTGCGCGCCGAGCAGACGATGCGCCTGCGCGAGCCGCTGATGATCGAGCGCGAGTTCGCGGTGCGCGCCCTGGCCGACGCCGGGACACCGACGACGGTGCCGGACCTCACCGCGGCGGTGTCCGCGCTGGAGGCCGCCCTGGCCACGACCAACACCCTCGGCTTCATCCACGCATCGACCGCCTGGATGGCCTACGCCGCGCGCGACCACCTGCTCGGCGACCCGCAGCGTGACGGGCGGTACCGCACCCCGGCCGGGCACACGTGGGTGTTCGGCGGCGGATACGTTGCCGGGCTCGGCAGCACGCTGGTCGCCACCTCCACGCCGTTCGGGTGGCGTGACCCCGTACAGCTGCGCGAGGTGATCGACCACGAGGGCGGCCGGTTCTCGGTCCTCGCCGAGCGAACGTCCGTCATCGGCTACGAGAAGGCGATCGCGGCCGCCACGATCACCCCGTGACCGACCCGGCCAGCGTCGCGCGACGGCGTGTCTCCGTGCATGAAGCGGGGCACGCCGTCGCTGCGGTTGTGCTCGGCGCGACGGTGCGGATCTCCGCGCTTGACGCGCCCGAGCATCCAGAGCGTGCCGGGCACACGGCGCTGCGCAGCGTGCCGCCGGGCGCGCTCGCACCGATCACCTACGCCGGGCCGTGGGCCGAGGCGAGGCTGCGCGCAGGTCGACGGCCGACCGAGCGCGAGCTGCACGCCGTGCTCCGCGGGTCCGGCCACCTTGACGAGGCGGCGCTGTGCGCGTCCGGGCAGAGCGTCGAGGCGCGCAGCGTGGTGCCGCTGGTCGACCGTTGCTGGATCTCGGTGCTCGCGGTCGCCGACGTGATCGAGCGGCGGGGCGCAGCGACCCATGACGACGTATGCGCCGCGCTCGGACTGCCGGACGGCGATCGCGGCGGGCTCGGCTCGGTCACCCTCGCCATGATCCGCAGCGGTGCGGCACCGGCCACGTTCTCGGTCGCGCTCGGCGGCCCATGATGCAACGGTTCATGCAACGCCGACGTTGCATGAACAAGAATCACGATGTACCGCGATGCTCGATGTAATTCGGTCGGGCGCAGGTCATGGGCGCAATCAAGTACCTAGATGCTCGAATATGCGGGACGCCTTGCGCGGGTTCGATTCCCGTCGCCCGCTCAGATTCAAAGGCCCTGGTCGGAGTAGGTTTCCGGCCGGGGCCTTTGCCGTGTTCGAGGTCGGCGCGGGGCGATCGACACCGCGACGACACCGCGCGCCGTTCGCCGCGACCGCCCTCCAGCCAGGACTCACCAGCCAAGTAGTTCGAAGCGTCGGCCCAGACGCCCTGACGGGAGAGCGTGCCCGGCGTGTTCGACTGGCGTGTCGCGAATCCTCGGCGTGTCCTGGGGTTTCGCCGCAGAAAACACTCGAAACCGCTACTTGTGAGCTGGTAATTCCACGAATGTTGTTCGCAAGTGGTTGTGTCGCTTCCTGTAGGGCACCACTAGGTGTAGTGTTCGACACGACGAAAAGCCTCGAACCCCGAGGTGGAGTCACCTAGGGTTGAGGCTCAACGTACTACGCATTTGGACGATGCCTGTGGGACGTTACACCGCAACCTGTCTCTTCGAGGAATTTCCGAGAAGTGAGGTGGCTCACGTCACCTATTACAGGAAGGGGTGGTGCCAAGTGGCTCCGCTCAACAGCACGGACGACCCCGTCGTCCAACTCCTCACCGAGATCCAGGCTCTCTCTGCGATCAAGATGCCCGACATCGACTCCAGCTCGGGGACGATCCAGACCGGGGACGGTCTGGGCGACTTCAAGCACAACTGGCGTACGGTGATGCCCCGCTTCAACGGGGCGCTGGCCGAGATGATTTCGAAGGTCGACGAGCGGCGGGCAAACATCCTGCAGCTCGCCACCGCGATCTGCTCGACCGATCCGCAGCTCACCGACCCGGTCGCGAGCATCATCCGCGTCACCGACGAGTACCGCGAACAGCTTCGGAAGGTCTACGTCCTCGCTGAGGACGCGACGACTCTCGAAGCTGGCATCAAGTTTGTGCTCGAGGCTGCATCGGTCCGCCTGCAGGCCAACGACCGCGCAGCGCAGTTGGTCGCCAGCGCGATCAATCTGATGCTGTACGCCGCAGTCAAGAGGTTCGCACAGGGTAGCGCGGCGCAGTAGTCAGCGGCTGGGGAAGACGGCGGGGCGGCATCACCTTCGGGTGGTGTCGCCCCGTTTTCGTGCCGCCGCTCTAACCCCAGCCCCGTAGCGGGGTGACGTTGTTCGGGCGCGGGCGGGTAGCAGCGATG
This sequence comes from Tsukamurella sp. NPDC003166, assembly GCF_040611135.1. Classification (NCBI taxonomy): domain Bacteria; kingdom Bacillati; phylum Actinomycetota; class Actinomycetes; order Mycobacteriales; family Tsukamurellaceae; genus Tsukamurella; species Tsukamurella sp. NPDC003166. Next base: position 150,640 of record NZ_JBEXNL010000002.1, read on the forward strand.
CTGCCGAGCGCGGCCATAGCGTCGGTGTGGTCGTCCTCGAATAGGTGGGCGTAGATGCCCATCGTCGTGTTGACCGACGCGTGGCCCATGTAGTCCGCGATCTGCTTCGGGTGTAGGCCCGCGCTGACGCAGAAGCTCGCGTAGGTGTGCCGGAGGCTGTGGGCGGTGGCATCTGCGGGTATCGGGCGCAGGCGGTCGGCTACCAGGGCTGCGCTGGCGCGGAGCAGCGCGGGCCGGTAGACGGCCTTGTAGTAGGTCTTGTGCAGCAGCACCGCGTTCCAGTCGAGTTCGAGGCGCGCCGCTGCTTCCTCGACGGTGCGCCGTGCGGCCTGTTCCTCTGGGGTCATCGGCTTGCCCGCGCGGGGTCCGGTCACGTGCCGGGGCGCGCGTCTGCCCGTCGGCGGGTCCGCAACGAGCCGCATATTCGGGAACAAGGGCGCGTCGGGGTCGCCCGCTCGCGGGTGAGTCCGGTTCGGGGCGTCCGTCCGTGGCGCTAGCGTGGCGACTCCCGCGTTAAATCGGGGGTCGGGTCCGTCGCGGCGGTCGGGGGGCGTCAAGTAGTCCCGGAGGATCGCAACGGTCGCGGCGGTCAAAGGCACGCGCCTTCTGGATCGGCGGGTCTTGGGCGAGTCGTAGACCGCGTGGGGGCCGGTGGCATGTCGAGGTTGGCCTGTGCCGGTCGCTGGCGCGCCGTGCACGACCAGGGCGGTGCGCTGGACGCTGACGGATGGGTTGCGTCCAAGGTCGATGTCGCCGATCTGCAGGCCTGCGAGTTCGCCGCTGCGGAGGCCGGTCCAGGCGGCCATGTGGACCAGGACGTTGAACGGCCAGGGTGTGGCTTCGGTGAGGTATTCGACCTGTTCGGTGCGCCTCTGCTGCCGCTGAAAAAGCGGCAAATCGCCTGTTGGGCACCAGTTTCCGGTCGGGGTCTTCGTTGTGTCATGGGGTCGCCCGGACACGCGTACCGTCGGAGCGGATGGAGCCCGCGTGGGCGGGGGAACGGGGACAGAGATGAGTGGGGACCGGACTGCGTCGTTGACTGCGCTGATCGGGATCGTGGGGCGGGAGATCACGGCGACGGGCGTCGAGTGGGACGCGTTCGCGGTGGTGGCGTGGTTCGACCCACCGCCCCGGACAGCACGGCTCGCGACGTGGTGGTACTCCGAACACGACGTGCTGCCGCGGCTCGTCGGATCGACCGTCGCGGCGGGGCGCGCGTTCGAGGAACTCCGGGACGCCGTCGAGGTACCGGAGCATCCGGTCCGCGTCGCCGTGGTCACCCACGTGCGGGCGAGCGGGGCGACGGACCTGCGCCTGCACACGGCCGCGGAGAACCTCGACTACTACCTCGGCGTCGGGGCGACGGCCGAGTCGATCGGTGGGGGCCTACGGCCCCTCGCACCCGCGCAGGCAGCGGCACCGTCGGCCCCGAAGCTCGTACCGAGTCCGTCGGGCCCCGACATGTCCCGCGTGGGGGTTCCGGACCACGTCCGGCGGGCCGCCGAACAGGAGGCGCTGTCGGGGCCGACGATCCCGCTCACCGTCTGGCGGCCGGACAGGCGCGATCCGACCGGAGGCGTGCCCGACGACCTCTGCGCGCGGCTCTCCGCGGAGGATGCTCGGCAGCTGGCCGACTACCTTGACGGCGGCGCGCTGGTCGCCGCGGCGCGCGGATTCCTCCCGGATCCGTGGAGCGGATCGGACCGCGGCGTGGTGCCGATCAACAAGCGCACGGATGGTCAATTCACCTGGGACGACGCGATCACGTACTACGTGCGCCGATACCGGTTGAATCCCGGCTCGGCGATCCTCGCGCAGGCTCGGGCGCGGGGCTTCGTGACGCCCGACGTGCCGAAGGAACGGGTGAGCCACATCATCGACCAACTCTTCAGCGGCGCGCCGGGCGGTGGGAGCGTGCGCGAGTGGGGCGTCCGCCTCGATGGCAGCCAGGTGCTGCCCGGTGACGTGTACTGCGTGTACCGCGGGCGCGTGTACCGGTTCGGGCCCGACGCGTCGGCGGCCGGCGACTACTCCTCGGTGCGGATCACCGCACTTCCGGGGTCGGTGATCCCCGACGGCTTCGTCGAGGTGGACGAGTACGACGCCGCGAAACAGACCTCGGCGTACGGCATCGTGCCGATGGCCGAGATCACCGGGATCCACCTCGTCGCCACGGCGTGCCGGTACAAGGGGGCCAAGGCGACGGTCTCCCGGATCGACGGCAACCGGTGGGAGCTGCAGTTGGACGGCCCCGACGGTGACGGTCCGGCACCGTCGGATGCGGACTGGAAGATCTTCCCGCGGGTCGACGCGAGCCGGGCGCCGAGGTACTTCGCGCGGGTCGACCCCGACGAGGTGGCGCGCGTGACTGTCGTCGTGCTGGCGTGCCGACTGGTGTACGGGAGGCTCGTGACCGAGCGGGAGGCGCTGGGCAGCAGCGCGGGCGACCGGGCGTACGGGATCCCCTCGCCGTCCGACAGCCCGTTCCTCCCGCCCCGGGTGGCGGTGAAGGCATTCAGCCGGCGGATCGCGGCGATCGATCCGAACTTCCCGAAGTTCGAGATCAACCTGCACCGGCTGAAGCACGCGTGGCGGATAGCGGTCAGCGATCCGACATTCGCCGGCTACTACGTCGACGACGACGGCGAGGTCTATCAGATGGACCCGGGCGTGCCGCCGGAGCAGGTCGACGTGCCACTCACTGCCGAGTACCTCGGACGCCACCCCGCGATCGACCCGCCGGGAGGGTACTGGCCGGTGTGACCGGGGCGGAAGCCGCATGCACAACGTTGTCGGCCGGGGTGGTTCGCGTCCCGACGGAGAACCTCTGGCAGGCGAACGGGTACCCGCAGCGGTACTGACGGCAGGTCAGAACGGCGGAGGCTTCAGCGGCGCGGTGGCGTCGTACGTGTGTCCCTGGGCCTCGGCTTCCTTGCGTTCCCGTTCGCGCTCGCGGGCCTCGACCTCCGCGGCCTCGCGTTCGCGCCGTTCGTGACGGAGGAGCCGATTCTCGATGCGCAGCGCACGCCGCGCCTTCGCCCGGCGCTTCGCGTCGGTCTCCAGCCCGTCGGGGTTCTTGGCACGGGCCGGGCCCGGCTCGGGGCCGTCCCAGATGATCCTCCCCAGGCCGGGGAGCAGGTCCGTCGCTGCTCCGGGTGGGACCGTCCAGACGCCGCCGGCGGGATGCCGCCATTCGACGGTGCCGTCCTGCAGGATGTCGGACAGCCAGCCGGTCTCCGTCTTGATGCGGTGGTGGAAACCGCAGAGTGGCACCAGGTTCCCGCTCGTGCCTCGGCCCGCCACGGTGGTCGGCCCGCCGGCGGCGGGATCGTCTTTGTCGTACTCCCCGACGTGATCGGCCTGGCAGCGGTCCGCGGCCACGCTGCAGCCGGGGAACACACAGGTGGGGTAGGTGAGCCGCATGACCAGCAGCTGATACCAGGTGGGCCGGTACCCGGACGCGCCGTGCGCGTGGACGGTGCCGGTGGCCGGGTCCCGTCGCCCGAGGATGCGGAACTGGGTCCGGGACTGTGCGATCAACTCCCGTGCCTGTTCGACGGTGACCGGCCCGGTGAGGCCGGGATCGCCGGTCAGCACGATCGCCCCGTGTCCGGCCGTGGCCGCGGACTGGGACTCGGGCTCGGGGGTGAGCTCGGGTGCCAGGGCGGGTTCGGAACCGGGCTCGGGCGCCGCGGGCTCAGGCTCCGGGGTGGCTTCGGGCGCGGACACCGGTGTGAAGAGGTCTTCTTCGGTGCTCGTCGCGTCGAACAGATCGGTCTCGTTGAGCACGATCACGGCGAGTGCCCGGATGTCGGGTGAGACGGCCCCGGTTCGCGGGCGGGCCTCCCGGAGGTCGCACCCCTCCCGTCCGCAGCGGCAGCCCAGACTCTCGTAGCCCTCGGCCAGTGCTACCAGGGCGGCGACCTGCCGCTGGCCCAGGGTGCGGCCGTCGTGCCGGCACACCGACTCCGCGACCGGCCCGACCAGAGAGGACAGGCGGATCGCCTCCGCCTTCGGCATCACCGCCTCCAGATCGACCAGCCCGTCGGCGCGGGAGTGGAACTCCAGCCGTTCCCGCGGTTCCACCGGCGGCACCTCGCGCGCGGCAGCCGGATCGAGCCGAGTGAGTATCGACTTCGCGGCATCGGCGACCGCCCGCGCGGTGATCGACAGACCCGCACGGGCAGCGAGCCACGCGGTGATCCGATCGTCGAACATCGCGGCCACCCTGTCGTCGAGAACGGCCGCCGAGGACCGCAGGACCTCCCGGACGAGGGGCAGGCTGACCCGCCCGGCCGCGAACAGCTCGAACAGCCGAGGGGTGCGCTCCCGCAGATCGAGGCCGCGATGGACCGCCGCGCCCGCAGCGGAACGGCCGGTCCCGAGCGCGGCGCCGACCTCGGCGACCAGCTCGTCCCAATCGTCGACGAAGCGGCGTGAGGATTCCTCCCGGACGCGACGCGCGTCGTCCCGCAGCTCGTACAGCCTGGTCAGCACAGCGGAGCGCTCCGCCTCCAGTCGGTTCTGCTGCGCGGTCAACACGCGCAGCCGCGAGAGCGCGCCTGCCGCACTCAACCCGGACACCGCACCGTCGAACACTCCGGGGAGCGGGGTGGCGGCCCGCCTGCCCAGAGTGAAGGCGTCGTCCGAGTGGCTCATACTTGCTATTCTAGCGCACTGAATCGAACAAGTATGAGTATTGACTGAGAATTATCGACTAGGTGTTCGAAATAAGGGTTGTCAGGCTCTCGCGGCGGCCCTTCGAATCCTGTCGCGCGCCACGAACCACCGGCTGACCGGCGTGCGGAGCACCAGGTCCACGAACAGCAGCGACATGGCGAGCACGATCACCGCGAGCGTCATGGTGCGCAGCACGGCGGATGCGGGGAACCACGTGCCGAGTACGTCGAAGAAGCCGACACGGCTCAGGATGTCCAGCATCAGCGGATGAACGGCGAAGACGCCGAACGCCCGCACCGTCGCCCACGACACGACGCGCTCACCGACGGGCCTGCCCGACGCGCGGAGGTCGTCCCACATCATCGCGGCGAGCCACAGCAGGATGACCCCCGCCACGTACCACGGCAGGTAGAGCGGATTCCAGGCGGCGACCGCGCTGTCCGGCACGTCGCCCGGGTCGGTGGCCCGCAGATAGGCGATCAGGCTGAAGGCCGACGCCGCGAGGCACGCCGCGATCGCGCGCAAGGCGTGCGATCGCAGCCAGCTGCCGACCGCCTCGTAGTGCTGAGCCGCGAGCATGCCGATCGCCATGAACAGCGCGTACATGGGCAGCAGCTTCCACACGTGGTCGTACAGGGTCTCCCAGGGCTCGCCGACGGGCCGTGGGCAGAACTGGTAGAACGCGAAGAAACCCAGCTGGATCGCGGCCGCGGTGGTCAGCACCGTCCACGGCCGGCCCTTGAGTCGCTCCGCCAGCTTCGACAGCGCCGGGAAGAACAGGTAGATCTGCATCGAGATGAGGAGGAAGTAGAGCTGGTACTTGGCGTCGCCGGTCAGGATGGTGCGGCCGAGATCGCCCAGCCACCGGCCGAACGAGGGGAACGGGTCATCGGCGATCAGCAGGTGGTCGGTGATCGAGTAGGCGAGCGTCCACACGAGATAGGGGGCAACGATCAGTCCGAACCGCTTGCGCCAGAACTCACGTGCCGTCATCGTGCGGCCACGCATGCTCAGTACCAGCACGAACAGCGTCACCGCGACGAAGCCGTACCGCGTGATGTGCAGTGCGGCCGAGACCAGCCCGGACGGCCGGACGACGTCCGGCGTGTAGTTGATCGTCGTGACGCAGTGCGCGACGACCACCAGGAGGAACAGGACCACCCGGGTCAGGTCGGCGGTCTGTTCGCGCCTCGGCTTCGGCGGCGACACGACGAGCGCCGGCGATGCGGCCGACACCGGCTTCTGGGTTTCGATGGTGGGCACCACCCTATGACTGAAGCAGGGCTGCGCGTCTTCACCCCGTGCTGTCGATATGTAACGATTCGGCATTCTACCCTCTTCGCCCACGCATCCCGCGGAGGGTGGGATCCGACCGTCAGCCGTTCACGGCGATCAGCGGGATCGCCTGCTCATCGACGGTCCATGCCCCGTGATGCCCCAGCATGCGCGACTCCATCGGCTCCTGGCTGGGGGTCACCAGGACGGATCGTCCCTCTGCGACCGCCAGGACGTGGCCGATGCGGTGCGCGACGACGGGGTTCGGGGGAGTGGGGCCGAACCAGTGCTCGTCGAGGGCCTGCTCGCGGCTGACGACCCGGGCGTGCCCGGCGAGGGTGTCCGCCCACCGGGCCAGGACGTCGTCGACGTGGTGCCCCCGCTGTAGGTAGACGTGCCGCACCCGGGCCTCGCCGGCGATCACGCGCACGCCCCGACGCAGCGCCGGCACCGCGTCGAGGTTCACCAGGGACTCGGCCTGGATCATGCCGTGATCGGCGGTGACCAGCAGCGTGCAGGTGGGTGGCAGGTCCGTCAGCAGGTCCGCGAACATCGCGTCGACGGCGCGCAGCGCGGCCAGCCACTCCGGGGAGCCGGGGCCGTGCACGTGCCCCGCGGCGTCGAGCAGGCCCGTGTAGGCGTAGGCGAACCGTCGGGCGGCGGTGTCGTGCCGCGCCACGGCGAGCACGCCCTCGCGGACCTCGTCGAGGGTGGAGGCCGCGTGCAGCACCCCGGCCGCCCGGAACGACGCGCGGGTCAGGCCCGACTTCTCCTGGTAGGCGGGCACCACGTAGTGGATCTCGGCGCCGGCGTCGGCGAGGGTCTCGAGCTTGCTGCGGCGGCGCTGCAGTTCGCGGGGCGGATGCGACTCCCGGGCGTCCGGACCGGACGCGCCGTCGATGGTCCAGCGCAGGGAGTTGAACAGGCGTCGGCCGTGCTCGTCGGGCACGCCGAAGCTGTATCCGACGATGCCGTGCGCCGCGCAGGGCGCCCCGAGCGCGAGGCTCGACAGGCTGGTGGCCGTGGTGGCGGGGAAGCCCGCGTCCAGCGTGACACCGGCGTGCGCGGCGAGGGCGGGAGCGGTGTCGGCGTGTCGCCGCAGGAGCTCCGCGCCGAGTCCGTCGACGAGCAGCAGCACGACATCGCGTTCCACCGCCAGGCCCAGGGGGTTCTCGCCCGGGATGCCGAAAGCGGTACAGACCGAGGGCAATACGTCGGAGAGCATGCCGGTCATCGATCGATCGTAACGTCCGCAAAGGCCCGTCGAGGCGGGAACTACGCGATGCCGGACGGGATCAGGGTGGCCACGCCGTCCTCCACGAGCAGCGCCTGATCGTCGTTGACCCGGGTCAGCGGGAACCGGCCGCCGTAGGTGCGCACCACCTCGTCGATCACCGCGGGCGGGTACGGCGGGAGCAGACCGTCGGCGTGCGGGATGACGACGGTGTCGACGAGTCCCAGGCCGGTGAAGTCCGTGACGCCCGGGGCGTCGGCGGGGTCGTCGAGGGGCGCGACCGGCTCGACGTTCGGCCCCGCGACGACCGATCCCGCACTGAGGCCGATGTACGGCAGTCCCGCGCGAACCCGCTCCGTGAGCACCTCGCCGGTGCCGTTGCTCTGCAGCGCGCCGAGCAGGACGAAGGTGTGCCCGCCCGAGAGGTACACGGCGTCGACGGTGCCGAGATCCGATGCGAAGTCCCGCGCGTCCCGATACTTCCCGACCGTCATCCGGGTGAGTCGGAATCCCAGGTCAGTCAGCTGATTCCACTCGAACGAGCCGAAGGGCTGATCCGTGTACGGACCGCCGGCGTCGTCGATGAAGCCGAGCCGCAGGGCGCTCGGCTCGCGCCCCGTGTGCCGGCGCAGGAAACCGGGGAGCGCCCCGGCGTTCAGGGACATCAGCAACAGGTTCACGATCGCAACACTACGGCCTCTGCCACACTGGATCCGCACGAACCGGAGGAGAAGACGATGCGTTCGCACCGGAGCACGGCGGCCCTCGTCGCATTCGCGGCGCTGCTCGTCCCCGTCGGGGCCTGCGGCTCGGCGGCCGAGGAGCCGCAAGGGCGGACGGTCGCGGTGGACGCCGCGAACGGCCGGATCTCCGTCCCGGTCGCGCCGCAGCGGATCGTCTCGCTCGCGCCCACGCACACCGAGACCCTGTTCGCGATCGGGGCGGGGAAGCAGGTCGTCGCCGTCGACGACCAGTCCACCTACCCGGCCGAGGCCCCGCGCACGTCGCTCTCGGGCTTCACCCCCAACGCCGAGGCCGTCATCGGCTACAAGCCCGACCTGGTGGTCGTCTCCGATGACCAGGACGGCATCGTCGCGGCGTTGCAGAAGGTGGGGATCCCGGTGTTGGTGGAACCCGCGGCCAAGGACCTCGACGACGCGCTCGACCAGATCACCGACCTCGGCACCGCGACCGGCCGGCAGGCGGACGCGAAGGCGCTCACCGCACGGATGCGCGCCGCCATCGACGACGCGGTCCGCGCCGCACCGCGGACCGCCCAGCCGCTGAGCTACTTCCACGAGCTCGACCCCCAGCTGCACACCGTCACCTCGTCGACCTTCATCGGGAAGGTCTACGGTGCGTTCGGGCTGCACAACGCGGCCGACGCCGCCGACAAGCCGGGCACCGGGTACCCGCAGCTCTCCGCGGAGACGCTGCTCCAGGCGGATCCGGCGCTGATCCTCCTGGCAGACACCCAGTGCTGCGGCCAGACCCCCGAGGTCATCGCGCAGCGCCCGGGCTGGCGCGACCTGCGGGCCGTACGGGACGGCACCGTCGTCGCCCTTCCGGCGGACGTGCCCTCCCGCTGGGGCCCGCGCCTGCCTGACTTCTACCGGGCCGTCGCCGACGCGGTCGCCCGTGCGGCGCAGAAGGTTCCGGCCGGACGGTGAGTGATCCGGTCCCATCGTCGACGGTGCCGCCGCGCGCGAGCGGTCCGCGTCCGGTCCCGCTGCTGGTCGCCGTCGTCGCGCTCCTCGCGTCGATGCTGGCGGGACTGCTGGTCGGGGCGGTCCACCTGCCCGCTCGCGCCGTTCTGACCGAGCTCGTCGATCTGCTGCCCGGCATCCATGCCGGTTCTGGGCTCACGCGCCTGGAGCGGAACCTGTTGCTGGAGATCAGGCTTCCGCGGGTGCTCGCGGCCGCGCTCGTCGGCGGGCTCCTCGCGATCGCGGGCGCCGGCTACCAGGGCGTCTTCCGCAACCCGCTCGCCGACCCGTACCTGCTCGGCGCCGCCGCAGGCGCGGGCGTCGGTGCCACCGCGACCATCGTGTTCCTGCCCGGCGATCCCGCGGCGACGGTGCCCGTCGCGGCGTTCGTGGGCGCGCTCGCGGGTGTCGCCCTCGCCTACGCGTTGGGCAGTGCGGCGGGTGGGCGGGGCACGTCGACGCTGCTCCTGGCCGGCGTCGCGGTCTCCGCTTTCCTCAGCGCGGTCCAGACCTTCCTCATGCAGCGCGACGCCCAGGAGCTGCAGCGCATCTACTCCTGGGTGCTCGGCGGCGTCGCCTCGGTCGACGGTCCGCGGTTGCTCGCCGTCCTGCCCTACGCCGGGATCTCCGTGGTCGCGCTGGTGCTCCACGGCCGCCTGCTCGACGTCCTGGGGGTCGGCGACGACGAGGCCACGGCCCTCGGCGTCTCGGCGCGGCGCGTCCGGCTGCTGGTGTTGACCGCGGCGTCGCTCGCCACCGCCGCCGCCGTCGCGGTGGGCGGGCTCATCGGGTTCGTGGGCATCGTCGTCCCGCACGTCGTGCGCCGGCTCGCGGGCACCTCGTACCGCGCGGTTCTCCCGCTGTCCCTCCTCGGTGGCGCCGCCTTCCTGGTGCTCGCCGACATCCTCGCACGTACCGTCGTCGCTCCCGGCGAACTGCCGCTCGGTGTGGTCACCGCGTTCGTCGGCGGTCCGTTCTTCGTCGTCGTGCTGCGAGCGATGCGGGGACGGAGCGGGCTGTGAGCGTGGAGTTCTCCGGCGTCGATGTCGCGCTCGACGGGCGCCCCGTACTGCACGACGTGGCGCTGACGGCACCGTCGGGCTCGTGGACCGCGGTGATCGGGCCGAACGGCGCCGGGAAATCGACGCTGCTGCGCGCGGCCCTGGGCCTGGCGCGCAGCGGGGGAACCGTCACCGTCGACGGGGCCGACCCGCGCCGGCTGCGTCCGCGCGAGCGCGCCCGGATCTTCGCCTACGCGCCGCAGTCGCCGCAGCTCCCCGAGGGGATGACGGTGTTCGACTACGCGCTGCTGGGCAGGTCGCCGTACGTCGCCTACCTCGGCCGCGAGAGCGCGGACGACCGCCGGATCGTGCGCGCCGTGCTGGCCCGCCTCGGTCTGGAGGAGTTCGCCGAGCGCGACGTCGATCGCCTGTCCGGCGGCGAGCGGCAGCGCGTCGTGCTGGCGCGCGCCCTCGCTCAGGAGGCGCCCGTGTTGCTGCTCGACGAGCCGACCACGGCCCTGGACATCGGGCACCAGCAGCAGGTCATGGACCTCGTGGACCACCTGCGCCGCGACGACGGGCTGACGGTGATCACCACGATCCACGACCTGACGCTGGCGGCGCAGTACGCGGACCGGCTGGTGCTGCTGTCCCGGGGCCGCGTGGTCGCCGCCGGGACGCCGGCGCAGGTGCTCACCGCGGACCTGATCGCCGCGCACTTCGGCGCCCGGGTGCACGTCGAGACCGGCCCCGACGGCCGGCCGGTCCTGGGGCTCCTGCGGTGAGCACTCAGACTGGTCGGTGCGCCGCGAGGGATCAGTGTTTACTCTTGATGCAGGAGTGACGAAGGGTCTGGAGGCCGCGATGCGCACACGACTCGCGATGGCGGTGGTCGTCGGCTGCTCGGCGCTGCTGGCCGGGTGTTCGGCGACGGTGTCCGGGAACGGCGCGAACGGGGTCACGGTGATCCCGGGCGGTGTGGGGCCGGGAATCGCCACGCCCGCTCCGCAGGCGCCCGCGACGACGACCACCGCACCGTCGACCACGACCAGCGCGCGGCCGTCGGGCGCGGCCGCGACGGCGGTCGTCCTGCCCGAGAACGGCAACGAGTACACCGCGATTCGAACGCGCAGCGGGCGTACCACCTGTCAGGTCAGTGAGACCAGTGTCGGCTGCGAGCTGGAGTTCGACCGGCCCCGCCCGCGCACCGAATCCGGCGACGAGGCGAACGGCGTGAACATCACGAGTGATGGCGACCTCACCTACGTGCTCGGCAATCTCGGTGTGACGGATCCGATCACGCTCGACTATCGGACCTATACGGCCCGGGGCTGGTTCATCGTCGCCAACGAGTACGGGACCGCGTTCACCCACCGGACCACGGGGCACGGCATGGTCGTCGCCTCGTCGGGTGTGAAGACCTTCTAGCGCGGGGTCGTGATCACCACGACGGCCTCGGCGCCGCCGACGGTCGCGAACCGGTGCGGGCCGTCGCTAGTCCAGCTGCGCGAATCGCCCTGCTGCACGAGTCGTTCGTCGCCCACCGGGCCGACGGTGAGCGCACCGTCGACCACCGTGAGGTGCTCGCGGACCCGCTCGCCGTGCCCGGGGGAGACGTGGTCCGACCCGGCGGGGAACTCCAGCCGGAAGACCTCGACGGTCGTGCGCGGCAGGTGCCGCACGGAGAGGAGGACGGTGCGCATCCCGCCGTCGGCGACGCTGTGGGCCCCGGGGGATTCGCCGACCAGGGCGGTGAGGGGCACGTCGAGCGGAACGCAGAGGGCGTAGAGGGTTTCGATCGTGGGATTGCGCCCGCCGGCCTCGATCTCCGAGAGTGATCCCTTGCCGATGCCTGCGCGGCGCGCGAGCTCGGACAGGCTGAGGCCGCGTTCGGTGCGGAGTTCGCGGAGACGGCCGCCGACATCGGGGGAGGGCATGACCCCATGCTACGTTCTGTTCATGGAACGTTCTGAGAACGGAACGATGGTGCCCGTCGGGGCGGGCATCGTCACCGCCCTCGTCGGCTACACCTCCGCCTTCGCCGTGGTGCTCGCCGGCCTGCGCGGGGTGGGTGCGAGCCCGGGGCAGGCCGCGTCGGGGCTGTTGGCGGTCACGGTGACCATGGGAGCGGCATCCGCGCTGCTGTCGTGGCGGTACCGGATGCCGATCGTCAGTGCTTGGTCCACGCCCGGTGCCGCGCTGCTCGCGACCACCGGCGCCGTCGCGGGCGGGTGGCCGGCAGCGGTCGGCGCGTTCGTGGTGTGCGGGGTCCTCTTCGTGGTGACCGGGCTGTGGCCGGCCCTCGCGCGGTGGGTGCAGCGGATCCCCGCGCCGATCGCGCAGGCCATGCTCGCGGGCGTCCTGCTGCCGCTGTGCATCGCGCCGGTCAAGGCGCTCGCGGCGCATCCCGCGGCCGTCGCGCCGGTGCTGCTCGTGTGGCTGGTGCTGCTCAAGGTCCAGCCGCGGTGGGCGGTCCCGCTGGCGTTCGTGGTCGCGTTGGTCGTCATCGGCATCGCCCTGGTGCGCGACGATGCCGTCCCCGCCTTCTCGGCGCTCGTGCCGCACGTGGAGTGGACGACGCCCGCCTGGTCGCTGCAGGCGATGACCGGCGTGCTGCTGCCGCTCTACATCGTGACCATGGCCTCGCAGAACATCCCCGGCGCGGCCGTGCTCGCGACCTACGGCTACTCGGTGCCCTGGCGGCCGGCGCTGACGGTGACCGGCGTCCTGTCGGCGGTCGGTGCGCCCTTCGGCGGGCACGCGATCAACCTCGCGGCGATCAGTGCCGCCCTCGCCGCGGGACCCGATGCGGGGCCGGCGTCGCGACGCTGGATCGCGGGTGTGTCGTCGGGGGCTGCGAACCTCGTACTCGGCGTTGTCAGTACGGGCCTGACGGCGGTCGTGCTCGCGGCGCCGGAGGGCGTGATCCAGGCCGTCGCCGGCGTCGCGCTCGTGGGCGCGTTCGCCGCCGCATGCGCGGGGGCGATGGCGGACGTGGAGGCTCGGGTGCCGGCCGCGGTGACGTTCGTCGTCGCCGCGTCCGGGACGACCGTGGTCGGCATCGGGTCCGCGTTCTGGGCGCTCGTGGTCGGCATCGTCGTCTCCGTGCTGCTCGGGGTTCGACGGTCCGCGCCGGCGTGAGCCGGCGCGCCGGGACCGGTGCCCGTTGCCGCGCGGGGTTGCCCGCTCCTCACGGGGTTGCACCCCGGTGCCGAGCGACAGAACCCCGCGGGAGTGCGAAGACATGTCCTCGTACTCCGGCAGTCGGGATGACAGGATTTGAACCTGCGACCCTTCGCTCCCAAAGCGAATGCGCTACCAAGCTGCGCCACATCCCGTGATCACTTTCGTGACCAGGTAGAGCGTACCTGGGGTGAGGACCCGGACTGCGTCCGCGTCGCTGTGGGGCCTCCGGCTCCGGCCCGCCCAGAACGGGCGGCCACCTCGCCATCGCGGGCGGCTCGCGTTCAGGCACGGATGTCCGTCGGAGCTGACGGTCGCTAACCATCCGCTGCAGGCTGGCAAACTGGTCGGATGACGAGAACGCGCGGCATCCTGCTGCTGGCCTCCCTGCTCGCCACGACCGCGCTGACCGTGGTGCTCGGCACCACCGATCCGGCGGCGCCGCTCACCTACCCGAGCCGGTTCCTCATCTGGAATCTCTTCCTCGCCTGGATCCCGATGCTGTTCGCGCTCGGCTTCCACGCGGTGCGCCGCCGCTGGGCGCTCGTGCCGCTCGGCCTCGGCTGGCTGGCGTTCCTCCCCAACTCGCCGTACCTGGTGACGGACCTCGTGCACCTCGGGGACGGGGAGAACATGTGGCGGCACGTGCTCCAGTACGGGTTCGCGGCGTGGACGGGGACCCTGCTCGGCGTCGTCTCGATGCTGCTGGTGCACCGCCGCCTGCAGCGCGAGTTCGGCGCGCGGTGGGGCTGGCTCGTGGTGCTGCTGTCCGTGGGACTGTGCGCGGTCGGCGTCGTGATCGGGCGGTTCCAGCGCTGGAACTCGTGGGACCTGGTGACGCGGCCGGACGCCGTCGTGTTCGCCACGCTCGACTGGGTGACCTCGCCCTTCTCGTACGTGCAGTCCACGGGGGTCGCGGCCGCGGTGGCCGCGTTCTTCGGGCTCGCGTACCTGACGATCTTCTCGCTCAGCCCGTCCGTCGTCGCGGAGGCCGAGACGGCCCCGAACCGCGGGTGAGCGGCGTACCGTCGACCCTGTGTACCTGGAGCGATTCGTCGCGGACGGTAACCTGGACGCCGACCGCGCAGAGAGGCTCAGCTGGGAGTCCGCGCGGTACGTGTCGCGGATCTACGTGGTCGTGGGCGGGCGCCGCCTGCTCGCGCAGAACCTGCCGCTGTGCTGGGCGGACCTCGACGTCGGGCCGGGCACGCCGATCGCCCTGGAGGTCACCAGCGGGAACCGCGGACTGCTCGAGGACGAGCAGCGCGCGATCGCAGGGTTCGCGGATCGCTTCCGCGAGGTCCTGATCCCGCCGGAGCCGCGCCGGGCTCGCCGCTGGTGGTCCCGCAGGGGCTGATTCCGGCCGTGCGGTCCTGCAGGAAGGGGCCCGTCGACTCAGCCGTGGAACAGCTGCAGCGCGGCGTCGACGGCGTTGTAGAGGCCGTACAGCAGCGGAATGGTGACGACGGCCCAGGTCACCACGAGCTGGATGGTGTGCCGCTGGTCGGCTTCGGACTCGGTCACGGGTTCACTCCTGTCAGTGCGCCGCGTCGACGGCGTCGACGACGGGGCCCTTCTCGTGCCAGCGCGCGGACACGGGGCGGATGGCGAGGTTGGCGAGGAAGCCGACGACGAGCACGCCGACCATGATGTACAGCGCCAGGTGGTAATCGGAGGCCTCGAGCGGGATCGTCTTGCCGGCCCCGTCGACGTGGTCCTTCTTCGAGTCCAGCACCCGGTTGACGATCAGCGGTCCCAGTACGCCCGCCGTCGACCACGCGGTCAGGAGCCGGCCGTGGATCGCGCCCACCTGGTACGTGCCGAACAGGTCCCTCAGGTACGCGGGCGCCGTTGCGAAACCGCCGCCGTAGAAGGAGATGATCATGGCGCAGAACAGTACGAACAGCGCCGTCGACGACGCGCCGACGGTCGCGAGCCCCAGGTACAGCAGGATTCCCACGCCGAGGTACATCATGTACGTCGGCTTGCGCCCGATGTAGTCGGAGGTGGTCGACCAGCCGAGCCTGCCCGCCATGTTCGCCACGGACAGCAGGCCCACGAACCCCGCGGCAACGGTCGCCGACACGGTGGACACCCCCGAGCCGTCGCGGAAGAAGTCCTTGATCATGTCGGCGGCCTGCTCGAGGATGCCGATGCCCGCGGTCACGTTGCACAGCAGCACGATCCACAGCAGCCAGAACTGCGGCGTCTTGATCGCGTTCGCCGCCGAGACGTTCCCGGCGCTCACCATCGACTTCGATGTGGCGGCGGCCGGATCGAATCCCGCGGGCAGGTAGCCCGGTGCGGGCACGCGAATGGTGAAGACGCCCATCATCATCATGACGAAGTACGCGATGCCGAGGGTGATGAACAACTTGGTCACGGCGCTGCCGCCGGCCGCCGCACCGCCGTACCAGTCGAGCAGCTCCTTCGACAGGGGTGACGCGACCATCGCGCCGCCGCCGAATCCCATGATGGCCATGCCCGTTGCGAGCCCCGGACGGTCGGGGAACCACTTCATCAACGTGGAGACCGGCGAGATGTAGCCGAGCCCGAGGCCGATGCCGCCGACCACACCGTAGCCGAGGTACAACAACCACAGCTGGCCGGTCGCGATGCCCGCCGCGGCGATGAGAAACCCGGCGCCCCAGCAGCTCGCCGCCGTGAACATGGTGCGCCGCGGTCCGACCCGATCGACCCAGGTGCCGAACACCGCGGCGGAGAGGCCCAGCATGACGATGGCGATCGAGAAGACCACGCCGATCATCGTCTTGTCGGTGTCGAAGTGCTTGACCAGTGCGTCCTTGTAGACGCTGGTCGCGTACACCTGCCCGATGCACAGGTGGATCGCCAGCGCCGCAGGGGGTATCAGCCACCGGTTGTAGTGCAGCGGTGCGACGGAGTGCTCTCGATCCAGGAACGACAGTGCGGCCACGGCGCGACGCTGGCAGTCCCGAGGGACCCTTCGGCGCCGGTCGGAGAAGTTGGATCCGTCAGCGGTCGAGCGGGTCACGCCCCTCGAGGAGGGCGCCCAGGACGTGCGCCTGACTGATCCCCTCCGCCTTCGACGCGGTCAGCAGCGTGACGGGCCCGCTTGCTACGAGCTTAGCAAGGTCGGCGTAGGCCGCGGCCGCGTCGGGATCCGCGAGCTCGGCGCGGTACCGCGACACGAACTCCGGGTACTTCGCCGGGTCGTGTTCGTACCATGTGCGCAGCTCGGTGGACGGCGCCACCGCCTTGCACCACTCGAACAGGTCGGCCCGGTCCTTGCTGACCCCGCGCGGCCACAGGCGGTCGACGAGGACCCGCTTCCCGTCCGTGGCCTCCTCGGCCTCGTACACCCGCTTGACCCGGACTGTCATCGTCGCGCCTTCCGTCGTTCGCTCGGCGGCGATGCGCCTCGCGTTCCGCAGGACCTCCTCCAGCATGGCCGGAGTGAGCCGTCCGGTGAAGGTGTTCTGCTGGCTCACGTGGAAACACCCGAGGACGGTGAGCCGGCGTCCGTCCGGGTGCCGCAGGTCCACTCGTGTGCCGTGGCCGAATCTCGGGCGGGGCCGGGGGATCGTCCAGCCGCCCTCCGCGAGTACGGAGAACAGTGCCTGCCAGCCGAACCCGCCCAGCACGACGGCGACGCGCACCGTCGGGAGGAGTTCGAATTCGCGCGCCAGGAAGGGGGAGCAGGTGCGGCGCTCGTCCGGCGTCGGCTTGTTGTCCGGCGGCGCGCAGTGGACGGGCGAGCTGATCCGGGTGTCGACGAGCTGCAGGCCGTCGTCGATCGCGGTGGCCGTGGGCTGATTCGCGAGACCCACGGCGTGCAGCGCGGCGAACAACACGTCGCCGCTGCGGTCGCCGGTGAACATCCGGCCCGTGCGGTTGGCGCCGTGCGCCGCGGGCGCCAGGCCGACGATGAGGATCGACGCGTCGGCCGGCCCGAAACCGGGAACGGGCTTGCCCCAGTACGTCTGGTCAGCGAACGACGCGCGTTTGACCCGTGCGACCTCCTCCCGCCAGGCGACGAGCCGCGGGCACGCCCGGCAGCTGATGACCAGCGCGTCCAGATCCGGCACCGTCCGCACGCGTCCCGCCGCCGACGGTGCCTCCTCCGGCCGGGCGGATCGGGCTCGCGTGGGCATGCTTCGAGACTATGCCTGCGGCCGCTCGCAGGGCCGACCGTGCGAGATCACCTGTCGCACGCGATGCCGTCGCCATCCCTGTCGAGGCCCGGCCGGTAGCCGGGCTCGCCCCGTCGCATGGGCGCGGCGCCCGCTGCTTTCGCAGCATCACAGTTCTTGTAGTAGGCCGACGGCGAATCGTTGGTGGGCTCAGTCGTGACCGTTCGGGGCGGTGCGGGGACCGGGGTGCGGGTGTCCGTTTCCGTGACACCGGGATTCGGCAGCGCCGCGGTGGTGGTCGTGGTCGTCGTCGGAGCCGCGGTGGTGGTCGACGGGGCCGGGCTCGAGGACGTCGTCGTGGTCGTCGCGGTGACGGTCACCGTCGCGGTGGCCGACGAGGTGACGGCGGCGGCGGAGGTGGGGCCGACCAACCCGCTCGCCGGAGTCGGTTCTTTCGGCGTGCTCGGCATGATGAGCATGCTCAGCACGAGCGCGAGGGCGGCCCCGGGGCCGGCCACCTTCCAGGAAGCGAACGGCCGCACCAGCATCACCCCCAGCACGGCGAGCGTGGCGGCGAGGAGGAGCCCGGCGATGCGGCCCGCGAACCCGTCGCCGCCGACGAGGGACCCGAGGGCGACGAGGGCGGCGAGGACGAGCAGGACCCACCCCGCGATCACCACCGCACGTGAACGCTGCGCGGGCGGCTGGTACGGTGCCGGGCTCGACGGACCTCCGTTGGGGTACATGGACTCTCGCCTTCTGTCTGGACGATGTGACCGTGGATCGACGGTCGATCGGGCCTTCGTGCACAGACGTTAGACGAAGATTGTCCGGTTCGATACCGCGTGGACGCTAACTATCGCTGCGAAGAAGACGTGCTCCGGATATGGGCGAGGCCGGTGGCACCTGTAACGCGCCCCGGCCTCTGTTTCACTGAGCGGTTTACAGTCACGCTCACGAACTTGAGCACCACGATAGCAGGAATGTTCGATCATTCGAAATCGTGCGCCGTCCGCCTCCGCGGTGCACGGCTCCGATCACAGGCGCGCGTAGGTCTCGATGTCCTCGGAGAACTCGGCGGCGACCGCCGGCGAGACCGTCGCACGGGTCGCGCCCAGCGCCGCGAGGTAGTCGTCGGTGCTCAGCTCCTGGGGTGGGACGCCCTCGTCGGCGTCGAGCGCCCGCGCCAGGGCGTCCTGTGAGGCGCGCCGCGCCGCGTATTCGATGTCGGCGGGAGTCATGCCCTCGCTGGCGACGGTCAAGGCGTCGATGTCGATCGCGTCGATCGCGTGCTCCGGTATGTAGCGGCCCCAGATCGCGGAGCGTGCGCCGGCGTCGGGGAGCCCGATCGGCATGACGTAGTCGAACCGGCCGTGCCGGAGGAAGGCGTCGTCGAGCGCGCGGACGAAGTTGGTGGCGCACACCAGGAGCCGCCCCTCCTGGTCGCGGAACTCCGCCACCTGCTTGAGCAGCTCGTTGGTCACGCCCTGTGTGGGCGACGGCGGGTCGCCGCGGCGGTGCGAGGCGATCTCCTCCACCTCGTCGATGAACACGACGGCGTGCTCGAGCGACGCGATCGATTCGAACGCGGATCGCAGCGCCCCGGCCAGGCCGCCCGGGGAGTCGGCGAGGCGGGAGGGGAAGAGCTCCACGAACGGCCAGTCCAGGCGTGACGCGACGGCTTTCGCGAAGGTCGTCTTCCCGGTGCCGGGCGGTCCGAACAGCATCACGGCGTGCGGCGGCATCACGCCGAATCGCTCCGCCATGTCCGGGCGCGCGAGCGGCGTCACCAGGCGCTGCTCGAGCATCTCCTTCTCCTGTCGCATGCCGCTCACGCCGTCCCACAGGTGCCGCGGCAGCAGTCGCCCGCCGACCTCCTTGAGCAGGTCGAGCTCGCGGCGCTGCACGGGCATCGGGCGCTCCAGGTACCGCACCGGATCACGGATCTCGAAGCCGTTCTCCGACAACGCGGCTGCGGCGTCGTCGTCGCCCGAGGTGAGGACGGAGAGCTTGCCGAGCCCCAACGGGGCCATCCGCCGTTCCAGGGCGTCGAGCAGGGTGCCCGCGACGCGTCGATCGATGTCCGGGGCGACGTCGAAGAACACGATCCACCCCTGAGCGTGGGCGGCGCGGCCCACCGCGACGGCGACCACGCGATCGTCCACCGTCGCGACCATCGCGTGGTCCTGCTGACACGACGCGATGACCTCCGCCATCGAGTACACGGGCGTCGTGCCGCGGTGGTGCGCCGCCTCCCACAGCTGCACGACGGTGTCGAGGTCGTCGTCGTGGAAGTCCCGGATGCGTGGCCTCATGGGTGGCAGTGTGGCACGGGTCACCCGCGAACGCATGTGGGTTTTGCGTGCCCGAACCCGCCGCGCCTTAGGTGTCTCGCCCGAGAGCCACGGTGTTGGGAGTCCACCCGATCCCGGAGGACACCGGGTACCGGAACACCGCGCCACCGGCTGCGGAAGCGGACGCGTGGAGGCGGCGATGCAGGCGGTGCGATTCGACCGGTTCGGTGGACCGGAGGGTACTGCGGGTCGTCGAGATCGCCGCGCCGCACCCCGGCCCGGGGCGGCTACGAGGCCGCCGGAGTCGTCGACGAGGTGGGCGATTCAGTCTCGGACATCGCTCTCGGCGACCGGGTGTTCGGCTTCTGTTCCGACGGCAGGGCACAAGCGGACCTCGCGGTGGTCGCTCACTACGCGCCGATTCCCGCCGGACTCGACGCGGAGGCCGCAGCTGCCCTGCCGTCCGTCGTCGAGACCGCGACCCGCGCCCTGGAGCAACTCGGTGTTCAGGGCGGGACCGTGCTGATCAACGGCGCGTCGGGTGGCGTCGGCAGTGCCGCGGTCCAGCTGGCGATGGCGCGGGGAGCGCGAGTGATCGGCATCGCGGGAGAGCGGAACGCCGAGCGCCACCGCGATCTCGGTGCCGAGCCCGTGGTCTACGGCGCTGGCATGGTGGATCGTGTCCGGACGTGCACCCGTTCCCGCTGGCGCAGGTGGCGGGAGCGCAGGAGCGCAGTCGTCGCGGGGGCCTCCGCGGCAGGATCGTGCTCGTGCCCGGCGAATGACGGTGCGCCCGTTCACGGGAGCCGGGCGACCCGTCTGATCCACACCGTCGCGGTCACTGAGATCGCCGCCGTGGCGACCAGATAGCCCGCCGCAGGCCACGGCGCACCGTCGGCCCCGTGGATCAGCGCGGTGAGAATGAGGGGCGTCAGGCCCGACGCGTAGATCCCCGAGAACTGGTACACGACGGACAGTCCCGTGTAGCGGACCTCGGTGGGGAAGAGGCTCGCGAAGAAGGTGCCCTGCGCGGCGTAGAAGAGGCCGTGGACGAAGCCGAACACCACGACGAGGCCCACTGTGAACCAGGCGATCGACGCGGTCCCGAACAGCGCGAACACGGGGAACACCGCAAGGCCGTAGAGCAGCACGCCAGTGCCGTACACCCTGCCCGGCCCGATCCGGTCCGCGAGTGCGCCCGCGAACGGGATCACCGCGGCCATGACGAGGGCGGCCGCGGTCACGGCGAGCAGGACCCCGATCTTGTTCATCGCGAGCGTCGCCGTGGCGTACGTGATGGCGAAGACGCCCCACGTGTTGAACGCGCTGCCCTCGGCCCACCGCGCGAGGCACCCGGCGATAGTGTTGCGGCGCAACACGGGATCGCCGAGCAACTGGCGCAGGGGCGTACGGGTGGTGTCCAGCGTCGCCCGGGCTGCCACGAACGCGGGGGTCTCGTCGACAACCAGCCGCACGACGATGCCGATCACCACCAACACGATCGACACGGCGAAGGCGATGCGCCAGCCGAACCGGAGGAACTGGTCGTCGTCGAAAACCGTTTGCAGCAGTGCGAAGACGGCGGTGCCGAGTCCGAGGCCGAGCGCGAGACCCACCTGCGGGACCGCACCGAACCGGCCCTTGCGGCCCTCGGGCGCGTGCTCGACGGCCAGCAGGACCGCGCCCGCCCACTCGCCGCCGAGCGCGAAACCCTGGACGATCCGTAGTAGTAGCAACAGGATCGGGGCCAGGACACCCACTTGGCCGGCGGTGGGGAGCGCGCCCATCAGTGCCGTCGCCACACCCATCAGCAGCATCGTCAGCGCGAGGGTCTGGCGCCGGCCGATCCGATCTCCGACGTGCCCGAAGACGAGACCGCCGATCGGCCGCATGACGAAGCCCACGGCGAACGTGACGAAGCCGAGCATCGTGCCCACGAACGAACTCGTCTCCGGGAAGAAGAGTTTGGTGAAGACCATCGATGCCGCGGTCGAGGAGAGGAAGAAGTCGTACCACTCGACCGTGGTGCCCAGTAGCGACGCCGCGACCACGCGCCGCAGCTGTGCACGGTCGGGAGCGGACGGTACGGGAACGGATTCGACGGTGGCGGTGCTCACCGATCGGAAGCTATCGGCGCTCCGGGGTCCCTGTCACCGGTTGTGCTCGCGGTGACCGCAATCGAGGTCAGTACGCCGAGGACCGGTTCGTCGCGGCCCAGGTTCGCTCCGCCTCGGACTGCGCCGGCGGTGGTACGAGGCCGTTGATCATCCACATCTCCTCGCTGGTGTCGTCGACGTGGAACTCCCATTGCAGATCGGGGTGCCGGGCCAGCGACGGTGCGACCATCGCACGCACCCATTGCGCGATCCGCGACCGGCTTGCGGAGTCGGACGCGTGCCGGGCGATGTGGTCGATCGCGATGCGCACCGCGACCGGGGCGCTGGTGCCGCCGATGAAGAAGTCCTGCGGCGAGACCTCGTGGAACAGGACGACGACGTAGAAGCGCGGCAGGCCGATCGCCGCATACTGATCGGTGATCGCGGTGGAGAGCGATTCCTTCTCGGCGGCGGTGAAGACGCCGGGTGTGTGGTGGATGTTCCAGAGCGGCATGGTGATTCCTTCGGGTTGTGGTCGGGTCAGGCGCCGGCGGGGAAGGTCAGGGCTTCGACGGGGCCGGAGAGGGCCGCCTTCGTGGTGGTCGTGATCTCGTCGGCGAGGATCTCGACCTCGCCGGCCTCGACGCCGTCGAGGATCGCCGTGGCGATCTCGTCGGGCGTCGCCTTGGGTGCCGGGATGGCCGACACCATGTCGGTGTCGATGAAGCCCGCGTGCACACCGACGACCCGGGTGTTCTGCGCGGCGAGTTCGACACGGAGCGAGTTCGTGATCGACCACGCGGCCGCCTTCGACGCTCCGTAACCGCCGGACCCGGACAGCCACGAGAGCACGGAGTGCATGTCGACGAGCGTGCCACCGCCGTTCGCCGCCAGCACCGGAGCGAAGGCCCGCGCGACGCGCAGCAGGCCGAGCGCGTTGACGTCGAACATCGCCTCGATCTCGGCGAGGTCGCCGGTCGCCAGTGGCGTGGGAGTCATGATCCCGGCGTTGTTGAACACGATCTCGGCGTCCGACGCGAGCCGTGCGAGGGCTTCGGCGGATTCCGGTGACCGCACCTCGAGGGCGACGGGCACGACCTCGGGGCGGGGATCGGTGAACGGCTCCCGCCCCGTCGCGTAGACCTTCCTGGCCCCGCGGGCCAGCGCCCCGTCGACCAGCGCGGCACCGAGGCCCCGTCGGCCTCCCGTGACGACGACGACGGCGTCCTTGATGGCGACCATGACTGCTCCTTCTGAGTAATGACTACGTTAGTCAGCTCGATTCAAGCATCTCGATCTGAGTAACGCAAGCGTTAGTTATGATCGGGTCATGGAGTTCGAGGAGCGACTGCGGGACCGGAGTACGTGGGCGATCGGCGACGGCTGCTCGGCCGCCCGCACACTGGACCTGCTCACCACGAAGACGGTGTTCCTCGTCGTGCGGGAACTCCTCTACGGCACGACGCGCTTCGACGACCTCGTCACCCGGACGGAGACCTCCGCCCCTGCGGTCTCGCGCGCGCTCAAACAACTGGCCTCGGCGGATCTCATCGCAGCGACGGAGTACCGCGAGCCGGGGGCGCGCGCCCGCGCCGAGTACCGGCTCACGGCGGCGGGCGAGGATCTGCTGCCCGTGTTCCTCGCGCTGATCCAGTTCGGCGACGCCCATCTGCAGCCCGAGGGGGCGCCCCTCGTGTTCGTGGACACGGCGACGGGGGAGCCGGTCCGCACCCGCCCGGCCGCGGCGGGGACGGAGGTTCTGCCGGCCGCGATCGAGATCCGGTTCAACCGGGACCGGTGGGTCGCGCCGGACCCGGTCAGCCCAGCAGCGTCCGCCGATCCGAATGCAGGAACGTGATCAGCGTGATGACGCCGCAGAGCACGCCGGCGGCGAGGATGACCTGCGGGCCGGTCACGACCGAGCCGATGGCGCCGCCCACCGCGGCGCCGAGGACGAACCCGGCGTACACCAGGGCGTAGCCGAGCCAGTCGAAGACGGTGCCGTTGCCGGTCGCGTGCCGCTCGATGCCCTGCCCGAGCTTGACCAGCGTGCCCGTCACGTACGAGAGGGGCACCGAGACCTCGCCGTTCTTGGTGAAGGACGTGTTCAGTGCTCCCAGCGAGAAGGTGATGATCAGGATGGGGACGAAGCGCACCTGAGGCTCCGCGAAGCCGTCGAGGACGAAGTCCGTGGCCGACGCGACCAGCAGGCCCGCCGTGGTGAGCACCGTCGGGCCGTGCGGGTGGCCGTGCCAGAAGTAGCGGCGGCAGATCGACGCCACCACGACACCCGTCACGAAGGCGATGATGAGGGCGGTCGCGGCGAGCGCGCCGGCACCCGCGATCCGCTGCGCATCGGCGGCCTTGAACCAGGTGAGTACCGCGCGCTCGGTGTTGCCCGTCATGAAGGTCACGAAGTACCCCGCGGAGTGCAGGAAGGCGACCGCGCCGACCATGCCCGCCATGCCGGCGAGGAGCCAGGACAGGCGTGCGTCGGGTCCGATCGCGGCGTCCCGGGAGACGACTGGGCGGGGCTTCGTGGGCTGTTGCTCCGTCGGGGTGGTCATTCCCCATGGTTACCGACGGTGAGCGGCCGTCGCCGCCCGGCCGCACCGATTCACACTCGGGCCCTGGTGGGAGGGCGGTCACACCGTGTGCCCACGTCGCGATCAGCCGAGCGGCGGGTCCGCGGCGAGGAAGTCGCGCTGGAAGACGCCCATGAGCCGCGCATCGCGGTACCGACCGTTCGAGAAGAACTGCTCGCGCAGCAGCCCTTCCTCGGTGAACCCCAGCTTCTCGTAGACGTGCGCCGCCTTCTCGTTGGCGACGTCCACGTAGAGGTACACCTTGTGCAGGTTGAGGATCCGGAACGCGTAGTCGAGCGCCCTGCGGGTGGCGACGCTCGCGTAGCCGCGCCCCTGTTGCGCCGGTGCCACGATGATCTGGAACTCGCAGTTCCGGTGGATGACGTTGATCTCGACGAGCTCGACCAGGCCCACCGGCAGTCCGTCGTTCTCGATGATGAATCGACGCTCGCGCTCGTCGTGGATGTGCCGCTCGTAGATGTCTTCGAGCTCGGCCAGCGCGTCGAAGGGCTCCTCGAACCAGTACGACATCACCGCCCGGTCGTTGAACAGGCCGTGTACGAACCGCAGGTCCGTGCGTTCCATGGCGCGCAGCTGGACGGTCATGCGCCTCAGCGTAGTTGTCAGTGGGGCGTCGTAGCGTGCGCTCATGGACATGGGGATGGACCTGGAAGCGGCCGGCGCACTCGAGTTCGAATTGCACCTGGGTGCTGCACAGTGGGCGGAGTACGAGCATCCGCGGTGCGGTACGTATCGCTGTACGGCGGCCGACTGGTATCCGGCGGTGCGGGGCCTGCTCGACGACCGCGCGTCGCCCGACGCCGATCCGGATGACGACTACTTCCTCACGATGTCGGTGGTGGGACCGGCGTCCGCGGGCGACGGCGGGGCGGCTGTCGACGTCGGTCGATGGCGGGTGCCGTTCGTCCAGGTGCTTTCGAAGGCGGGGCACGGATTCATCGCGGAGTTCGGTGTCCAGGGCGCAGACGGCCTGAACGAGCGAAACCTGCAGCTGTGGCGCCGGCACGTATCGCCTCAGGAGCTCGCCCTGCACGTGGGGGACGAGCACGCCGACGACGCTACGTGCGCCTACATGACGCATTCCCTGCGCGTGGCGTTGTGCCTCTTCCGGAGCTTCGTTGAGCGGCGGGACCTCTCAAGGCACTTCGAGCTGCTCACCTCGTGGCCAGTGGAAGCGCGGGATACGCGCCTCTGCTGATCTACGCGATGAGACCGACCGTCAGCGCGATCACGGCGACCAGGGGTGCGGAACCCTGGACGATCGCCGCGCGGAGCTTGGTCCGATCCGATAGCGCGAGGACCAGCGCCGCCGCGAGCATCGAGCCGACGCCCACGAGGATCAGGGTCGCGCCGACGGCGCGCTGCGGCCCGAACAGCGCGAGGCCGAGGAACACCGCCACCGCGAGGAACAGGTTGTAGAAACCCTGGTTGAAGGCGAGCGGACGGGTGACCTCCGCCGTCTCGGCGGTCGTGCCGAAGGTCGCGCGGGAGCGCGGCGACGTCCACGCGATCGATTCCAAGTAGAAGATGAAGCAGTGCACGAGCGCGGCGATGGCGGCGACCACGAGTCCGGCGGGGATCATGTGTTCATCATGGCCGATGTCCGCCCGTCCGGCGCCCGCCCGGGCTGAACCGGCCCCGGCACCGTCGCGTAGGATCGTCCGAGTGCCGTGGGCCCGACGGGGCCCCGTGCTGCCCGCAGGAAACCGCACATCAGGCGGCGTCCTGCTGATACCAACCCGAGGAGAACGAGTGAAGAGCACCGTCGAGCAGCTGAGCCCGACTCGCGTCCGCCTGAGCGTCGAGGTTCCCTTCGACGAGCTCGCGCCCGATTTCGAGCGCGCCTACGCGACGCTCGCCGACCAGGTCAACATCCCCGGCTTCCGCAAGGGCAAGGCCCCCGCGAAGCTGATCGAGGCGCGCGTCGGCCGCGACGCCGTGCTCTCGCAGGTGATCAACGACGCGCTGCCCGGCAAGTACAGCCAGGCCGTCCTCGACTCCGAGGTGAAGGCCCTCGGACAGCCCGAGATCGACATCGACAAGCTCGAGTACGGCGAGACCTTCTCGTTCACCGCCGAGGTGGACGTGCGCCCCGAGATCACGCTGCCCGACTACTCGGCCATCGAGGTCGAGGTCCCGTCGCTCGAGGTCACGGACGCCGACGTCGACGAGCAGATCGAGGGCCTGCGCGCCCGCTTCGGCACCCTCAAGGGCGTCGAGCGTGCGGTCGAGACCGGTGACTTCATCACCATCGACCTGTCGGCCACCGTCGACGGCAAGGACGTCGAGGACGCCAAGACCACCGGCCTGTCGCACGAGGTCGGCTCCGGCAACCTCATCGACGGTCTCGACGAGGCCGTCGTCGGCCTGAAGTCGGGCGAGTCCAAGGAGTTCGCGACCACCCTCGTGGCCGGCGAGTTCGCGGGCCAGGAGGCGGACGTCACCGTCGTCGTCGACTCCGTCAAGGAGCGCGAGCTGCCGGAACTGGACGACGAGTTCGCCCAGCTGGCGAGCGAGTTCGACACCGTCGACGAGCTGCGTGCCGACCTGCGTGAGCGCGTCGAGCAGAACAAGAAGCTGGGCCAGGCCGCGGACATCCGCGACGCCGTGCTCGACAAGCTGCTCGAGTCCGTCGAGGTGCCGCTGCCCGAGGCCGTCGTCAAGGAGCAGACCGACGCCAACGTGCACGACGTGCTGCACCAGGTGGGCCACAACGAGGAGCTCCTCGAGACCGCGCTCAAGGCGCAGGGCACCACGCGCGAGGAGTTCGAGAACCAGGCCCGCGAGTCGGCCGAGAAGCAGGTGAAGGTCCAGCTGCTGCTCGACGCGATCGCGGACGCCCAGGACGTGCAGGTCGACCAGCAGGAGCTGCAGGAGCACATCCTGTTCCAGTCGCAGCGCTACGGCGTGCAGCCCGCCGAGTTCATCCAGCAGATCCAGCAGGCCGGGCAGCTGCCCGCCCTGTTCCAGGAGGTCCGCCGGGGCAAGGGCCTCGCGGACGTCGTGCTCGAGGTGACGGTCAAGGACGCCGACGGCAACGCCGTCGACACCAAGGCCCTGTTCGACCGTGACGACGCCGGCGAGGAGCTCGCCGAGGAGGCCGCGTCCGAGGAGGCCGTGGTCGCCGAGGCCGAGGAGATCACCGCCGAGGACTCCGCCGCCGAAGAGAAGTAGTCCCGCCGCACGATCGCCCCGCAGCCCCGACCGGCTGCGGGGCGTTCTGCCCTCAGCGGAGTGGGGCGCGCCGGGGGACGTTCCGCCCCTGCGCGTTCGTTAGTGTCGATGTCAGCAAAGAAAGGCAGGGAGCAGCGGATGACCTCCAACCCCATCATGCGGACCGGACTCGCCGGTTTGAACCTCAACGATTCGGTGTACAGCCGCCTCCTGGAGTCGCGGATCATCTTCCTCGGCAGCGAGGTGAACGACGACATCGCGAACCAGCTCTGTGCGCAGATGCTGCTGCTGTCCGCGGAGGATCCGACCAAGGACATCAACCTCTACATCAACTCCCCCGGTGGCAGCATCTCCGCCGGCATGGCGATCTTCGACACCATGGAGTTCGTCGAGTGTGATGTCGCGACGTACGCGATGGGCATGGCCGCGTCGATGGGCGAGTTCCTGCTCGCCGCCGGCGCCAAGGGCAAGCGCTACGCGCTCCCGCACGCACGCATCATGATGCATCAGCCGTCCGCCGGCATCGGCGGCACCGCGGCCGACATCGCGATCCAGGCCGAGCTCTACCGCAAGACCAAGATCGAGATGAACCGCCTCAACGCGCAGTTCACCGGCCAGTCGATCGAGAAGATCGAGGCCGACGCGGACCGCGACAACTGGTTCACGGCCGAGGAGGCCCGCGACTACGGCTTCGTCGACCACGTCGTCAGCCGCGCGAGCGCCGTCAAGTAGCGAGAGGACTTCACTTCAATGACCGACGGTTTCCCCCAGAACACGGCGCAGGGCCTGCACCTGCCGCCGCAGTCCCGCTACACGATTCCGCAGTTCTTCGAGCGCGCCGCCAACGGTGAGCAGCGGGTCATGGACCCGTACGCCAAGCTCTTCGACGAGCGCATCATCTTCCTCAAGACCCAGGTCGACGAGGTCTCGGCGAACGACGTGATGGCGCAGCTGCTGGTGCTCGAGTCCCAGGACCCGGACCGCGACATCACCCTGTACATCAACTCGCCCGGCGGCAGCGTCTACGACGCGCTGGGCATCTACGACACGATGCAGTACGTCCACTGCGACGTCGCGACCGTCGTGCTCGGCACCGCGGCCTCCGCTGCGGCGATCCTGTTGGCCGGCGGTACGCCGGGCAAGCGCGCCGCGCTCCCCAACTCGACGGTGCTGATCCACCAGCCGCGCAGCGGCGGCGGCGCCCGTGGGCAGGTCTCGGACCTGGAGATCCAGGCGGCCGAGATCGAGCGCGTGCGCAACCGTCTCGACGAGATCCTGGCGAACCACACCGGCCAGACCTTCGAGCAGATCCGCAAGGACACCGACCGCGACAA
Organism: Tsukamurella sp. NPDC003166; assembly: GCF_040611135.1. NCBI lineage: Bacteria > Bacillati > Actinomycetota > Actinomycetes > Mycobacteriales > Tsukamurellaceae > Tsukamurella > Tsukamurella sp. NPDC003166. The sequence continues at coordinate 179,335 of NZ_JBEXNL010000002.1, forward strand.
CATCCTCACGGCCGACCAGGCCAAGGAGTACGGCATCGTCGACACGGTGTTCCCGTACCGCAAGGCGTCCGCCAAGTAATTCGAGCAGGTGGCCGGGGGCCGCGACACGCCGCGTGAGCGGGTTCCGCGGCCCCCGGCGCCACCTGCAGCAAGCTGTTCATATCGGTCGCCGGGAATTCGGTTCGCGGGTACCGTCGACATCAGGCGTCGGCTGCCCTCGGGACTGCGGGCAGACCAGTCATCGGCAAGGGAAGTAGGGCACGGCATGGCACGGATCGGGGACGGCGCAGACCTGTTGAAGTGCTCCTTCTGCGGAAAGAGCCAGAAGCAGGTCAAGAAGCTGATCGCCGGTCCCGGCGTGTACATCTGCGATGAGTGCATCGACCTGTGCAACGAGATCATCGAGGAGGAGCTCGCGGAGTCCAGCGATGTGAAGCTGGACGAGCTGCCCAAGCCGGTCGAGATCCGCGACTTCCTGGACAACTACGTGATCGGGCAGGACTCGGCCAAGCGGAACCTCGCGGTCGCGGTCTACAACCACTACAAGCGGATCCAGGCGGGCGAGCGCAAGGACGCGCGCGGCGAGAGCGTGGAGCTGGCGAAGTCCAACATCCTCATGCTCGGCCCCACCGGCTGCGGCAAGACCTACCTGGCGCAGACGCTGGCGAAGATGCTCAACGTGCCCTTCGCCATCGCCGATGCCACCGCGCTCACCGAGGCGGGCTACGTCGGCGAGGACGTGGAGAACATCCTCCTCAAGCTGATCCAGGCCGCCGACTACGACGTCAAGCGCGCCGAGACCGGCATCATCTACATCGACGAGGTCGACAAGATCGCGCGCAAGAGCGAGAACCCGTCGATCACGCGCGACGTGTCGGGTGAGGGCGTGCAGCAGGCGCTGCTGAAGATCCTCGAGGGCACGCAGGCCAGCGTCCCGCCGCAGGGCGGCCGCAAGCACCCGCACCAGGAGTTCATCCAGATCGACACGACGAACGTGCTGTTCATCGTGGCGGGCGCCTTCGCCGGGCTGGAGAAGGTCGTGGGCGACCGGATCGGCAAGCGGGGCCTGGGATTCGGCAACGAGGTGCGCACCAAGAGCGAGGTCGACACCGTCGACCACTTCGCCGACGTGCTGCCCGAGGACCTGATCAAGTTCGGCCTGATCCCGGAGTTCATCGGCCGTCTTCCCGTCATTGCGTCCGTGTCCAACCTGGACAAGGAGTCGCTGGTCTCGATCCTCTCGGAGCCGAAGAACGCCCTCGTCAAGCAGTATCAGCGCCTGTTCGAGATGGACGGCGTGGAGCTCGAGTTCGACGAGGAGGCCCTCGGTGCCATCGCCGATCAGGCCATCCATCGCGGTACCGGGGCCCGCGGGCTCCGCGCGATCATGGAAGAGGTCCTCAACCCCGTGATGTTCGACATCCCGTCGCGCGACGACGTGGCGAAGGTCGTGGTCACGGGCGAGACGGTGCGCGACAATGTGCTGCCCACCATCGTGCCCCGCAAGCGCTCGCACGAGCGTCGCGAGAAGAGCGCGTAACGCGCACGTCAGAACTGTGCCCCCAGCCGAAACGGCTGGGGGCACAGTGTTGTTCTGTCAGGCTCGCTCGGCGGCATCGGCCTGCGCCGCGACGCCGTCGAGGACGGCGCCGAGCGTCATGAGCCCGGCGACCGGGCCCTGCGCGGAGCGGTACCAGTCCAGGGGCGCGCCGACGGTGCCGCCCCAGGTCCCGACCCATCCCCGCAGGTCGCCGAAGGCGTGCGCGTAGGGCAGGCCCCGCTCGAAGAGCAGTGCGCGCTGTTCCGGGGGCAGCGCGCCGACGTTCGTCGCGATCAGGTACTGCCGCATCCCGCCCACGCCGGCCGCCAGCCTGCTGCCCGAAACGGTCCGCTCCGGCAGCAGGAGCGCGGCCACCGTCAGACCCAGTCCGAGGATGATCACGGCGAGCGCCCAGAGCACCGTCGCCCCGACGAACGCGCAGATCAGCGCCGCGATCGCGCCGACCTCGGTCACCGCGAACGCGAGCGCCGTCCGGCGCGCGCGGGGGAGCGTGCGGACCCAGCCGCGTTCGATCACGGACGCGCGGGCCGCGGAACGGGCCCCGGACAGCGCCAGGGGCCGGGCGCCGCCCGCGAGCTCGCCGGTGGTGGTGGACTCGGCACCGTCGGGCAGGATCGCGTCGACGACGGCGCGCTCGGCGGGGGAGGCCGCGCCGTCGAGCGGCGCGCGCCGGGAGATCTGGTAGTCCCCGCCCGGCAGCTCGGCGATCCAGAGGTAGCCGCGGACCGCGAGGTCGAGCACCGTCGCGCCGATGTCGGACGGGCGCACCCGGCCGTCCACCAGGGCGCCGACCTGGCCCGGGAGGACACCGTCGGGCGAGGCGAAGGCGACGCTGCCGCCCCGTCCACCCGCGGCGTCCGCGGGGATCAACAGGTCGGCCGTCGGACCCGCGGACCCGGCCGCCGCGTCGTCGGCGCGGCGGCGCAGGAGCGCGAATCCGGCCACGGCCAGGGCGAGGACGGTGCCCAGCGACAGTGCGACCAGCGCTGCGGTGCCGGCCTCGGCGGGGCGGGACGGGGCCGCCGAGGTGAACCTCGCGTCCGCCTTCACCGTTCCCGCGGGCAGGAGCACGGTGAAGACCGCGGCCTTGCCCCTCGGCAGTCCGGTCTGCTGCATGGAGACGTGCCCCGTGGCGTCGGTCTCGGTCATGGAGCACAGGCGCCGCTCGCCGGGACTGCCGATGCCGCAGAGCGGCGAGTCCGGCGCGGCGGCCGGCGAACCGAACGTGGCGGTGAGGCGTTCGAGGTCGACGGTGTACCCCGCGGCGATCGGCCAGGTGAACTGCTGCAGCTCCGGGCCGTTCTCCACCGTGCCGCGCACGGTGTACGCGACCTTGGTGGTGCCGCCCGGCGCGGAGACCTGCAGCGCGCCGTCGGTGACCGTCGCGGTGCCGTTCTCCGCCTTCACGTCGGACACCGTGAAGTGCTGGACCCGGGAGCCCTCGACCTGCACGTCGAGCGGGAGACGCTGCGCCACCGCGCGACCCGTCGGTGCGGTGATCGTCGTCGTGACGGCGAGCCCGCCGTCGTCGCGGAGGTCCATCACGACGTCCACCCCGACGCCGTTCGGATCGGCCGCCGCGGGCGCGACGGCCAACAGCACCGCCAGCAGTCCCACCAGCACGATCGCCACCGGCCTCCCGAGCAGCCCGGCACCACGCATCCCTCTGTCCTCCCGCATGGCTAGGTACGATAACGGACGTCCAGGGGTGGAGAGGGGCGCAGACGTGGGGAATCCGTACGATCCGCAGGGCCGCGGCTATCCGCGTCCGGGCTCGTCCGCGGGGCGTCCGCAGCCGCGCCGCGTGCCCGTTCCGCCGCCCGCGCAGGCCCCGCGCCCCGCACCGGCGCGGGGACTCTCGGGTCAGTACCGCATCTCCTCCGGCGTCCGCAGGCCGACGGTGCCGCCCCGCCCGGCAGGCCCGGTCCGTCCGTACGCACCGAGCTACGGCCCCGGTGCCGCACGACCCGGAGTCCCGCGGCCGCAGGCGCCGCACCCCGCGTATCGGCCCGTCCCGCAGCGACCGGTCCCCGCGGCGCCGCCGCGCGTCGTCCCGCCCGCCCAGTGGTCGATGCCCGCCCCGTACCGAGGCCCCGTCGGGCCCGTCGGGTACGGGCGCACCGTCGGCTCCGGAGCTCCGGCGTGGGCACCGGTCCCGCCCGCGCGCTCCGGCGGCGGGCCGTGGGTCGCCGTGCTGGTCGTCGCGATCGTGGTGATCATCGCGCTCCTGCTGGGCGTCGCGGTGATCGCGCTGGCGGGCAGATCGACGGTGGACACCGGTGCGTCCCCCACCGGGGCGTCGGGCGGCACCGTCACCACGACGGAGGTCACCACGACGACGTCGGCCACCACCACGAGCGCGACCGCACGGTCCGAGACCACCGGCCAGTCCGTGGCGGCCGGCACGACCCCGACGGGAACCGCTGCGCTCCAGGGTAACCCGCTGTTCGCGAATGCGAGCGCAGGGCTGCTGACCCAGCCCTGCACCGCGGCGGGCTGGCCCTCCGACAGCGCCGCGGGCAAGCGCTTCTTCGACAGCATCGCGCCGTGCCTCGACCGGGCCTGGCAGTCCGCGACCGAGGCCGCCGGCCTGAGCTACCGCAAGCCCACCGTGCTGGTGCCGTCCGGTACCAAGCTGTCCTCGCCGTGTGGCACGACCGACCTGGCGGCGGAGAACGTGGCGGCGTTCTACTGCCCCTCGAACGAGACCCTGTACATGCCGCCCAGCGGGCTGCAGGTGGACCGCTACGGGAACCAGCCGGTGATCTACCTGTCCGTCTTCGCGCACGAGTACGGGCACCACGTGCAGCGGGTGACCGGCATCCTCGCCGCGGAGGTGCGGCTGGAACGGCAGTACGGCCGTACCTCGGATCGCGGGCTCGAGGTCTCGCGCCGCACCGAGCTGCAGGCGCAGTGCTTCAGCGGGATGCTGGTGAAGTCGGTGAGTGACACCGGTGGTCAGTTCACCAGCCGCGACTACCGGACGGCGTTCGAGGACCAGGAGCGGGGCGACCAGCCCGGCTCGGACCGCGACCACGGGACCAGCGCCCACGCCCAGGGGTGGTGGAACACCGGCTACCAGACGAATCGGCTGGCCCGGTGCAACACGTGGGCGGCGTCGTCGAGCGACGTGGCGTGAGCCCATCCCCGCCCGGCGGAACCGCCTCGCGTGCGCTGACTAGAATCGTGGGGTGACTACTGCGCCGCGCGACTCCGCTCTCGACCGACTCCCCGCCGCCTGGGAGCCCGGTGCGGTAGAGGCGGACATCTACTCCGGGTGGGTCGAGGCGGGCTACTTCACCGCCGACAACACCTCGCCCAAGCCCGCGTTCTCCGTGGTCCTGCCGCCGCCGAACGTGACCGGCAGCCTGCACCTGGGGCACGCCCTGGACCAGACCATCACCGACGCGCTGTGCCGCCGCAAGCGGATGCAGGGCTACGAGGTGCTGTGGCTGCCGGGCACCGACCACGCTGGTATCGCCACCCAGTCGCTCGTCGAGAAGCAGCTCGCCGCCGAGGGCACGAGCCGCCGCGAGATCGGCCGCGAGAAGTTCCTCGAGCGCGCCTGGGCCTTCAAGGAGGCCAGCCACGGCAACATCACCGGCCAGATGCGCCGCATCGGCGTCGGCGTCGACTGGTCCCGAGAGCGGTTCACCATGGACGAGGGCCTCTCGCGCGCCGTCCAGACCATCTTCAAGCAGCTCTTCGACGCCGGCCTGATCTACCGCGCCGAGCGCCTCGTCAACTGGTCGCCGGTGCTGCAGACCGGCATCTCCGACCTCGAGGTCGACCACAAGGAGGTCGACGGGGAGCTCGTGTCCTTCCGATACGGGTCCCTCAGCGACGGTGAGCCGCACATCGTCTGCGCCACGACCCGCCTCGAGACGATGCTGGGCGACACGGCGATCGCCGTCCACCCGGACGACGAGCGGTACCGCGCGCTGGTGGGCACCACCCTCGAGCACCCGTTCCTGGACCGCCGGATCCCCGTCGTGGCCGACGACTACGTCGATCCCGAGTTCGGTTCCGGCGCTGTGAAGATCACCCCCGCGCACGATCCCAACGACTTCGCCCTCGGTCAGCGGCACGGCCTGCCGATGCCCACGATCATGGACGAGACGGCCCACATCGTCGGCACCGGAACCGCGTTCGACGGCCTGGACCGATTCGCCGCCCGCAAGGCGATCCGCGAGGCGCTGGCCGAGCAGGGCCGCATCGTCAAGGAGGTCCGCCCGTACCGGCACAGCGTCGGCCACAGCGAGCGCTCCGGCGAGCCGATCGAGCCGCGGCTGTCGATGCAGTGGTGGGTCAAGGTGGACCGGCTGTCGAAGGCCGCCGGCGACGCCGTCCGCAGCGGCGACACCAGGATCGTTCCCGAGTCGCTGGCCCCGCGGTTCTTCGACTGGGTCGACGAGATGCACGACTGGAACATCTCCCGCCAGCTCTGGTGGGGTCACCGCATCCCCGTCTGGTACGGCCCGGCCGACGCCGACGGCAACCGCGACGTGGTCTGCTGCGGCCCGGACGACGTCCCGCCCGCCGGCTACGAGCAGGACCCCGACGTGCTGGACACCTGGTTCAGTTCGGGTCTGTTCCCGTTCTCCACGATGGGCTGGCCGGACGCCACGGCCGACCTGGCGAAGTTCTATCCCACCTCGACGCTGATCACGGGCTACGACATCATCTTCTTCTGGGTCGCCCGGATGATGATGTTCGGCACCTTCATCGGCGAGGAGCCGAACGCGCCGGGCAAGGTGCCCTTCCACGAGGTGCTGCTGCACGGCCTCGTGCGGGACGAGTTCGGCAAGAAGATGTCCAAGTCGAAGGGCAACGGCATCGATCCGCTGGATTGGGTGGAGGAGTACGGCGCCGACGCGCTGCGCTTCACCCTGGCGCGCGGCACCATCCCCGGCGCCGACCTCAACGTGGGTGCCGATGCCGCGGCGAGCAGCCGCAAGTTCGCCACCAAGCTGTTCAACGCCACGAAGCTGGCGCTGATGAACGACGCGCACGTCGGTGAGCTGCCGGCGCGCGATCGGCTCACCGATGCCGACCGCTGGATCCTGGATCGCCTCGCGGTGGTGCAGGCCGAGGCCGACGCCGCGTTCGACGCCAACGAGCTGGGCAAGGCCTGTGAGGCGCTCTACCACTTCGCGTGGGACGAGCTGTGCGACTGGTACCTCGAGGTCGCCAAGCTGCAGCTGCACGCCGCGAACGACGACGGCGACGCGGAGCTCGGCGAGAACACCCGCCTGGTGCTCGGCAAGGCCCTCGACGTCGTGCTGCGCATGCTGCACCCGACGATGCCCTTCGTCACCGAGGTGCTGTGGAAGGCGCTGACCGGCGGAACCTCGCTGGTGATCGCCGACTGGCCGGCGCGCGACTGGGCCCCCGCCGAGATCCCCGCCGACGGCGTGGAGTCCGCCCGCCGCTTCGCCGACCTGCAGCGCCTCGTCACCGAGATCCGCAGGTTCCGCAGCGACCAGCTGCTCAAGCCCGGCCAGCGGGTCGCCGCGCGGCTCACCGGCCTCGACGAGGCGGGCCTGACCTCCCTGGCCGCCGCGGCCGCGAACCTGTGTCGCCTCACCCCTCCCGAGGAGGGGTTCGCCGCCACCGCGTCGCTCGAGGTCCGGCTGGCCGGGGGCACGGTCACCGTCGAACTGGACACGTCCGGCACCGTCGACCTGGGGGCCGAGCGGGCGCGCCTGGAGAAGGACCTGAAGGCCGCGCAGAAGGAGCTCGACGGGACCACGGCCAAGCTCGGCAACGAGGCCTTCCTGGCGAAGGCGCCGGATGCCGTCGTCGACAAGATCCGCGGGCGGCAGAGCGTCGCGCAGGAGGAGGTCGAGCGGCTGACGGCGCGGATCGCGCAGCTCGGCGGGGGCGCCGCGTGACGGTACCCGCCTTCGCCGCCGACCCCGACGACCTGGCCGAGCTCGCCCGCGTCGAGGCGGAACTCGATCAGCGCTGGCCCGAGACCACGATCGAACCCTCGCTGACGCGGATCGCCGCGCTGATGCAGTTGCTCGGCTCGCCGCAGGACGCGTACCCGTCGATCCAGATCGCGGGCACGAACGGCAAGTCCTCCACGGCGCGCATGATCGACTCGCTGCTGCTCGCCTTCTCGCGCCGGACGGGCCGGATCACCAGCCCCCACCTGCAGCTCGCCACCGAACGCATCGCGGTCGACGGTGCGCCGCTCACTGCGAAGCAGTACGTGGAGACCTACCGCGAGCTCGAGCCCTTCATCGAGCTCGTCGACGCGCAGTCCGAGGCCGCCGACGGTCCGCGGATGAGCAAGTTCGAGGTGCTCACGGCGATGGCCTTCGCGGCGTTCGCCGAGGCCCCCGTCGACGTGGCGGTGGTGGAGGTCGGGCTCGGCGGCACCTGGGACGCCACGAACGTCGTCACGGCAGAGGTCGCCGTGATCACGCCGATCGGCCTCGACCACGTCGAGATCCTGGGCCCGGACATCCCGTCGATCGCGGGGGAGAAGGCGGGCATCATCAAGCGCGCCCCCGAGCGGCTGATCCCCAAGGACACCGTCGTGATCGTGGGCAAGCAGGAGCCGGCCGCCATGGACGTGCTGCTCCGCAAGGCCGTCGAGGCCGACGCCGCGGTCGCGCGTGAAGGGTCCGAGTTCATGGTCGTCGAGCGGCGCGTCGCCGTCGGCGGACAGCAGCTGACCCTGCAGGGCCTCGGCGGCGTGTACGACGAGATCTTCCTGCCGCTGCACGGCGAGCACCAGGCCAACAACGCCGTGGTCGCGCTCGCCGCCGTGGAGGCCTTCTTCGGCGCGGGCGCCGACCAGCAGCTCGACGTCGACACGGTGCGGGAGGGCTTCGCGAAAGCGGCCTCCCCGGGCAGGCTCGAACGCGTCCGCACCGCCCCGACGGTGCTCATCGACGCCGCGCACAACCCGCACGGCGCGCAGGCGCTCGCCCGAACCATCGAAACCGAGTTCGGTTTCCACACGCTGATCGGCGTGGTCTCCGTGCTCGCCGACAAGGACGCGATCGGCGTGCTGACCGCGCTCGAACCGGTGCTCGACACCGTGGTCGTCACGCACAACGGGTCGCCGCGCGCGCTCGAGGTCGAGCGGCTCGCCGCGATCGCCGAGGAGATCTTCGGCGAGGACCGCGTCGTCACCTCGCCCACCATGGTCGACGCGGTCGAGACCGCGATCGCGCTCGCCGACCAGGAGTCGGACGACGGCCTCGACACCGGTGCGCCGGCGTCGGGTGTCGGCGTGCTCGTCACTGGCTCCGTGGTGACCGCGGGAGCGGCGCGTTCGCTGTTCGGAAAGGAACCCCAGTGACCACCCAGCGGTTCACGCCACCCACCAAGGACCCGTGGAAGAGCTTCCGCGGCATCCTGTCCGGCACGCTGATCCTCGAGATGATCGTGATCCTGCTGGCGCTGCCGGTGGTGATCAAGCTGACCTCCGGCCTGACCGCCGTCAAGATCGGGTACGTGCTCCTGCTGGCCGCTGCCTGCTTCGCGGGCTGCATGGTCGTGAAGAAGCCGTGGGCCATCCCCGCGTTCTGTGCGCTGCAGGTCGCCGTGATCGCCGGCTTCGCGGTGCACTGGGGGATCGGCTCCGTGGGCGTCGTGTTCGGCCTGGTCTGGGCGTACATCGTCTACATCGAGCGGGACGTCAAGAAGCGGATGGCGCAGGGGCGCCTCCAGGGCCAGGAGCCGATCTCGGACTGAATCCGGGGCACGGCGACGGGTCATCCGAACGGACTGCGCCGTCGGCGGCACGTTACTGTGTGGGCTGTGACTGAGCGGACTCTGATTCTCATCAAGCCCGACGGCGTGCAGCGCGGCCTGTCCGGGGAGATCCTGGCGCGCATCGAGCGGAAGGGCCTGACCATCGCGGCCCTCGAACTCAAGCACGTCTCCATCGAGGTGGCGCAGGGCCACTACGCCGAACACAAGGAGAAGCCCTTCTTCGGCTCCCTGCTTGAATTCATCACTTCCGGGCCCGTCGTGGCCGCGGTGCTGGAGGGCCCGCGCGCGATCGCGGCGTTCCGTCAGCTCGCCGGCGGTACCGACCCCGTCGAGAAGGCCGTGCCCGGCACCATCCGCGGCGATTTCGGCCTGGAGACCCAGCAGAACCTCGTGCACGGTTCCGACTCGCCCGAGTCCGCTGCGCGCGAGATCGCCCTCTGGTTCCCCGGTCTCGCCTGACCTGCGTCTACCCGCTTCCTCCGGGCCCGCGCCGCGCGAACCGCGCAGCGCGGGCCCGATACTTTTCCGCCGCGGCTGTGACGTGTGGGATGATGAGTCGGACGCACGTCGGCGCGCGCAACCGCGCAGCACCGACCGGCCCGGCAGCTCGGCGAACACCGAGCAAGCGTGCGCCACGCACGAGACACGTGCAGACCTTGACAAACGTGAGGCAACAGATCACCTGGAGCCCCACCACACGACACGCCCCCGCGTGGCCGCGACCGAGTAGTGATCGCGCCCGGGGGTCGGTAGGAGATTCAGTGGCCGACACCACGTCGCCGGAAGAACAGAACAACGAAGCTCGGGAGGAGTTCCCGCAGAAGCTGCGCGTCCACGCGCTGGCGCGGCTGCTGGGGCTCACCAGCAAGGAGGTGCTCGCGCACCTGGGCGATCTCGGCTTCGTCGCGCGCAGCGCGCACTCGAGCATCGACCGCAGCGCTGCGGAGCGCGTTCGCGATCGCATCGCCGAGCTCGCGAGTGCGGCGCCGGATGCCGCTGACCAGCAGGTCGCGGCCGAGCCCGCCCCTTCGGCGCCCGTCGAGCCCGCCGCCGCGGTGCCCGCCGAGCCCGCTGAGCAGCCGGTCGCGGAGACCCCGTCCCTCTTCTCCGAGGCCGCGGTCATCGAGCCCATCGCCGAGGTGGCCCCGTCGACCATCGACACGACGGTGCCGCTGTTCTTGCAGCCCGAGCAGGCCGAGCCCGCGCCGCGGAAGGCGCGCGCGCCGAAGAAGAAGGACGTCGTCGAGGACGCCCAGGAGCCCGAGGTCCTCGCCGAGGACGCTCCCACGACCGAGCAGGACACCGAGCCCGCCGCCGAGGCCGCGGACGCGGCACCGTCGGGCGACGAGTCCGCGGACGACGACGGGGCGGGCAACCGTCGCCGCCGCCGGGGCCGCCGGGGCCGTGGCCGCGGCCGCGGCGAGAACGCCGACGAGCAGGACGGCCAGGAGCAGGTCGAGCAGGCCGACGGTGCGCCGGCGCAGGACGCGAGCACCGACGAGCAGCCGCCCGAGGAGAAGAGCGCGCCCGCCGCGGAGGCGGCGGACGAGGCATCGTCGGACGACGCCGAGGGCGATGACGTCGAGGACGTGACCGACGGCGGCTCGCGTCGTCGCCGTCGCCGTCGGCGTCGCCGCTCGGGTGCGGGGGAGGACGGCGCCGAAGCGGCCTCGTCCGACGACCCGCCCAACACCGTCGTCCACGAGCGCGAGCCGCGCGAAGCGCGCCAGCGCGCCCGTCGCGACGAGGTGCGCGGGATCAGCGGCTCGACCCGCCTGGAGGCGAAGCGGCAGCGTCGCCGCGACGGTCGCGACACCGTGCGCCGCCGTCCGCCGATCCTCACCGAGTCGGAGTTCCTCGCCCGCCGCGAGGCAGTCGACCGCGTGATGGTCGTCCGCGAGCGCACCGGCGTGGGTCCGTCGCAGGGCCAGGACGGCCACACCGTGCCGCATCCCGCCGACTACACCCAGGTCGCGGTCCTTGAGGACGGCGTGCTGGTGGAGCACTTCGTCACCTCGTCCAGCTCGGCGTCGATGGTCGGCAACATCTACCTCGGCCGCGTGCAGAACGTGCTGCCCTCGATGGAGGCCGCGTTCGTCGACATCGGCCGCGGTCGCAACGGCGTGCTGTACGCCGGCGAGGTCAACTGGGACGCCGCCGGCCTCGACGGCAACGCCCGCAAGATCGAGCAGGCCCTCAAGCCCGGCGATCAGGTGCTGGTGCAGGTCTCCAAGGACCCGGTCGGCCACAAGGGTGCTCGGCTGACCACGCAGATCTCCCTCGCGGGGCGCTTCCTGGTGTACGTGCCGGGCGGCGGCTCCGCCGGCATCTCGCGCAAGCTGCCCGACACCGAGCGCAAGCGGCTCAAGGAGATCCTCAAGGAGATCGTCCCGGCCGATGCGGGCGTGATCATCCGCACCGCCTCCGAGGGCGTGAGTGCCGAGGAGCTCGCGGGCGATGTCGCGCGGCTGCAGGCGCAGTGGGCCGAGATCGAGGCCGCGTCGTCGCAGAAGGGCGTCAAGGCGCTCTACGAGGAGCCGGACCTGCTGGTCAAGGTCGTCCGCGACCTGTTCAACGAGGACTTCAGCAAGCTCGTCATCGAGGGCCGCAGGGCCTGGGACACCACCTCGAAGTACGTCGGCGACGTCGCTCCCGACCTGCTGCCGCGGGTCGAGAAGTTCGAGAAGGCCCACGCCGACGCGCCCGACGTGTTCGCGACCTACCGCATCGACGAGCAGCTCGCCAAGGCGATGGACCGCAAGGTCTGGCTGCCCTCGGGCGGCACGTTGGTCATCGACCGCACCGAGGCGATGACCGTCGTCGACGTCAACACCGGCAAGTTCACCGGCGCCGGCGGCAACCTCGAGGAGACGGTCACCCGCAACAACCTCGAGGCGGCCGAGGAGATCGTGCGGCAGATGCGCCTGCGCGATATCGGCGGCATGATCGTCGTCGACTTCATCGACATGGTGCTCGAGTCCAACCGCGACCTCGTGCTGCGGCGCCTCACCGAGGCCCTGGGCCGCGACCGCACGCGCCACCAGGTCTCCGAGGTCACTTCGCTGGGCCTGGTCCAGATGACCCGCAAGCGGATCGGCACGGGCCTCGTCGAGGCCTTCTCCACGCCGTGCCAGGCGTGCGCCGGCCGCGGCATCATCGTCCACGACGCGCCGGTCGAGTCGTCGGCCGGCGGCGAGGACGCGGGTCGCTCGGGGGAGCGGTCCGAGGGCACGGGCCGTAAGAAGCGCAAGCGGGCCAAGTCCGACGGTGCCGCCCCGGCCCCGGAAGCGCAGCCCGCGCCCGCGAAGGAGCCCGTCGCGCACAAGGGCGAGCATCCGATGTTCCGGGCGATGGCGGCGCACCACGATGAGGACGGCCACGACGTGGCGGAGCCCGCCGCGCCACCCGCTGTCGACGCGCCCACGGTCGACGCACCCGCGGTCGACGCGCCGGCGGTCGACGCGCCGGCGGCGGAGACGCCGGAGCCCTCTGCTGTCGAGGTGCCGGAGCCGCCCGCTGCCGAGGCGCCGGCCACCGAACCGGAACAGGTCGTTTCGGCGCAGCCCGAGGCCGCACCGGTGGCTGAGCAGAAGCCGGCGGAGCAGGCACCGTCGGCCCCGCGCCGCCGCAGGGTGGCGCGCAAGGCGCCCACCACGACCTCGACGTCCGCGCAGACGATCGTCGTCGACATCGTGGTCCCTGTTGCGGACGCGCCGACCGCGCCCGCGGGGGACGCCGCGGGGCAGTCGGTCGCGGAGCCGGCGCGCAAGCGGGCCCGGCGCCGTGCCGCGGCCCGGCCGGCGGGACCGGCGGCGGGTGGCGCCGAGGGTGACACTGCAGACAAGGCGGACCAGCCGGTTTGACCCTGGCGTCGGCGTTCCCGTAACCTGGGAAGGTCGCTTTTCCGGCGGCGCGCTCGTGCGTGCGCGGTACCGGAGTACTTGCGTGAAGGCGAGCCGCGCACCTGGCGCGCGCTAGAACTACGAGATGTGTTGAAGAGGTAAGCGGAGAAGATGGCCACGTATGCGATCGTCAAGACCGGCGGCAAGCAGTACAAGGTCGCCGTCGGCGACCTGGTGAAGGTCGAGAAGCTCGACGGTGAGCTCGGGAGCAGCGTCCAGCTGCCCGTGGCGCTCGTCGTCGACGGTGCGAACCTGACCACCGACGCCGCCGCGCTGGAGAAGATCTCGGTCACCGCCGAGGTCGTGGATCAGGTCAAGGGTCCGAAGATCCGCATCCACAAGTTCAAGAACAAGACCGGCTACCACAAGCGTCAGGGCCACCGGCAGAAGCTGACGGTCGTCAAGGTGACCGCGATCGCCTGACCGGCGAACCAAGACCACTCACACTTTTAGTACAGGAGTAGCCAGATGGCACACAAGAAGGGCGCGTCCAGCTCGCGCAACGGTCGTGATTCCAACGCCCAGCGACTGGGCGTCAAGCGGTTCGGTGGCCAGAAGGTCAGCGCCGGCGAGATCATCGTCCGGCAGCGCGGCACCCACTTCCACCCCGGCGTGCTCGTCGGCCGTGGCGGCGACGACACGCTGTTCGCCCTCGCGGCGGGCGCCGTGGAGTTCGGCACCAAGCGTGGCCGCAAGACGGTCAACATCGTGCCGGTCGCCGCGGAGGCCTAGTCCGCAGCACTAGTACGAAGTCTTCTCGAAGGCGGGCGTGGTCTCCTTGTCAGGGACCCGCCCGCTTTCGTCTTTCCGCCCTCGGGCGGTCACCCGGTAGAAAGAGGTTCACCCATGTCCAGGTTCGTCGACCGCGTGACGGTGCACGTCACGGCAGGTAACGGTGGCCACGGCTGCGCCTCGATCCACCGGGAGAAGTTCAAGCCGCTCGGCGGTCCCGACGGCGGCAACGGGGGCCGCGGCGGCTCGGTGATCCTCGAGGTCGACCCGCAGGTGCACACCCTGCTCGACTTCCACTTCCGCCCGCACCTCAAGGCCACCAACGGCAAGCCCGGCGAGGGCGGGAACCGCGAGGGGCGCTCCGGGCAGGACCTGATCCTGAAGGTGCCGGACGGCACCGTCGTCCTGGACACCGACGGCCGGATGGTCGCCGACCTCGTGGGCGCGGGCACGCGGTTCGATGCCGCGCAGGGCGGTCGCGGCGGTCGCGGCAACGCGGCGCTGGTGTCGAAGGCGCGCAAGGCGCCCGGCTTCGCGCTGCTCGGCGAGGAGGGCCAGGCGCGCGATCTGGTGCTCGAGCTCAAGTCGGTCGCCGATGTGGGCCTCGTCGGTTTCCCGTCGGCGGGGAAGTCCTCGCTGGTCTCGGTGCTCTCGGCCGCGAAGCCGAAGATCGCCGACTACCCGTTCACCACGCTCGCCCCGAATCTCGGCGTCGTCTCGGCGGGGGAGACGACCTTCACCATCGCCGACGTCCCGGGACTCATCCCCGGTGCGTCGACGGGCCGGGGCCTCGGGCTGGACTTCCTGCGCCACCTCGAGCGGTGCGCCGTGCTCGCGCACGTCGTGGACTGCGCGACCCTGGAGCCCGGCCGTGACCCGGTGAGCGATGTCGACGCGCTGGAGGCCGAGCTGGCCGCGTACCAGCCGGCGCTGGCCGCCGACACCGGCCTCGGCGACCTGTCTGAGCGGCCCCGCATCGTCGTGCTCAACAAGGCCGACGTGCCGGACGCCGAGGAGCTCGCCGAGATGGTGCGCCCCGAGTTCGAGGCGCGCGGCTGGCCGGTCTTCGTGATCTCCGCGGTCGCGCACACGGGCCTGCGCGAGCTGACCTTCGCGCTCGCCGAGCTGGTGCAGCGCTACCGGGAGGAGCGGGGGACCCCGGTCGCCCGCCGCCCCGTCATCCGGCCCATCGCCATCGACGAGTCCGGGTTCGAGGTCATCTCCGATCCCGCGCAGCCGGGCGGCTTCATCGTGCGGGGCCCGCGGCCCGAGCGGTGGATCAAGCAGACGCCGTTCGACAACGACGAGGCCGTCGGCTTCCTGGCCGACCGGCTCAACCGGCTCGGCGTCGAGAAGGAGCTGGTCAAGCTCGGTGCGGAGCCCGGCGCCCCGGTCACCATCGGCGACGTCTGCTTCAATTGGGAGCCCTCGCTCGGCACCATCGACGACGTGCCGGTCACGGGCCGCGGCACCGACATCCGGCTCGAACAGAACGACCGCGTGGGCGCCGCCGAGCGTCGTCACCAGCACGACGTGCGGCGCGGCCTGGCGAGCGACGACGAGGACGACCTGTGACCGAGGCGCCCGCGACGTCCCACGGCGAGCTGCTCGACGGCGACATGCGCGCCCTCGTCGCCGGCGCCCGCAAGCTGGTCGTCAAGATCGGCAGCTCCGCGCTGACCGATCTCGAGCACGGCCTGGCGTCGGACCGTCTGGACGCGCTGACCGACGCGATCGTCGCGCGCCTGGACCGGGGGACCGAGGTCATCGTGGTCTCCTCCGGCGCGATCGGCGCGGGCATGGCGCCGCTGGGGTTGAAGCGCCGGCCCACGGACCTCGCGACCAAGCAGGCGGTCGCCTCGGTGGGGCAGTTGCAGCTGGCCAACGCCTGGGGCGCGTCGTTCCGGCGCTACGAGCGGATCGTCTCGCTGGTGCTGCTCACCGCGCACGACATCGGGCTGCGCGTGCACGCCGCCAACGCGCAGCGCACGCTCGATCGGCTGCGCACGCTCGGTGCCGTCCCGATCATCAACGAGAACGACGTGGTGGCCTCCAACGAGGTGCGCTTCGGTGACAACGACCGGCTGGCCGCCCTCGTCGCGCACCTGACCGGCGCCGAGGCGCTGGTCCTGCTCTCCGACGTCGACGGACTCTACGACGGCGACCCGCGCAGGGGCGAGGCCTCGCTGATCCCGGCCGTGGACGGCCCGGAGGACCTCGACGGTGTGGTGGCCGGCTCGGGCGGCGCCCTCGGCACGGGCGGGATGGCCTCGAAGCTGTCTGCCGCCCGGCTCGCCGCCGACGCGGGAGTGCCCGTGCTGCTGACCGCGGCGGCCCTCGCCGACCGGGCGCTCGACGGTGCCGACGTGGGCACCGTCTTCCGGCCGCGGGCCGTGCGCCTGTCGGCGCGGCGGTTCTGGGTGCGGCACGCCGCCGACGTCCACGGGGATCTCGTGTTGGACGACGGTGCCGTCGCCGCGGTCGTGGACCGCCGACGGTCCCTGTTGCCGGCGGGCGTGCACGGCGTGAGCGGCACGTTCTCCGGGGGAGACGTGGTCAACCTGCGCGACGCGGCGGGTACCGTCCGGGCGCGTGGCGTCGTCGCCTACGACCACTCGGAGATCGAGGCGATGCTCGGGCAGGGCACGGCCGAGCTGCCCGAGGGCCTTCGCCGGCCCGTCGTGCACGCGGACGACCTGGTGCCGGTCCGCTAGGGGGCCGGCGGCGGGCAAAACGGGTGCGGGAAGGTATCCGCACCCGGATTGCGTGAGCGCACCCGGCATGCGGGGTGCGCCTGCGCGCGAAGGGTGCGGGAGCACTCTCGCACCCGAAATGCGTCGCCCGCGGGTGCGCTCGCGGCTACACCGTCTCGAGCTGCCGGCGCAGCGCCGCCTCGGACGCCTTGACCGCCTGGACGGCGAAGGGTTCGATGATCATGCCGAGGGCCTTGCCCGCGAGGCCGCCGGGCAGGTCGTAGGTGAACTCGACGGTGAGCTCAGTGCGCCCGTCGCCGGCGTCCGCGAAGGACCAGCGCGACGAGGTCCTGAACCCGGAGATGGACTTCAGCGTGATGAGCCGGTCCGCATCGAACTCGGTCACCTCGACGACGGAGCCGATCTCCTTCGGCCCGATCTTCACCGCGGAGTCGTACACGGCGCCGAGGCCGTAGTCCTTCTCGCCCTGCGGGACGAACCGGCTGATGCCGAAGAACCATGTCGGCACGGTCCGGTAGTCCGCGACGTGCGCGAAGGCCCGGTCGACGGGGACGGTGGCGGTCGCGGTGTGGTTGATGGTGGTCATGGAACCTCCGGCGTCGGCGGTGCGGGCGGCGATCATGTGGGACCCGGTGTCCCGGGTGATCACGGCCGACCCTACAGGCCGGACCAGCGCGTTCATACATACGGGTAGGAAGTGTCCATCATCGTGGTACATTTTCAGTAGAACTGTGTCAGCCCGCAGGAGGACTTCGTCATGGCACTGCACATCACGCACATGGGTCGCACCCGCGGCCGCCCGTTCCCCGGGCAGGCGGAGTACGAGCAGACCTTGCACGACCTGTCGGAGGCCTCGGTCCAGCGGAACTTCGACCCGTACGTGGACATCGACTGGGACTCTCCGGAGCTCGCGGTCACGCCGGACGATCCGCGCTGGATCCTCGACTCCCGCTTCGACCCGATCGGTCGGACGCAGTGGTACCGGTCGCAGCCGCGATCCAAGCAGATCGAGATGGGCATGTGGCGGCAGGCCAATGTCGCGAAGGTGGGCCTGCAGTTCGAGTCGGTGCTGATCCGCGGCATCATGCAGTACACGGCGGTGCAGCCGAACAATTCCCCGGAGTTCCGCTACGCCACGCACGAGGCCAAGGAGGAGTGTCAGCACACGCTGATGTTCCAGGAGTTCGTCAACCGGATCGGCATGGACGTGCCCGGCGGCCCGCTGTGGTTCCGCCGCCTGTCGCCGATCATCCCGCTGGCGGCCACCACCTTTCCGATGATCTTCTACATGGGCGTACTCGGCGGCGAGGAGCCGATCGACCACGTGCAGAAGCAGTTCCTGCGTTCCGGCATCGAGCAGCACCCCACGATGACCGCGGTCATGCAGATCCACGTGGCGGAGGAGGCACGCCACATCTCCTTCGCACACCAGTTGCTCGAGCACCGCGTCCCCACGCGCGGAGTGTTCCCGCGCTTCCTGCTCTCGCTCGCGCTGCCGCTCGTGATGCGCTCGCTGCTCACCGCGATCGCGGTGCCGCCGCGCGAGTTCCGCACGCGGTTCGAGATTCCGCGGTCCGAGTGGAAGCAGATGTACTGGCGCTCGCCGGAGTCGCAGGCCGTCAAGCGCGAGGTCTTCGGCGACGTGCGGCTGCTCGCCGAGAAGACGAAGCTGATGAACCCGGTCTCGCGCCTTCTGTGGCGCGCGCTCGGCATCGACGGCCGCGTGTCCCGGTTCCGCAGCGAGCCGGCGTACTCGGCGGGCTGATCCTCCGCAGAGCCGCACGTTCCGATCCGCCTGAGGCGGAGCTGCTGTGAGCGGCTCCGCCCCAGGCGGATTCGTCTTCTCCGGCGATGCGGTCGGCGCCACGATGGTGGCATGACAGAGGCACCCACCACCCCCAGGTTCACCGAACGGGTACGTCGCGAGCTCTACGACCACCGGGTCGTCGTGCTCGACGGTCCGCTCGACGACGACAACGGCTCCCTTCTCGCCACGCAGATCCTCTCGCTCGCCGCGGTCGGTCCCGGCGACATCGCGCTGTGGATCCATTCGCCCGGCGGGTCCGTACCGTCCATGCTCGCGATCCGCGATGTCATGCGGCTCGTGCCATGTGATGTCTCGACGCTCGTGCTCGGGATCGCGTACAGCGCCGGCCAGTTCCTGCTGTCCGCGGGCACGCCGGGCAAGCGCCGCGCCCTGCCGCACGCCCGGGTGCTCATGCACCAGGGCTCCGCCGGCATCGGCGGCACCGCCGTCGACATCGAGCTGCAAGCCGGCGACCTGCGGCACACCCGGGACACGGTGCTCGGCCTGATCGCGGAGGACACCGGGCGGCCGATCGAGCAGATCTTCGAGGACTCGCTGCACGACCGGTGGTACACGGCGCAGGAGGCCCGCGACTACGGCTTCGTCGACGAGATCGTCGACTCCTTCGACACGATCGTCCCGGGCCGCCGTCGCACCGGTTTCGATCTCGCGGGGGCAACGCGATGAGCACCTACACGATCCCCAATGTCATCGACCGGCGGCCCACCGGCGAGCGGATCACCGATGTGTATTCGCATCTGCTGTCGGAGCGGGTGGTCTATCTCGGCACGGGCATCGACGCCGGGGTCGCGAACGCGATCGTCGCGCAGCTGCTGTTCCTCGCCTCCGACGGCGAGGACGAGATCCAGCTCTACATCAACTGCGAGGGCGGCGATCCCAGCGCGGCCCTGGCGATCTACGACACCATGCGGTACATCCGGCCGCCGGTGGCGACCACCTGCGTCGGGCAGGCCGTCGCCGTGGGGGCGGTGCTGCTCGCGGGCGGGGCACCGGGCCGACGGATGGGTCTCCCGCATGCGCGGATCGTGCTGCATCAGCCGTCGGCGCAGGGGCGCGGCACGATCCCCGACCTCATCCTGCAGGCCGACGAGGTGATCCGCGTGCGCGCCCAGATGGAGCGGGTCCTGGCGCGGCACACCGGCCAGACGCCCGAGCAGCTCCGCGCCGACACCGATCACGACCGCGTCTTCACCGCCGCTGCGGCCGTCGACTACGGGCTGATCGACGAGGTGATCGAGGAGGCCTGACCTCGCCCGGCGGGCGGTCAGGCCGCCAGCGCGAGCAGCCGCGGGCCGGGGGAGACCCGACGGGGCACCGCGACCGGCCCGGTGGCGACGACGCCGAGCCGCACCACCGGGCGTGCGGCCTGCAGCCGCAGACCCACCGCGACGGCGATCGCCCCCACGTCGGTGCCGAGCGCTCCGGCGATGGCCGAGAGCATCTCGCTGGACGGATCCTTGAGCCCGCGCTCGATCTCGGACAGGTACTGCGGCGAGATCCCGGCACGGTCGGCGGTGTCGGCGAGCCGCTCGCCGCGCTCGTGCCGCAGCCGGCGCAGGTGGGCGCCGAGCTCGTGCCGGAACAGTGCCTCGCTGCGGGTCTGCATGGCCTCACGGTACGACGGGCCGGGCCCCGGCACCGTCGGATCCGCTCTGAGCAGCGCGCGAGTGCGTACCCTCGGTGGGCATGGTGGATTTCGACCGTCGGGCGTTCCTCGTCGCGGGCACGGGTGCCGTGTTCGCGACCCTAACAGCGGTGTCCGCGGGGAGGGCCGCGGCGGCACCGAGCGCGGGGCAGCGAGTGGTGTACTCCTACACCGGCCACACGCCGCCCGCCGAGCTGTTGACCAAGGTCTCGCAGGGTCGCGTCGGCGGCGTCATCTTCTTCGCGGAGAACATCTCGTCCGCGACCCAGCTCGCCGAGGTGACCGCGGAGTTCCGCAGGGCGGCGAAGGGCCCGCTCACGCTGCTCACCGATCAGGAGGGCGGCCACGTCAACCGGGTGCCCGGCGGTCCGTCCGCGTCCGCGAAGCAGGTGGGCGCCTCGGCCGACCCGGCGGCCGCGGCACGCACGCAGGGCGCGACGGCGGCCGCCGTGCTGGGCGGGGCCGGGATCACCGGCGACCTCGCGCCCGTGCTGGGCGTGCACCGGTCCGCCGGCGACTTCCTGGACGCCACGCAGCGCAGCTTCTCGTCCGACCCGAAGGTCGTCGCCGACTGCGCCGCGGCCTTCATCCGGGCCGCGCAGGGCGCAGGGATCTCGGCGTGCGCCAAGCACTTCCCGGGCCTGGGCGCGGCCCCGGCGGGGGCGAACACGGACCTGACCACCGTCACCGTCGACGTTCCGGCCGCGACCCTGCAGTCGGTCGACATGGCGCCGTACTCCGCCGCGATCGCGGCGGGGGTGCGGATGGTGATGCCGTCGTGGGCCGTCTATCCCGCCCTGGACGCGGCGAACCCGGCCGGCATGTCCCGGACGATCCTGCAGACCCACCTGCGCGGCCGGCTCGGCTTCTCGGGCACGATCATCACGGACGCGCTCGAGGCGGGAGCTCTCGCGGCGTACGGCTCCACGGGACAGCGGGCGGTCGCGGCGGTCCGGGCCGGCGCCGACCTGCTGTGCTGCTCCGCCCGCGACATCGCCCAGGGTGACGAGGCCGCGCAGGCGCTGGCGCGCGCCGGCCTCTGACCGCGCCCCGGCGCGGACCGGGCCGACCCCGCCCGGTCACTGCACGATCGACGGCACTCCCGGCGCCGCGGCGGTGGTCCAGAAGTCCGCACCCGTGAGGAGGCGGGCGCGGTCGTCGAGCGGGAGATCGGCGGCCTCGGTGCTCACGGGGTCCTCTCGGTCGGTGATCACGGCAGGGCCAGACGCTGGAGCGCGGTGGCGACGTCCACGTCGACGGTGATGTCGGCGAGCTCGTCGCCGCGGGTGCGGCCGCGGTTGATGATGACGATCGGCGTGCCCTGCTTGCGCGCGTGCCGGACGAACCGCAGGCCCGACATGACGGTGAGCGAGGTTCCCAGCACGAGGAGGGCCTCGGCATCGTCGACCATGGCGAACGCGCGGGCGACCCGGGGCTTGGGTACGGACTCGCCGAAGTAGACGATGTCGGGCTTGAGGATGCCGCCGCAGGCTCCGCAGTCGACCATCGTGAAATCGCCGGTGTCCTCGATCACGACATCGGCGTCGGGGGCCACCTCGAGTGCGCCGCGTCCGGCGATCCGCGCGACGAAGTCCGCGTTGAGCGGTTCCAGCTGGGCGTGCAGGCGATGTCGGCTGATCCGGTTCTCGCAGGTCAGGCACCGCACCTGCGCGTAGTTCCCGTGCAGGTCGACGACACCGCGCGAGCCGGCCTTGAGGTGCAGCAGGTCGACGTTCTGCGTGATCACGCCCGTCACGCCGGGAAGGGCCGCGAGGCCGCGGTGCGCCGCGTTGGGCAGCGCCGCGTCCATGTGTCGCCAGCCGAGGTGGTTGCGGGCCCAGTAGCGGCGCCGGAACTCGGCGGATCCCAGGAACTGCTGCAGCGTCATCGGGGTGCGACGGGGCGCGTCCGGGCTCCGGTAGTCGGGGATTCCGGACGCGGTGGAGATCCCGGCGCCGGTGAGCGCGAGGATGCGACGCCCGCGCAGCAGTTCCCGCGCCCGGTCGAGCCGGTCGGCGTAGTCCGCGTCGGGCGCGGTGGCCTCCGCGGGCTCCCAGGCGGGTATCGCAGTGCGCACGTCGTCCAGGCTACGCGCGGTCCCGGCGCGGACGAGCGGACTCAGCCCGGTCGGCGTTCGGTCCCGCCGTGCTGCGCGTGGTGCGTACTGGCGAACGGATCGACCTCGGGCGCTTTGTTGCGGCGCAGCCACAGCGCCAGCGCTATCAGCGGAACGAGCAGGCCGCCGATGCCGAGGATCATGAAGTGCCAGAAACCGTCGATGTGCGAGGTCAGCCACTCGAAGTTCTGTCCGAAGAAGCCGGTGATGAAGGTCAGCGGAAGGAAGATCGTGGCCAGCACCGTGAGCTGCTCCATGGTGCTGTTCTGCCGGGCCGCCGAGTTCGCCTGCTGGACCGAGACGACGGCGATGTTGGCCTGCAGGATCGTGCCGAGGAGGTCGCGCTGGGCGGACACCTCCTCGTTGACCAGCTGGAGCCGGTCGTAGACATCGCGCAGGTACGGGGACAGGCGCTCCTCATCGAGCCCCTTGCCGACGGCGTTGACCACCGCGAGGAGGGGGTGCGCGGCGCGGTAGAAGTTCGTGACCTCGCGGCGGAGCAGGTAGATCCGCTCCGTGGGGGCGACCGCACCCGAGAACACCGTCGCCTCGATCTGCTCGATGTCGTGCTCCAGGCCCGCGACGACGGGTTCGTAGCCGTCGACCACCTGGTCGAGGATGGCCCACAGCACCGCGTCGGTGCCCAGCGCGAGGAGATCCGGCTTCTGTTCGAGGCGGGCGCGGGCCTGATGCAGCTCGCTCGCCACGCCCTGTCGGACGGTGATGACGAAGTTGCTGCCGACGAACACGCTGATCTCGCCGAAGTCGACCTCCTCGCGGGCGTCGTCGTAGCGTGCGGTCCGGAGGATGACGAGCTTGACCGAGGACTCGAAGTCCTCGACCTTGGGCCGCAGGTGGTAGTCCTGAGCGTCCTCGACGGCGAGTTCATGCAGGTCGAAGGCCCGCCGTACGGACTCCATCTCCTCGGGCGTCGGTTCGAACAACCCGAGCCAGACGAAGCCGTTGCCGGCGCACAGTCGTGCCGCGTCGAGGGGAGGGAGCGCGGCCTCCGCTTGCCGGGCACCGTTGACGTAGTGGGCGCAATCGACGATCACGATTGGATTCAACCGCACTCACCCTCCCGCCGCGCGGCGTACTGCGGGGTCGGATCGACCGGTCCGGACACCGGGGTCATTCCGGCACGAATCGTGCCTGCGCCGACGGCGGCGACCTCACTGTTTCGGATATTCGTGTACCGAAGTATATTTCGACGGGTGACGACCGAGACCACGCAGGAGCCGTCGATCGCGGCGCGGCTCGACAGGCTGCCGATGACGCGGCTGCACTTCGTCGCGGTGGGGGTGATCGGGCTCGGGCTGTTCTTCGATCAGTACGAGAACTTCCTGGCCGCGACCATCGCGACCGTGCTGAAGAAGGACTTCGCACTCGGTGCCGACGAGCTCAAGCTGCTCCTGGCCTCCGCGTTCATCGGCCAGTTCATCGGCGCACTGTTCATGGGGCGGCTCGCCGACCGCTACGGCCGGCGCACCGCGTTCATGCTCAATCTGGCGCTCTACTCGGCCGCCTCGCTCGCGGGTGCGTTCAGCCCGAATGCGGCGTTCCTGGTGGTGACCAGGTTCGTCGCGGGCATCGGGATCGGCGGCGAGTTCGCGCTCGCCGACTCCTACCTGTCGGACATCCTGCCGAAGAACGTGCGCGGCAAGTACATCTCCCTGGCCTACGTCGTGTCCTTCCTCGGCGTGCCGGTGGTGGGCTTCGCCGCGCGCTGGCTCACGCCGCAGGTCTTCGAGGTCGGGGGAGCCGAGGTGCAGGGGTGGCGGCTGCTGTTCGTGTTCGGTGCGTTCGGTTCGCTGCTCGTCTGGCTGGTCCGACGGGGCCTCCCCGAATCGCCCCGGTGGCTCGAGGCACGGGGGCGCTCCGACGAGGCCGACGCCATCGTCCGCCGGCTGGAGGCGCAGGCGGTGCAGGAGGGGGCGGTGCTCGCCGAGCCCGACGCGGCGCTGCACCCGGTGCGCTCGCGGTCGATCACCATCCGCGCGCTGTTCCGCCCGCCGTACCGGCGGCGCACCGTCATGCTGTGGATCGTCTCCGCGCTGGAGGTGTTCGGCTACTACGGCTTCGGCACCATCGCGCCGCTCGTGCTGCTGGCCAAGGGCTACTCGATCCAGACCTCGCTGCTGTTCGTGGCGCTGTCGTACATCGGCTACCCGCTGGGCGCCGCGCTGGCACTGCCGATCGTCGAGCGGATCGAACGGCGGTACCTCGTCATCGGTTCGGCGGGCCTGATGGCCGTCTTCGGCCTGTGGTTCGGATTCGCGGGCGGTCCGGCGCAGATCGTGGCGGCCGGATTCTGCTACACCCTCGCCTCGAACCTGTTCTCCAACGCCTATCACGTCTACCTCGCCGACTCGTACCCCACGGCGATCCGCGGGACGGCGGCCGGCGCGGCGTACTCGCTGTCGAAGCTGGTGACCGCGTTCCTTCCGTTCGTTCTGCTACCGATCCTCGACGATCGTGGCAGCGTGTGGGTGTTCGCGGTGGTCGCGGCGGCGATGGTCGCGCTGATGATCACGGTGGCGGTACTCGGTCACCGCAGCACCGGCCGCTCTGCGGACGAGGTCTAGGCCGGAGCCGGCCGGAAAGGCGATCATGAGCGAATCGAGTGCGACGGTGCCCGTCTCGTCCCGGGCGGACACCCGCCGGGCGATCTGGAACACGCTGCGCGGGTCGAGCGGGAACCTCATCGAGTGGTACGACGTGTACGTCTACACGGCGTTCGCCAGCTACTTCGAAGGCCACTTCTTCGACCACGCCGACAAGAACTCCACCGTGTACGTCTACGCGATCTTCGCGGTGACCTTCGTGATGCGGCCCGTGGGCTCGTGGTTCTTCGGGCGCTACGCCGACCGGAGGGGCCGACGCTCGGCACTGACGATGAGCGTGTCCCTGATGGCGCTGTGCTCGTTCGTGATCGCCGTCGTGCCGGGTCGCGAGACGATCGGTGGCGCCGCGGCGCTGATCCTGCTGCTGTGCCGGCTCGTCCAGGGCTTCGCGACGGGCGGCGAGTACGGCACGTCCGCGACGTACATGTCCGAGGCCGCGACGCGGGAGCGACGCGGATTCTTCTCCTCCTTCCAGTACGTGACGCTGGTCGGAGGCCAGGTGCTGGCGCAGCTCATGCTGCTGATCCTGCTGGGCCTGTTCTCCAAGGCCCAGGTCGGCGACTTCGGGTGGCGGATAGCGTTCTTCGTGGGCGGTATCGCCGCGATCGCGGTGTTCTGGCTGCGCCGGTCGATGGACGAGTCCTTGTCCGAGGAGCGGCTGGCTGCGGTGCGGGCCGGTGAGGACACCTCGTCGGGCACCTTGCGCGAGCTTTTCACCGGGTACTGGCGTCCCCTGCTGCTGTGCTTCCTGATCACGATGGGCGGCACCCTCGCCTTCTACGTCTACAGCGTGAACGCGCCGGCGATCGTGAAGTCGGCCTACAAGGACCACGAACTGGTCGCGACCTGGGTGAACCTGATCGGCCTGACCTTCCTCATGCTCATCCAGCCGATCGGCGGCATGATCAGCGACAAGGTCGGTCGCAAGCCCATGCTGGTCTTCTTCGGCATCGGCGGCGTGGTCTACACCTACTTCCTGATCACCTACTTGCCGAACCTCCATGTCGCGGTGGCTTCGCTCGCGATGGTGTGTCTCGGATACGTGATCATCACCGGCTACACGTCGATCAACGCGCTGGTGAAGGCGGAGCTGTTCCCGTCGCACATCCGGGCCCTGGGCGTGGGAATCGGATACGCGCTGGGCAACTCCGTGTTCGGCGGCACCGCACCGGTCCTCTACGAGGCCGCGAAGAACGCCGGCCACGTCACCTGGTTCATCGTCTACGTGACGGTGACGATCGGGATCTCACTGTTCGTGTACCTCTTCTTCCTGCGCAACAAGTCCGAGACCTTCCTCGACCGGGAGCGCGGCAGCGCCTTCGCGGTCGACGGTGCGCGGTAGTCGCTCAGCGTTGCGGGGCGGATCGGAGGATCAGGTACTGGGCAGCGATGGCCTGAGCACTCTTCGCGGGCTGTCGCGAGGTGTACTCGCCGACGTACCTGCCGACGGGGACCACGCAATGGCCCTGTGCGGAGCGGTCCTTCGTGGCGGTCACGCAGGTGGCGCCGGGCACCCCGTCCACTGTGCTGACCGACGACCCCGCGCTGTCCTGCCGGTACGCGGCGACGAGCCGGCCCGCGAGGAGAGTCGCACCGGCGGCGTCGCGGGCCCGATAGACGTTGCTCGCGCCGAGGCCGACGACGTCGACACCGGCGTCGGCCACGTCGGTTCGCGTTCGGGCGGGTCGTTCCACCTGATTCAGCAGGCCTCGCGCGGTGGCCCAGCCGTCGGTGAACAACGTCCCGTCGGCGGGTGTGGGGTGAGCAAGCGTGAGGCTCCGGACACCGTCGGAATCGGTGGGCAGGGACCCGAGCCGGTCGTCGGGGGTGGGCGTGAATCCGCGGAGTGCCGCGACCTGCTCGGTCAGGAACCGTGTCGTGACGGACGGCCCGTCGTCGATCGAGGTCCGTACCGCGATGAGGAGTCTGCCCGCCGGCAGCAGTGCCGTGACGCTGGTCTTCCCGTTCGTCGTCTTCGAGTACGCCGTAGCGCTGGGTTGCCCGGCGAGAGGAAGTGGCGTCTTCGGCGTGGGGGACTGGTCCGATGGGGGCGTGTCGGCAGCAAGGACGGACGGTGCGGTGGCAGCGGCCGTGGCCTCCTCGGCGGAGGGCATCCGCATCAGCGCGACGATGAACTCGTGGCTGCTCGCGCCCGCCTCCGCGCTGTCGCCGTACGCGACGAAGTTTCCGAACTTACTCGCTTTCGTCGCTGCGGCGACGCCGCTGCCGAAGGCGTCGGCCACCGATTCGCCGGCGGCGTTGTGGACGGCGCGGATGTACGTCATCGACGGCACGATGTCGGTGACCACCGGCATCGTCGTGAACATGCGCTGCATCTCGAGTGCCTTGCGGTCGCGTGTCGATGCTGTGATCGTGCGTGCGGAGGTCGCGAACCCACCGGTATCCAGGTGCGGCGCTGCGCTACTGGGAGCTGTGGGCTCGCCCGCGGTGGAGGAGCACCCGGCGATCGTGGCGACGACGGCGAGCGCGCACGCCGCGCGGCGTGCGCGCGTCGAGGGACCGGTCGATGTGAGCGTGATCATGGGAAGAGGTTAGTGTCGTCCGGTTGGCGTTCCCTGGTGACCTGCTTACCGTGGTGATGCTGTGGAGCTGCGGATCCAGTTGCCGAACTCGACGGCGAGGTGCCACTGGTGCTGCCGGAGAAGGCGTGCCGGCACCACGGCCGGGAACTCGACGGTCAGCAGCGCCTCGAGAGTGCCGTCCCGGTCGCGCAGTTGGTGGCGGACGCCGCCGATGCACGTGCCGTCGTCGAGGAGCGCCGCGCCCGCGATCTGGATCGGGTAACCGGGGTCGGCGGGCGTGCTGAGCCGGTCGGTACGGGTGTAGTCGACGAGGAAGCGGGTGGCGGCGGGCGAGCCGCCCGTGGTCTCGACGACCTCCTGACGTCCGTCGGGCAGGCCACGGAGCAGGTAGTGGTCGGGGCACGCCTCGAGCATCTCGGCCTCGCGGTTCGACGCGGTGAGGTCGTCGAACCAGTCCGCGAACCGGTCAGCGGACACGTCCGGCGCCTCCAGGCGGGTGACCGATGTCGCCGTGCGGCCGCGGCTCGCGGCGACGGTCGCCCGCGTGGTCGCCTCGGAGAACGCGAGCTCGCGGCGGAGCAGCGCGTACATGCCGGCGTGGCCGAGGCGGGTCTTCATCGAAGTCAGCGCTGCACGCTGCGTGTCGATCGGCCCGCCCAGCACGCCCGCGATCGTCTCGCCCGGGAGCATCTCTCCCACGGCCCGCGCCCCCAGCCCGGCGGCCAGCTTGCGGAATACGGCCCGGAGGCGGCGCTCTTCCCATGTGCGGACCTGTTCGCCGGCGACCTCGCGGTCCTCGATGAAGGTCCGGATCGTCGTGGATGTCGTCATTCCGCTCCAACCTCTCGTTCTTAACGCTATAAATAGTAGCGTTAATTCTGCGAGAGGGACACGACAATGACGCGATCTGCGACGACCGGGCCGTCCGTGCCGGGCAGGACGACGGTGACGACGAATCGCAGACGGTTCCTCCTCGGCGCGGCTGCGGCCTCGGCCTCGGGGTCGGTGGTCGTGGCGGCCCGATCCGCCGGCAGCGCCCTCGGGGCACCCGGGTCCGCCGCCCCCGCTCCGCAGCTGCGGACATTCCTCGACGGCGAGCGGGTGACACCGGATCGGATCCGCGCCTGGGAGGCCCGCCGGATCCCGGTGGCAGCGGCGCGGCTGGCGCGGGACTATCCGGGCGTGGCGCGGGGCGAGCTGGCCGCGCTGATCGACCGCGGCCCCGCGGCGACGGCGGATCTGGGTCCCGCGCGGGCGGTGCTCGCGAGGACCCGTGCGGACCTCGGCGTCGAGCGGATCCGCGAGATGTTGGCGCCGGAGATCGCGGTGTCCGGCGCGGCGACCCTGGGCGCCCTCGCGATCTCGGGCGGCCGGTGGGCGATCGCCGCCACCGACATCGACTGTCCCCGGGGCACGGCAGAGGGATTCGCGGCCTGGTTCACCCGGGAGCGCGACATCGACGACCGACGCACGTGGACCGACGCCTGCCCCGACCACTACGTCATCGTGACCGGTGCGGACGGACGGCAGGAGGTCATCGAGGTGACCGGCGGCGCGGTCCTGCCCAGTCGCTTCTTCGTCGACTACACCGACCGAGCGCGCGTGCCCGTCCCACGCGACCCCGGGTATCCGATCGAGGTCGCCGGTACCGCGTCCGTCGCCGGCGGCGACCTGATCGGTGGTGTGCGGCACCAGTTCCGGAACCTACCCGGCGGCGGATTCCGCAGCCGGCTCCGTGTCGCCTTCCCCGCCGCCGTGCCGGGCCTGTACATCACCGAGCATCGGTGGCACCTGGCCGTCGAATTCGGCAACTGGATCTCCGCGTACCTGCGCGCCGGGTGATGGTGTGCCCGTGGGCGCCTGGGAGACTACGGGCATGGACGGTCGCGCGAACCCCGAGTCCGACGGTGCCGCCGGGGGCCCGGAGCCCCGGCGCCGCACCGGCGGTCGCTCCGCGCGCGTCCGGGAGTCCGTACTGGCTGCGGCACTGGCGCTGGTGGCGGAGCGGGGCTTCGAAGGGTTGCGCATCGCGGAGGTCGCCGTGCGCGCGGGGGTCGCGGAGACGACGGTCTACCGTCGCTGGCCGACACCGACGGCGCTGATCTCCGACGCCGTCACCGAGCTCGCCGCGCAGGGCAATCCGGCGCCCGATACCGGCGATCTGTGCGGTGATCTGCGCCGGGTCGCGGAGCAGATCACGGCGTTGCTGGCGGGCCCGGGCATCGCGCGGCTCGTCGGCGCGACCCTGTCGATGGCGGGTGATGCGGAGGTCGACGCCGCGCGACGACGGTTCTGGGACACGCGTTTCGCGAGCAACGCGCCGGTCGTCGAGCGCGCGATCACCCGCGGCGAGCTACCGGGCGGTACGGTCCCGCGCGAGGTGCTCGAGACTCTCGCGGCGCCGCTGTACTTCCGCCTGCTGGTCGGGGGTGAGCAGCCCGACGGTGCCTTCATCTCCCGGTGCGTCGACGACGCGGTGACGCTGCACGGCGGGCGGGTGGGGCGGTAGTCGTGGTGAGCGTGCGCGCCGGCCGCGCCCGCCACGGCCGTCAGCGCCAGCGCGAGAGCAGCTCGTTCGATCGTTCGGTGAGCTGCATCTGCCAGATCGGCCCGAAGCTGATCCTGCCCGCACCGGCGGCGGCGAGCGCGGCCAGATCGTCGGTCGCGGGATTCGCGATCGCGTTCACCGGCAGCGGCAGAGCGTCCGCGAGGTGGCGGAGCGTGGCCGCGTCGTGGAACGCGACCGGGTAGAGCGAATCGGCGCCCGCGTCGGCGCACAGCTGCATCCGCGCGATGGCGCGCTGAACCCGATCCTCCGCCTCGCCCACCTGATTCTTGAAGATGTCGGTGCGGGCGTTGATGACGACGTGCACGCCCGCGGCGTCGGACGCGGCGCGCAGCGCGGCGACCAGGTCCGCGTGCTCCTGGGCCTCGCGGAAGCGGCCGCCTTCGCCGTGCACCGTGTCCTCGATGTTCAGTCCCACCGCACCCGCTCCGAGCAGGCCATCGATGATCCGCTCGGCGGACTGCCCGTAACCGGACTCGATGTCGACGGAGACGGGAACCGGGACTGCGGAGGTGATCTGGGCGACGCGGGTCATCGCCTCGTCGAAGGTCATGCCCTCGCCGTCGGGCTTGCCGACCGAATCGGCCATC
The DNA here is from genome assembly GCF_040611135.1 of Tsukamurella sp. NPDC003166. NCBI lineage: Bacteria > Bacillati > Actinomycetota > Actinomycetes > Mycobacteriales > Tsukamurellaceae > Tsukamurella > Tsukamurella sp. NPDC003166. Next base: position 209,890 of record NZ_JBEXNL010000002.1, read on the forward strand.
GGATGCGATCCGACGGTGAGCGCGGCGAACCCGGCTGCGACGGCGGTGTTCGCGGACCAGGCGTCCCACGTGGTGGGCAGGACGACGGGATCGCCCTTGCGGTGCAGGGACTTGAGGGTGACGGCCAGATCGGCGAGCGAGGTCATGAGTATCAGTCTGGCACGGCGACGAGCGGGTAGACGCCGTTCTCGTCGTGCACCTCGGTGCCGACGACGGGTGGGTTGAAGACGCACAGCATGCGCATCCGGGTCCGCGTGGTCACGGTGTGTCGCTCGTGGCCGTCGAGCAGGTACATCGTGCCGGGTGCGAGCGGGTACTCTACGCCGGTCTCGCGATCGAGGAGCGTGCCCTCGCCCTCCACGAGCCACACGGCCTCGACGTGGTTGGCGTAGTGGAACTCGTTGACGGTTCCGGGCTCGATCACGGTCTCGTGGAAGGAGAAGCCGACCCGGTCGCCGCCGAGGACGATGCGCTTACTGCGCCAGTGGCCCGCGGCGACGTCGCGCTCGGTGCCGGTGATCTCATCGGTGGTACGAACGATCATTCAGATCAGCACCTTTCGGGTCGCGGTGGCCAGGATGTCGAGACCCAGGTCGAGATCGGAGTCGGTGATGGTCAGCGGCGGCAGCAGCTTGACCACCTCGTCCGACGGGCCGGAGGTCTCCGCGAGGAGACCCTGCTCGTAGGCGGCGGCGCAGACCGCGCCCGCCTTGTCGGCGTCGGCGAAGACCAGTCCCTGCACCATGCCGCGGCCGCGGTGGCTCAGCTGCTCGGGGAACTCGGCACACAGCTCGCCGAAGCGCTTCTCGATGTGCGCGCCCTTGCGGAGCGTCTCCTTCTCGAAGCTGTCGTCCGACCAGAACTCATCGATCGCGTGCTTCGCGGTCACGAACGCGGGGTTGTTGCCGCGGAAGGTGCCGTTGTGCTCGCCGGGGCCCCACACGTCCAGCTCGGGCTTCATCAGGGTGAGCGCCATCGGCAGGCCGTATCCGCCGATCGACTTGGACAGGGTGACGATGTCCGGGGTGATGCCGGCCACCTCGAATGAGAAGAACGGTCCAGTACGGCCGCAACCCATCTGGACGTCGTCGACGATCAGCAGCATGTCGTGCCGCTCGCACAGGTCGGCCAGGGCGCGCAGCCACTCGGGTCGCGCGACGTTGACGCCGCCCTCGCCCTGCACGGTCTCGACGATGACGCCCGCCGGCTTGTTCAGCCCGCTGCCCGAGTCGGCGAGCACGGCCTCGAACCACTGGAAGTCCGGTGCGACACCGTCGAAGTAGTTGTCGAAGGGCATCGGCGTCGCGTGCACCAGCGGGATGCCCGCGCCGCCGCGCTTCATCGAGTTGCCGGTCACCGACAAGGCGCCCAGCGTCATGCCGTGGAAGGCGTTGGTGAAGTTGATGATCGACTCGCGACCCTTCACCTTGCGGGCGAGCTTCAGAGCCGCCTCGACGGTGTTGGTGCCGGTGGGTCCGGGGAACTGCACCTTGTAGTCGAGGCCGCGCGGGCGCAGGATCTTGTCCTCGAAGGTCTGCAGGAACTCGCCCTTCGCCACGGTCGACATGTCGAGCGAGTGGGTGATGTGCCCCTCGGAGATGTACTCGACGAGGGCCTGCTTGAGCTTGGGGTGGTTGTGCCCGTAGTTGAGGGCGCCGGCGCCCGCGAAGAAGTCGAGGTAGCGGTGGCCGTCGCGGTCGATCAGCCACGATCCCTCGGCCCGGTCGAAGACGGCGGGCCAACCGCGGGAGTAGCTGCGCACCTGCGACTCGCGGGTGCTGAAGATCGAGGGCTGCTCGAAATCGGCAGTACTGGTGTTCTCGTCGGTCAGGGTGGACATGGTGATCCTCCTAGTGGGCCTGCAGCCCCCGCCGGTCAGGCGGGGTCGATGACGTACAGCTGCTCGGGCTCGTGGGGGTCGGATTGCGTGGGGGAGATGTGGTGCGAGGCGAACAGGTCGCGCACCGTGAGAGTGGAACCGCGCTTCTTCGCCACAGAGCCGAAGAGCTCCTGGGACGCGGTGTTGGATGCGGTGATCGTGGTCTCCAGGCGTGAAACGCCCGCCACCGCAAGATGATCCAACAGATCGATGAGCATACGCGACGCGATGCCGTGGCCGCGGTGCGCGGCGTCCACCGCCACCTGCCACACGAACAGCGTGTCCGGGCGGTCGGGTCGGCGGTAGCCCGTGACGAAACCTGCTACGGCACCGTCCCGTTCGGCGACGATGGAGCTGGCGGCGAAGTCGCGGCACAACAGCGTGTACGCGTACGTCGAATTGAGATCCAGAACCTCGGTGTCCCTGGCGATCTCCCACAACCGGATCCCGTCGTCGATCGACGGGCGTCGGGTGGTGACCCCCGATTTCGCGGGGGCGGTGGGATCGCTCTTGTGAGACGGGCTCATCGCTTTCGACGCTAACAATCGCCCCAGCGGAAGTCACCCGCGCTCCGGAATCGGTCACCGGAACACCGGTGTATCCCCAGGGAGCCGGGTGAATGTGAGATGGGTCACATCATGGCTGCGGGGGAGCCGGTCGCGCGTACGGACCGGAACCGGGGACGTCGTGGATCGTGAGGCTCATCGGGCGGCCTCGTGCGCGGTGAGGAAGGCGTCGATCTCCGTCGCCGACGGCGCTGCGGCAGCACCGGCGCCCGCAGCGGTGAGCGCCCCCGCCGCGTTCGCCCGGCGCAGCCGTTCGGCGGGCGGGAGGTCCCAGTGCGCCGCGAGCGCGCCCGCGAAGGCGTCGCCCGCGCCGGTGGTGTCGACGACGTCCACCGCGAATCCCGGCGTCGCGACCTCACCGCCCGGCCCGGACGCGCGGGCCCCGTCGCCGCCGAGGGTGGTGACGACCTGCGGGACGCGGCGCACGACCTCGGCGAGCGCCTTCGCTTCGTCCCGGTTGACGATCACCCCGTCGAGCAGGTCCACCAGTTCGTCGGGGAGGTCGCGCACGGGAGAGGGATTGAGCAGGACGACGGTGCCCGCCTCCCGCGCGGCGCGGGCGGCCTCGACGACCACTTCCAGCGGTATCTCGAGCTGCAGCAGCAGCACGTCCGCCGCGGCGATGGCCTGCCGCGCACCGTCGTCGACGCGGACCTGCGCGTTCGCGCCGGGCACCACCACGATGTGGTTCTCGCCCGACGCATCGACCGTGACGTTCGCGAACCCGGTGCTGCCCGGCTCCCGCGCCACTCGGGTGACATCGACGCCGGCCGCCGCGAGCGAGCCCAGCACCGTCGTGGCGGCGGCGTCCTCGCCCACCGCGCCGACGAACACCGTCGACGCCCCGGCGCGCGCCGCCGACCTCGCCTGGTTGGCGCCCTTGCCGCCTTGCCCGAAGGTCACCGAGCGTCCCGTGACCGTCTCGCCCGGCCGGGGGAAACGTTCGCACACGGTGACCGCGTCGAGATTCACACTGCCCACCACGACCACCGATGTCATGTCCGCACCCTACGACGCACCGCCGCCGTAGGCTCGGCCCATGACCATGATCCGTCCGTTCCTCATGTTCCAGGGCGGCGCGGCCGCCGCCGCGATCGACCTGTACGTCTCGGCGTTCGACGGTGCCGTCCTCACGTCGGTGCCGCACGCGGACCCGGCGCAGGGCATCCAGCTGGCCGAGCTGGTGATCAAGGGCGAGCACGTGTTGATCAGCGACAGCGCCGTGGACCACGCCTTCGACTTCACCCCGTCGACTTCGCTGTTCGTCGACTGCGACGACCGGGTCGAGCTGGAGCGCCTCGTCGCGGTGCTCGGCGCGGACGGGAAGACCTACATGCCGCTGGGGGAGTACGGCTTCTCGACGGCGTTCGCGTGGGTGGGGGACAGGTTCGGCGTGTCCTGGCAGCTCAATCTGGCCTGATGCCGGCCGTGATCGCGTCACGCTGAGCGCAAGCCTGTGCGGGCCGGGGCGGCCGGCCTAGCCTCGGCCGCATGACCCGCCAGATCCGCTTCAACGCCTTCGACATGAACTGCGTCGCCCACCAGTCGCCGGGGCTGTGGCGCCACCCGCAGGACCAGTCCCATCGCTACAAGGAACTGAGCTACTGGACCGATCTCGCGAAGCTGTTGGAGCGCGGCACCTTCGACGGCATCTTCATCGCCGACGTCCTGGGGATCTACGACGCGTACAACGGCAACGGCGATGCCGCGATCAAGCACGCGGCGCAGGTGCCTGTCTCCGATCCGATCCTGCTGGCGTCGGCGATCGCGGGCGCCACCGAGCATCTGGGGATCGGCATCACCGCCGGCACCGGCTTCGAGCACCCGTTCCCGTTCGCGCGCAGGCTGACCACGCTGGACCACCTCACGAACGGCCGGATCGGCTGGAACGTGGTCACCGGCTACCTGCCGTCGGCGGCGAAGAACATGGGGCAGCTCGACCAGCTGCAGCACGACGAGCGCTACGACCACGCCGACGAGTACCTCGAGGTCCTGTACAAACTCTGGGAGGGCTCCTGGGAGGACGACGCGGTGATCCGCGACCGGGAGAGCGGCGTGTTCACCGATCCGTCGAAGGTGCACCCGATCAACCACCACGGCAAGTACTTCGACGTGCCGGGCATCCACGTGGGCGAGCCCTCGCCGCAGCGCTCCCCGGTGATCTACCAGGCCGGTGCGTCGCCGCGCGGGCTGGCGTTCGCGACGGGCAATGCCGAGGCGATCTTCGTCGCGGCGCCCACCAAGGCGATCCTGAAAAAGGTCGTGCGGACGATCCGCGAGGGCCTCGTCGCCAACGGTCGCGATCCCTATTCGGCCAAGGTCTACACGCTGCTCACGATCGTCACGGACGGCACCGAGGCGAAAGCGCAGGCGAAGCTCGAGGAGTATCACCGGTACGCCAGCGTCGAGGGCTCGTTGGTCTTCATGTCCGGCTGGATGGGGGTGGACCTGGGTGCCTACGACCCGAGTGACCCGGTGGGCGACGTGCAGTCCAACGCCATCATCTCGGCCGTCTCCAACTTCCAGCAGGCGGACCCGTCGGGCAAGGACTGGACGGTGGAGGACATCGGCAAGTGGGGCCGGATCGGCGGCATGGGGCCGGTGCTCGTGGGGTCCGCGCAGCGCGTCGCCGACGAGCTGCAGGAGTGGGTCGAGGAGACCGACGTCGACGGCTTCAACTTGGCCTACGCCATCACTCCCGGCACCTTCGAGGACATCGTCGAGTTCATCGTGCCGGAGCTGCGCAGACGGGGCGTGTACCCGTCCGAGTACGTGCCGGGAACGCTGCGGCACAAGCTGTTCGGGCAGGGTGACCGAATCGCCGCCGATCACCCCGCCCAGCGCTTCCGTTACGCCGGAGCGCAGGACTACGCCGGAGCGAGTTCCTTGGCGTAGAGCGAGGCGCCCTTCGCGTCGCGCAGGTTCACCGTGAGCGCCCGCGAGCCCGCGTCGATCGTCACCTCGCCGAAGTGCTGGAATCCCTCGGCGGGGGACGCGTTCGGCGTGTCGGGGGCGTGCACGAACTCGTACTGCGCGCCGAAGGTCTGATCCAGTGGGCTCTTCGGGAAGGCTCCGGCGTTGAGCGGGCCCGAGACGAACTCCCAGAACGGCGAGAAGTCCTGGTACGCGGCCTTGTCCGGGTGATAGGAGATCGCGGCGGTGTAGTGCACGTCCGCGGTGAGGTACACGACGTTCTTCACGTCCTTGGTGCGGGAGAGGATGCGCGAGAAGGCGATCTCGCGGCCCAGGGGCGCGCCGCCATCGCCCTGCGCGACGGCCTCCATCGACTTCGGGCCGTCCTTGGGGTCCGAGAGCGAGTCCGGCACGACGATGCTCAGCGGCAGGTCGTTCGCGACCACCTTCCACGTGGCGGTGGAGCCGGCCAGCCCGTCGATGAGCCACTGGGTCTGCTTGGCGCCCAGGATGCCGCCGTCGTCGGTGGTCGCCCAGTTGTTCGGATTCGGGTCCTTGTAGCTGCGCATGTCCAGCACGAACACGTCGAGCAGCGGGCCGTAGGAGATCTTGCGGTAGAGGCGGCCGTCGGCGGCCTCCGTCGGCTGCACGGGCTGCCACTCCCGCCACGCCCGGTACGCGAACCCGGCCAGCTTGTTCACGTCGGTCTCGGTGTAGCCCTTGCGGTTCTGTCCCGCGAGCGACTCACCGGGGTACCAGTTGTTGACCACCTCGTGGTCGTCCCACTGGATCAGCTGCGGCACGGTCGCCGCGAACCGGCGGTAGTGCTCGTCGAGCAGGTTGTAGGCGAAGTTGCCGCGGAAATCGTCCAGGGTCTGTGCGACCCGGCTTTTCGCCGCCGCGGTGACATTGCGATACGTGTTGCCGTCGTTCTGCTTCTGGGTCTCGGGCACGGGGTTGTCGGCGTAGATCGCGTCACCGGAGTGGATGAAGAAGTCCGGCTGCGTGTCGGCCATCGCGCCCATGATCGCCATGCCGCCGTCGCGATTGATGCCCCAGCCCTGGCCGACCACGTCACCCGACCACAGGAACTTCACGTTCCCCGCGGCCGACGGTGCCGTGCGGAACGTGCCGGCCACGGGCTCGGACCGCGCGCCGTTCTCGCCCTCCAGCGTGACGCGGTAGTGCACCGTCTGCCCGGGTTCGAGACCGGTGATCCGGAACCGTCCGGCACCGTCGGACGTCGGGTCCAGCCTCGGGCCCTCGAAGCGGCGCGGGTCGCTGAAGGACTCCGACGAGGCCGTCTCGACGATCATCCGCGCGGGTGCGTCCGATCGGGCCCAGACGAGGGCACCGTCTGTCCGCGGATCGCCCGAGGCGACACCGTGCGTGAGGCTGGGGCGGCCGCGCACCAGACCGGTCGAGCCGGCCGACGACGAGGCGGCGGCACCGTCGGACGTGGAACCGCACGCCGAGAGCAGCGAGCCGGCGGGGACGAGCAGGGCGCCGGCGGCACCGGCGCGGAGCGCGGTGCGGCGTGAGAACGGGAAGTCACTGAGGGGCATGGACACGACGATGCCCGGATCGGGTTCCCACCCGACGAAGGCAGGGTTACCAGCGGGGATGCCGCACGATGTCCACCTGATGAACCAGTGGCGGTGGATGCATCGTTCGATTCTGTTAACGTCGAACGCGCGGTAATCACACGTCCGGTGGGCCCAGCAGTGTCTAGCCACAGGCAAGCCCGGTCCGCACGGTGACCAACGCCAGGGGCTGATCTGCATGCCTGATAATTCAACATCGTCCGGTGGTTCCCCGCTTTCCACGGTGGGACTGCAGGAGACCGAAGCGCAGCGTAAGAAGACGCTGCACAAGGCCATCGCGGCTTCCGCGATGGGCAACTTCACCGAGTGGTTCGACTACGGCGTGTACGCCGCGACCACTGCTTACCTGACGCAGGCGTTCTTCCCGGGAACGCTCGGCACGCTGGGGACCCTGCTGGGTTTCGCCGTATCCTTCGCTCTACGGCCGCTGGGTGGCTTCATCTGGGGCCCGCTGGGCGACCGCCTGGGGCGCAAGGCCGTTCTGGCCACCACCATCCTCCTGATGGCCGCCTCGACGGCGCTGATCGGTGTCCTGCCCACGCACGCGCAAGTCGGTGTGCTCGCGCCGGTACTGCTGATCGCACTCCGTGTGGTGCAGGGCTTCTCGACCGGCGGCGAGTACGGCGGAGCCGCGACCTTCATGGCCGAGTACTCGCCGGACAAGCGGCGGGGCCACTACGGGAGCTTCCTCGAGTTCGGCACCATGTGCGGCTTCGCCGGAGGTACTGCGTTCGTTCTGCTGCTGCAGCATCTGCTGACTCGCGATGAGATGTACTCCTGGGGTTGGCGCATCCCGTTCTTCGTCGCGATCCCCCTCGGCCTCGTGGGCTGGTACCTGCGGAACCAGCTCGATGACACCCCGGTGTTCGAGGAGATGGTCGAGGAGGAGGCGGACCAGGGGTCGGCCTGGCAGCGGTTCACGCAGCTGCTGCGGGAGTACAAGCGCCCCATCATGATCATGTTCGCGCTCGTCATCGCGTTGAACGTCGCGAACTACACCCTGCTCGCGTACATGCCGACGTACCTGCACAGCACCATCGGGCTCACCGAGTCGGATTCGACGACGCTGATGCTGATCGGGCAGGTGCTGATGGCGTTGTGCATTCCGTTCTTCGGTTCGCTCTCGGACCGCACGGGTCGCAAGCCGATGTGGTGGCTCTCGTTGACGGGTCTGTTCGTCATGGCCATTCCGATGTTCTGGCTGATGGGGCAAGGATTCGGTTGGGCGATCCTCGGGTTCGTCGTCCTCGGTCTGCTGTACATCCCGCAGCTCTCCACGATCTCGGCGACGTTCCCTGCCATGTTCCCGACGCAGGTCCGCTACGCGGGCTTCGCGATCTCCTACAACGTGGCGACGGCCGCCTTCGGTGGCACCGCGCCCCTGGTGAACGACGCTGTCGTGGAGTCGAGCGGGTGGAACATGTTCCCGGCCGTGTACATGATGGCCGCGTGCGCGATCGGACTGGTCGCCCTGCCGTTCCTTCAGGAGACGAAGGGCTGTTCCATCCGCGGCACCGAGGTGCCGGGGCCCGATACCGACGCCACCCGGCTCGCGCAGATCGAGGAGGCCCGGCTCGCCAAGGCGCGCTGACGCCGCCGCTAGGCTGGTGCGATGACCAGGATCATCGCGGGGGCGGCACGCGGGCGCAGGCTCGCGGTGCCGCCCCGTGGCACTCGGCCCACGTCCGATCGCGTCCGCGAGGCGCTGTTCAGCGCGCTGCAGTCGCGTCTGGATCTCGACGGGCTGGCCGTCCTCGACCTGTACGCGGGCTCCGGCGCACTGGGGTTCGAGGCGTTGTCCCGCGGCGCCGCGCGCGCCGTCCTCGTCGACTCGGATGCCAAGGCGGTCATGGTGCTCAACCAGAACGCGCGGGCCGTCGGACTGCCGGGGGTGACGGCGCACCGTCGGGCCGTGCGGGCGTTCCTGGAGCTCCCGGCCGAGCCCTTCGACCTGGCCCTCCTGGATCCGCCGTACGACGTGCCGGCGGAGGCCGTCGACGGTGACCTCGCCGCGCTGACCGGCGGCTGGCTCGCGCCCGGCGCGCACGTGGTGGTGGAGCGCTCGGCGCGGACGCCGGCTGTGACCTGGCCGGAGGGATTCGAGCTCGACATGTCCCGGGACTACGGGGAGACCCGCGTGGAGATCGCCGTCTGGCAGGATGATCGGGTATGAGCAAGGCGTGCTGCCCCGGGTCCTTCGACCCCATGACCAACGGCCACCTGGACATCTTCCGCCGCGCCGCACGGATCTTCGACGAACTCGTCATCACCGTCGTGGTCAATCCCAACAAGCAGGGCATGTTCTCCATCGACGAGCGGATCGCGCTGATCGAGGAGAACGTCGCGGACCTGCCCGGGGTCACCGTCGACCGGTGGACGGGGCTGCTCGTGGACTACGCGCGGGACAACGGCGTGGCGTGCATCCTCAAGGGGCTGCGCAACTCCACCGACTTCGACTACGAGCTCCCGATGGCCGGGATGAACATGCACCTGACCGGTGTCGAGACCGCGTTCCTGACCACCGCGCCGCGGTACTCCTACGTCTCGAGCTCGTTGGTCAAGGAGGTCGCGAAGTTGGGGGGCGACGTCTCCGAGCTGATCCCGCCCAACGTGCAGACCGCGCTGGCGGCCAAGCTGTAGGAGAATCAGCCGATTTCGCGCCGGCGATTCCCTGACCCGTCGCGGGCCTGAAATCGGCCGATTCCCCGAGTCTTCGACACGCGGCGGCGGCGTTGCGGCGAAACACCGGTCCCACGCGTCACAATGGGTGTATGTACCGCGTATTCGAAGCACTGGACGAGCTGGGCGCCATCCTGGAGGAGGCGCGCAGCGTCCCCATGACCGCCGGATGCCTCGTGCCCCGCGGGGATGTGCTCGAGCTCCTCGACGACATCCGTGACGCCTTCCCGGCCGATCTGGACGACGCCCAGGACGTGCTCGACCAGAAGGACCGCCTGATCAGCGAGGCGCGCACCCACTACGACACCACGGTGACGCAGGCGAACTCCGAGGCGGACGCGACGCTGAGCCGGTCGCGCGCCGAGGCGGACCGCCTGCTGGCCGACGCGAAGGCGCAGGCCGACCGCATGGTCGCCGAGGCGCACCAGCACGCCACGGGGCTGGTCGCCGAGGCCCGAGCCGAGGACGAGCGGGTCCGACGGGGCGCCCAGCGCGAGTACGAGGCCGTCACCGGCCGCGCGCGGTCCGAGGCGGAGCGCGTCGTGGCCGAGGGTAACGCCGCGTACCAGCGCTCGGTCGCCGAGGGCATCGCCGAACAGGAGCGCCTGGTCTCGGGCACCGAGGTCGTGGCCGCGGCCAAGGGGGAGTCCGATCGGATCATCGACGCGGCCCACGCCGAATCGGACCGCCTCCGCGGCGAGTGCGACGTGTACGTCGACACCAAGCTCGCACAGTTCGAGGAGGTCCTCGGGGCCACCATGCGCTCGGTGAACCGCGGCCGTCAGCAGCTGCGCACCGCCGCCGGCGTGCACGACTACAGCGACCACGGCGCGGCCGACGGCTACCTCGAGGAGTTCGCGGAGTCACGCGCGGATACGCACCGGGCTTCTTGACGTACAATCGGGTGTTTGGCTCGACCCCCGACACTTTCCGAGGTCTGTTGTGAACGAAACCAGTGCCGCCGTGCGCCAGCCGGCCGGCAAGCCGTACGTCCTCGACGTCCGAGCCTTCGGTCGTCGTCCGGGCACCTCAGCGCAGGTGCACCGCACCATCGCCGCCCCCGAGCGCATCGGGGTCGACCTGATCGGCATCGAGGCCGGCGAGGAGATCGACCTCGATCTGCAGGTCCAGGCCGTGTCCGAGGGGGTCCTGGTGACCGGCACCGTGAGCGCCGACACGACCGGGCAGTGCGCGCGCTGCCTGGGTGACGTGTCCGGCGCCCTGAACCTGTTCCTCACCGAGCTGTACGCCTACCCGGACAGCGAGACGGCCAAGACCACGGACGACGACGAGATGTACCGCATCGAGGACGATCTGATCGACCTCGAGCAGGCCGTCATCGACGCGGTCGGGATGGAACTGAACCTCGATCCCACCTGCACCCCGGACTGCCGGGGCCTGTGCCAGGTGTGCGGCGAGCGGCTGGCGGATCTCCCCGCGGACCACGCGCACGAGCAGCTCGATCCCCGCTGGGCGAAGCTGGCGCAGTTCTCGTCGGCCGCCGAGGGCGAGGCCGACGACAAGTGAGCAAGCGCCTCCCCGCGCCGCCCGCCACGGACCGCGCCCCGCTGCTGGAAGCGCTGGGCGTCGGCCTCGACGACGACCTGCTCACGCTCGCCCTCACGCACCGGTCCTACGCGTACGAGGCGGGTGGCCTGCCCACCAACGAGCGGCTGGAGTTCCTCGGCGACAGCGTGCTGGGGATCTCGGTGACCGAGTGGCTCTACGTGACGCATCCCGACAAGCCCGAGGGCGAGCTCGCGAAGATCCGCGCCAGTGTCGTCAACATGCACGCCCTGGCGCGTGTGGCCCGCGGGCTGGGGGAGGGCGGCCTCGGCGCGCACCTGTTCCTCGGCCGCGGTGAGGAGCTCACGGGCGGTCGCGACAAGGATTCGATCCTCGCCGACGGCACCGAGGCGCTGCTCGGCGCCGTGCACATCGAGCACGGCATCGACGTCGCGCGCGAGGTGGTCCTGCGCCTGTTCCTGCCGCTGTTGACGGCGTCGTCGTCGATGGGGGCGGGGCTGGACTGGAAGACCTCGCTGCAGGAACTCACCGCCGAGCGGGACCTGGGCGCGCCCGCCTACCGGATCAGCTCGACGGGGCCCGACCACGACAAGGAGTTCACCGCCGTGGCGGTGGTCGACGAGCACGACCTCGGCGAGGGCGTGGGTCGCACCAAGAAGGAAGCCGAGCAGCGCGCCGCTGCCGCGGCATGGAAGTCCTTGGACGTCAACGACTCCGAAGGCTCCGGTAACGCAGCTCCGGGCGACGCTGCGGCGGGTGCGGCCGAACAGGCCCCCGAGTCGGCCTGATGCCCGAACTCCCCGAGGTCGAGGTCGTCCGTCGCGGCCTCGTCGATCACCTGGTCGGTCGCGGGATCACCACCGTCGAGGTCCTGCACCCGCGGGCCGCGCGACGGCACGCGGCCGGCGAGGCCGACATGATCGGCCAGATCACCGGCGCCTCCGTCGAATCCGCGCAGCGGCGCGGAAAGTTCCTGTGGCTGCCCCTGACTCGCGGCGGCGATGCCGCGGACGCCGCGATCGTGGTGCACCTGGGGATGAGCGGGCAGATGCTGGTGGGCCCGGGCGACGACCGACACCTGCGCATCCGGGCCGGGCTTTCCGACGGTGCCGTGCTCCGCTTCGTCGATCAGCGCACCTTCGGCGGCTGGGCGGTGGACCCGCTCGTGGAGGTCGCCGGCACGCTCGTCCCGGGATCGGTGGCGCACATCGCGCGCGATCCCCTGGATCCCCTGTTCGATCGGGATGCCGTGATCCGGCGGATGAAGGCCAAGGACACCGAGATCAAGCGGGTCCTGCTGGATCAGACCGTGATCTCCGGTGTGGGCAACATCTACGCCGACGAGGCGCTGTGGCGCTCCGGCGTCCACGGCCGGCGGCGTGCCTCGGCCCTGACGAAGCCCGCGCTCGGCCGGCTGATCGACGACGCCACCGACGTCATGCGGTCCGCGCTGGATCAGGGCGGCACCAGCTTCGACTCGCTGTACGTGAACGTCAACGGACAGTCCGGGTACTTCTCGCGCAGCCTCGACGCCTACGGGCGCGAGGGGGAGCCCTGCCACCGGTGCGGGGCCCCGATCGTGCGAGAGCAGTTCATGAACCGGAGCTCGCACTTCTGCCCGACGTGCCAGCGCAGCCCACGGTGGTGAGGGGCCGTCAGCACCCCTCCGTCGTGAGGCCGCTCTGCTCGCGGATCAGCCGGACGAATGCCCGCAGATCGGTCATCGTCGGGCCTATTCGAGCTGTGATCGGTATCACCGAATCGTTAGTTTGCTCACTTTCATCTGGTGCAGATGGGGCGCGGTTGCCCGCACCCGTCGGGGCGATGGGCCCCTCACCTGCGTTTTCTGCCCACCGAGGAGTGCTCGATCGGGCTCGAGGTTCGGATGCGGAGGCGCGCCGGCCGATGAGGCGGTTGCCGAGATCCTGAGGATGGGTCAATATACCGAGCAACGTTGAAGTCGGTGTGGATCCGCGATGGGGGCGGGTTCGCCCTGTACCGGCTTCGACCGGCCTTGCCTGGGGCAGCAGGAGAGGTGGCTTCCGAACGCAGTCTGTCTGGTGCAGAACTGGATTCGGGCGCGTACTGGTGTTGCCCTCGTGCTCGTACCGAACGGTGCGCGACCGAGTGTCGGCGCCGTCTCCGCTCGAGGAAATCCTCGACAGAGCATGACAGGACTAGCGGGTGCCCGCAGCCGGCGACGTCGACGACCGACGTCGTGTGCACGGCACATCGGGATGAGAGGTGAGTGGCGATATGGCGGATCCGCGGGGTGGCCGTGTGGGCGACGAGAAGTCCGTTCCCCCTGGGGCTCCGGCCCCGAGCCTCGGTGAACTCCGCGACGGTGGGTCGGCGTGCTTCATGGAGCTCGTGCGCGTAGTGGCGCCGCCGGATGATCCTCCCCGGCGACGGGACTGGGCCGAGATCGAGAACGAGCTCGGCCGCCTCCCCGCCGACTACAAGCACATCATCGACACCTACGGGCCCGGTCGCTTCCGATCCTGCATCAGGGTCTGGAGCCCGGAACAGATCCTCGACCGGCGGCGACAGCTCGGCAACCTGCTCGGAATGCTCAAATTCTACAGCGGGCAGGGCGCGTACTCGGTCGACGTGGCGCCGCTCGGTGTCGGTGCCGAGGCCGTCGGTGGCGTCGACGACTTCTACCTCCCCTGGGGGGAGGGCCGCCGCGGGACCATCGGCCTGTGGCGAACGACCAGGGGGACACCGAACGGCTGGCCGGTGCTGCTGATGTCACTCGGTGCGATCGACTACGAGTCCGGCGGTCTCGCTGCGTACCTGGTCGGGAACCTCACCGGACGATTCCGCAGCATCGTCGTCGACAACGACATCGTTCAAGCGCGGAGCTTCGAGTCGGAGACGCCTGCGCCGCCGCCGGACTGTCGGGACGTCCATGACGATTGACGGGGCTGGAATCCGATCGGAAGGACGAGCTCATGACCGGGCGACGGCACGGAAGCAGCCGACTGTGACGACCGAACGCACGATCGTCACAGCTGTCGTCGCGCCGACGGGATGGGATGCCGACACCGTTCGTCAGTATGCGCGATACAGGCTTCGCGAGGCTGATCCCGGCGCACGCATCCGGTGGCCGACGCGTACCGAGTTGTTCGAGCTCGGTCGGCATCCCAACCATACGACGACCTGGTGCGTCACGCACGTCGTGTGTTTCGGCGCAGGCGTTGCGCGAGTGCGCAACTCGTGAAACTGCCGGCAGCCGCAGATGGGGGAACGGCGGCGCGCAGCGTGCGTGCGATCAGCCCGGTCGGCGCGACGACGGGAGCCGGCGCTGCGGATGGATCGGATCCGGGCGAACGGGACCGGTTCGATCGAATGTTGGCCGTTCCGTTACAGAAACTCGTTCGCACCGTTACAGTCGGGGCTGTCGAATGTTCGAACGAGCGGCCGATCATGTGCCGCGGTAGGGACTGAATAAGACCTCATGGGTACGAGATTCGCAGATCGCCGCGCCGTCGGCGCCGTCGCCGCACTGACCGCCGCCCTGTTCATCGCGGCGGGATGTACCAGCACCGCGGACACCAAGGACGTCGCTTCGACGACCGGCGCGTCGACGGCCGCCGCGTCCAGTACCGGCGCGAAGGCCGCGGGGCCGTCGAGCGGCGCCGCCAAGCCCGGCGCACCGTCGGTCGCGCGGTCGTCCACGGCGGCCAAGCCCTCGGGCACGGTCACCGCGAAGGGCTCCGACGGCAGTGAGGTGAAGCTGACCGGCCCGATCGCGGTCAAATACGCCGCCGCGACGGCGGCGCAGAAGAAGGGCCTCGGGGCCGTGCTCGTCGGCGATCACAACGCCGGGACCCGCGAGAACGGTGTCGTCTTCCAGCAGTTCACCGGCGGTGTGATCACGGCGAAGAACGCGGACGCCGGTACCCCCGCCTACATCACCTGGGGCAGGATCCGGGACGCGTGGAACGTCGAGCGCGACGCCACCGGCAAGCCGATCCCGGTGGGCGGGAAGAACGGTTCCGCCGGTCCGCTCGGCGCCGTGACCAGCGACGAGACCACCGTCGGATCCGTCAAGCAGACCACCTTCGAGCACGGCAAGGTCACCTTCAACCCCCAGACCGGCAAGATCGAGGTCACCGTCAACGGCAAGGTCGTACCCGCGGGGCTGTAGGCCGGTCCACGACCGGACCCGACACGGCGCTCAGTTGATGATCTCGCCGCGGTCGGCGGGTGCCTTGGCGACGATGGTGTCGCGCCACATCTGCAGGGCCTCGGGCGTCAGCCGGGTCCAGTCGTGGACCTCGGCGACGACGCGCAGCGGCTCCGTGCTGCGGAACGAGCGGGTGGGGTTGCCCGGGAACTTCTTGTCGGTGACGTTCGGGTCGTCCTCGAACGCGCCCGTCGGCTCGACCTCGTAAACGTGCGGGGCGGCACCGTCGGCCTTGAGTTCCGCAGCGAGCTCGGCACCCAGACCCGCGCCGTCGCGCAGGGCCGTGAAGTAGATGTGGTTCATCACCACGTCCGGGTTGTAGTTGGACCGGAACCCCGCGCGGAGGAGATCCCCGGGCCGGAGTTCGGCGGTGGTTCCGTGGAAGAACGGGCCCTCGCCCGGCGCCTGAGTCATTCGCCCAGCGTAGCGCTACGCGGCGCGCTCCGGCACCGTGACGAGCGTGCGGATCAGCTGCACGACGCTCGCGAGGATCAGCGCGAAGAAGACCCGCACAGCCACGGCGAGAACGGGACTCGATCCCGAACCGAGGATCGTTCCCGCGATCGTGATGGTCAGGAGGCGCACAGGATCAGTGCGCCGACGAAGATCCGCCGTCGAGGTCTCATGGTCGCAAGATCACTGCTGCGAACTATCGCGGGTGCGGGGCCGGACGGCGGGGGAGCGCGGCGGATGCGACAGCGTCCAGAACAGATGGATCACCGACGCGGCGATCGCCAGCAGGAACAGCACCAGCAGAGCCGACCGGGCGGCACTCTCGTGCGCGTCGATCACCGACAGGGCGGTGGATGCGGCGCTGAGGAACAGGACGAGGCTGCCGATCAGGAGGAAGAAGTCCGCGATGATCCGCGAGAACGCCGGGCGGTGCGCGTCCGTCAGCCAGTAGTCGCGGCGGGGCGTGTTCACCAAGGACGCCGGGAGCCGCGGCACGACGTACGACAGGCAGGCGAAGAGGACGGCGATGCCGCCGGTGACGAGTGCGAGCTCGACGACCGCCGACTCCCGCGGGCGCCAACTGTCGGCCCGGCCGCCCAGACCGGTGTGGGTGGGGAACGGGTCGGGACCGGACGCGGCCGCCCAGGCCAGAGCGGCCGCGCACGCGAGAACGGCGACGACGAAGATCCACTGGCGGGCCCGCATGATCCGAACGGTACGCGCGTTCGGTGAACTGCACCGGGCGCGCGAACCCGGTGCGGTCGAGATGCCCGGATCTGTCGTAGATTGATGGCATGGCCGACGACACGAACGCGCAGGCACCGTCCACGGAACTCTGGGTCGAGCGCACCGGCGTGCGCCGGTACACGGGACGCAGTTCGCGCGGTGCGGAGGTACTGGTCGGTTCGGTGGACGTCGAGGGCGTGTTCACCCCTGGTGAGCTGCTGAAGATCGCGCTCGCGGCGTGCAGCGGCATGTCCACGGACCACGTGCTCGCCCGCCGGCTCGGCGAGGACTACGACGCGCTGGTCCGCGTCTCCGGTGATGCGGACCGGGAGAACGAGGTCTACCCGGAGCTCAACGAGATCCTGGAGCTGGACCTGTCCGAGCTCGACGAGGCCGCGCGGGAGCGCCTGGTCACGATCGCACGCCGCGCGATCGATCAGGTCTGCACCGTGGGCCGCACGCTCAAGGCCGGCACCGTCGTCAACCTCGACATCACCACGGACTGACCCGGTGACCGTCGAGCAGGTGCGGATGACGGCGTGGGTCCACGGCAGCGTGCAGGGCGTCGGCTTCCGCTACTGGACGAAGACCCAGGCGCTGGAACTCCGCCTGCTCGGCTACGCCGCGAACCAGCCGGACGGTCGTGTGCGGGTCGTGGTCGAGGGCGCCCGCTCGGCGTGCGACACTCTGCTGCAGCGCCTCTGGTCGGGGCACACTCCGGGCAGGGTCGACCTGGTCGTGGAACTGTTCGGGCCCGCACGCGGCGGGCTCCCGTCGTTCGAGGAGAGGTGAGGCATGCAGCCGCCCGTTCCTGAGAACCGTCCCGCGGGGTTCATCCCCGGGCCGGAGTCGAACCACCTTCCCGTGCCGGGCATGCCGCCCGAGCTGCACCTGCCGGACACCGGCGACGCTCCGCGGCGCCCGGGCCGGATGCGGGAGCAGGACGAGAACACGAAGCCGCGCCCGGAGACGGTGGCCGAGGCCCGCGCCCGGCAGCGCGCGCAGCGCCAGCGCGCCGAGGACCAGGAGCGCGAGGCCGCGGAGGCCGCCGCTGCGGCCGCGAAGAAGAGCCGGCGCCGCAAGCAGATGATCGGTGCGGGCGTCGGCGTGGGTGTGGTCGGTGCGATCGCCCTGCTGTACGTCGCTATTCCGGACAACGACGGTACGCGGAACGTCAGCACGCAGACGGCGTACTGCACCGTGGACGGGCAGCAGGTGGTCTCCGACGACTACTGCTCCCGTGGGACGTACAACCCGGTGACCGGATTCATCCTGCTCAACGGCCTGAGCTATCGGTACAACTACGGCGGCACCGTCAACAACGGCCGCATCACCGGCGGCAGCTACGACCGGCCCGCCAACACCGCCTTCCGGACCTCGTCAGGGTCGGCGATCGACCCCGCCAAGACCACCTCCTTCGGCTCCAACGGCCAGACCAACGCGGCGAGCAAGCCCGCGCCGCCCGCCGCCGGGTCGAAGGGCACGAGCAACAAGGGCGGGTCCGGAAACACCAACGCGGGCAGCAACAGCGGCTCCAGCGGCAAGAACATCGATCGCGGCGGCCTGGGCACCTCCAGCAAGGGCGGGAGCTCCAAGGGCGGCTCCGGATCGAGCGGATCGTAGATGCGGCGCATGCGAGGAACGCCCCGCGCGGGCTGGCAGCGGACCGTCGAATCGCAGGGCCTGGTGTTCGGCACCCCCGCGCGCGACGGGGCCGGCGACAGCCGGAACTACTGGGACGAATCCGTGTTCTACGAGTTCGACATGGACGAGGTGCTCTCCCTCGAGGCGCAGGTGGAGGTGCTGCACTCGATGTGCCTCAAGGCCGTCGAGAACGTGATCCTCACCGAGCGGTACGCCGACTTCGGCATCCCCGAGTGGGCGTGGGGCCCGATCGAGGAGTCGTGGAAGCGGCAGGACCCGCACGTCTACGGTCGGTTCGACCTGCGGTACGACGGCCGGCGCCCCGCGAAACTGCTGGAGTACAACGCCGATACACCCACCTCGCTGCTGGAAGCCGCTGTGGTGCAGTGGTACTGGTTCCAGGACACCGCGCCGGACAAGCGCTCCTGGGACGAGGGCGGCTACGACCAGTGGAACTCTCTGCACGAGGCGCTCGTCGCGCGCTGGGGCGAGATCCGCAACGTCATCCCACCGTCGGAGCTGCACTTCACCTGGTCCGGCGCCGACGCGACGGGCGAGGACCACGTGACCACGGGCTACCTCCAGGAGACGGCAGCCGAGGCGGGCTTCGACACCGTCGGGCTGCCCATCGAGGACATCGGCTGGGACCACGACCTGAAGACCTTCGTCGACCTCGAGGACGCGCCGATCCATTCGGTGTTCAAGCTGTACCCGTGGGAGTGGATCCTCGAGGACGACTTCGGCAAGCGGGTCGTCGAATCGATCCCCGCCACCACGTGGATCGAGCCGCTGTGGAAGACGATCCTCTCCAACAAGGCGATCCTCGCGGTGCTGTGGGAGATGTACCCCGACCACCCGAACCTGCTGCCCGCCTTCATCGACAGCCCCGGCTTCCTCACCGAGTACGTCAAGAAGCCCAAGCTCGGGCGCGAGGGCGCGAACCTCACGATCGTGGACAGCGGCCGGGAGACCGCCACCGGCGGCGTCTACGGCGCGGAGGGCTACGTCTACCAGATGTTCGACCCGCTGCCCGAGTTCGACGGCTACCGACCCGTGATCGGGGCGTGGGTCGTCGGCGACGAGTCCGCGGGTATCGGCATCCGCGAGACCTCCGGGCTCATCACCGACGACGGTGCCGCCTTCATCCCGCACCGCATCACTCCGAAAGGTACGACCGCATCATGAACACGACCCTCCTCGCCGCCGCGGACATGGGCACCCTGGGCAAGGGCGTCGGCGCGATCTGCCTGTACGCCCTCGTGGGCCTCGTGCTGATGGTCGCCGGCTTCTACGCCGTCGACCTGTCCACGCCCGGCAAGCTCCGCGAGCTCGTCAAGGCGGGCAAGCCGAACGCCACCTACGTGACCGCGGCGGGCATGCTGTCGATGGCCTTCATCATCGTGGTCGCGATCTACGCCGCGGGCGGCCGACTGGCGGAGGGCGTGACCTACGCGGTCGTCTACGGCCTCGTCGGCATCATCGCCCAGATCGTGTCCGTGCGCGTGTTGGACCTGGTCACGGGCGTCGACATGGAGGAGCTCATGTACTCCGAGGTGTTCCTCCCGCAGGCCCGGGTGATCGGCGCGTGTCACATCGCCCTCGGTCTGATCGTGGCGATGGCGGTCCTGTAGACGCCACCGCCTAAACTGGCGTTTCGTGTATCTCAAGTCGCTGACGTTGAAGGGCTTCAAGTCCTTCGCTTCGGCGACGACTCTGCGCCTCGAACCGGGGATCACCTGCGTCGTCGGGCCCAACGGCTCGGGCAAGTCGAACATCTTGGACGCGCTGCGCTGGGTGATGGGGGAGCAGGGCGCCAAGGGGCTGCGCGGCGGCAAGATGGAGGACGTCATCTTCGCCGGCACCTCCGGCCGGGCGCCGCTGGGGCGCGCGGAGGTCACGCTCACGATCGACAACTCCGACGGTGCGCTGCCCATCGACTACTCCGAGGTCTCCATCACGCGGCGCATGTTCCGCGACGGCGCCGGGGAGTACGAGATCAACGGCACCAAGTGTCGGCTCATGGACGTGCAGGAACTGCTCTCCGACAGCGGCATCGGCCGGGAGATGCACGTCATCGTGGGGCAGGGCCAGCTCGCCGCGATCCTCGAGTCCAAGCCCGAGGAGCGTCGCGCCTTCATCGAGGAGGCGGCCGGGGTGCTCAAGCATCGCCGCCGCAAGGAGAAGGCGGTCCGCAAGCTCGACTCGATGCAGGCCAACCTGGCCCGGCTCACCGACCTCACGACGGAGCTGCGCCGCCAGCTCAAGCCCCTGGGGCGGCAGGCGGAGGTCGCGCGGCGGGCACAGACCATCCAGGCCGACCTCCGCGACTCACGGCTCCGCCTGGCCGCGGACGACCTGGTGCGGCGGCGTGCCGAGCTGGCCGACCAGAGCGGCAACGAGGCTGCGGTGCGGGAGGAGCAGAATCTCGTCGCGGAGCAGTTGGACGAGGCGAATGCCCTGGTCGCGGAGCACTCCGAGGCCGTGGCCGCGCTGGATCCGGCGGTGAAGGCCGCGGGCGAGGGCTGGTTCTCGCTGTCCGCGCTCGCCGAGCGCGTCTCGTCGACCGAGCGCATCGCCTCCGAACGCGCCCGCCTGCTCTCCGAGCCCGTCCAGCACGCCCCCGGCCGCGACCCCGACGAGCTGGAGGCCGAGGCCGAGCGCGTCGCCGAGGAGGAGGCCGAGCTCATGGAGGCCCTCGAGGAGGCCGCCATGATCCTTGAGGAGGCGACGGAGGAGCTCGCGTCGCGCGAGGAGACTGCCCGGGACGCTGAGAAGGCGCACATGGCCGCGGTCGCGGCGATCGCGGACCGTCGGGAAGGGTTGGCGCGACTCGCCGGCCAGGTGGAGACCCTCCGGACCCGGGCGGAGTCCGTCGAGGCGGAGTCCGGACGGCTGACGGCGGCCATCGCCGAGGCGGTGGAGCGCGCCGAGGCCGCCGAGGCCGAGTTCGAGCAGGTCCAGGGGCAGATCGCCGAGCTCGACGCCTCGGAGGCGTCGCTCGACGAGCACCACGAGCGCAGCGTCGCGGCCTTCAACGCCGCGACCGCGCGGGTCGAGGAGCTCCAGGCCTCGGAGCGGGAGGCGGAGCAGAAGGTCGCCTCGTTGGTCGCCCGCATCGAGGCGCTGTCGATGAACCTGGACCGGGGCGACGGCGCCGCGTGGGTCGTCGAGCACGTGGACGGCGTGACCGCCGCCGTCGCCTCGCGGCTCGCGATCCGGGCCGGGTACGAGAAGGCAGTCGCGGTGGCGCTGGGCCCGGTGGCCGAGGCCGTGG
This sequence comes from Tsukamurella sp. NPDC003166, assembly GCF_040611135.1. Classification (NCBI taxonomy): domain Bacteria; kingdom Bacillati; phylum Actinomycetota; class Actinomycetes; order Mycobacteriales; family Tsukamurellaceae; genus Tsukamurella; species Tsukamurella sp. NPDC003166. The sequence goes on from NZ_JBEXNL010000002.1 coordinate 231,347, forward strand.
CGGCGGACTCTCGGAATCTGGCCGTTTCGGCCATCTCCGCGCTGCGCGACGCGGACAGCGGACGGGCGACGGTCGTCGTCGAGGGGCTCGCGTCGAGCTCGTTGCCGGGCGGCCCCCTGCCCGACGGTGCCGTCTGGGCCGCGGACTGCGTGGAGGCACCGTCGTCGCTGGCGGGGGCGGTGACGGCGGCGCTGGCAGGGTACGTGCTGGTCGGGTCTGTGGACGAGGCCGTGGCGGTGGTCGCCGAGCGGCGCGAGCTGCGGGCCGTCACGTCCGACGGTGACGTCATCTCTCACGGGGTGCTGACCGGCGGCTCCGCGGCGCGGCAGTCGACGCTGGAAGTCCAGAAGTCGATCGGCGCCGCCGAGGCGACGCTGGGGGAGACCCGGCGGTCGGTGGAGTCGTTGTCGGCGGCGCTGGCGGGTGCTCGGGAGGAGCTGACCGCGCGGCGCGAGGTGACGGAGGCGGCGCTGGCCGCCCTGCACGAGTCGGACGCGCAGTTGGGTGCGATCTACGAGCAGCTGGCGCGGCTCGGGCAGGCGGCGCGGAGCGCGCGGGACGAGGCCGAGCGGCTGGTGGCGCAGCGAACGCGGATCGAGGGCTCCCGGGACGAGACGCGGGCGGCGCTGGTGGAGCACGAGGAGCGGCTGCGGTTGGCCGAGGCGCTGCCGTCCGAGTCGGTGTCGGTGGGGACCGAGGAGCGGGACGCCGCGGCTGCGGCTTTGGCTTCTGCGCGGTCGGTCGAAATGGAGGCCCGGCTCGCTCGGCGGACGGCCGAGGAGCGCGCGGCCGGCGTGCGGGGCAAGGCCGAGGGGCTTCGACGGGCCGCCGCTGCCGAGCGGGCCGCGCGGGAGCGGGCGGAGGCGGCGGCTGCTGCGCGTCTGTCGGCAGCTGCGGTTGCCGCGTCGGTGGCGGAGGGCGCTGCGCTGGTGACCTCGCGCTTGGGGCGCGCGGTGACGAGGGCTGCTGCGCACCGTGATGCGCTGGAGGCATCACGCGCCCAGCGCGCCGGCGCCCTGGACGTCGCGCGGCAGGAGGCGACGTCACTGACCGCGCGGTTGGCCCAGCTCACCGATGCGGTGCACCGCGACGAGGTGGCGCGGGCGCAGGCGGCGTTGCGGATCGAGCAGCTCGAGGAGCAGGTGGTGGCGTCGTTCGCGATGTCGCCGGACGACCTGGTCGCCGAGTACGGGCCGGATGTTTTGTTGCCCGCGTCGCCGCTGGAGCTGGAGGAGTACGAGGCTGCGCGGGAGCGCGGCGAGACGGTGGTGAAGCCGCAGGGGCTCCCGTTCGACCGGGCGGTGCAGGAACGCCGCCTCAAGCTCGCGGAGAAGGATCTAGCGACGCTGGGGCGCGTGAACCCGCTGGCGTTAGAGGAGTTCGCGGCGCTGGAGGAGCGCTACAACTTCCTCTCGACGCAGCTCGAGGACGTGAAGTCGGCCCGCGAGGACCTGCTGAGCGTGGTCGAGGAGGTGGACGCCAAGATCCTGCAAGTGTTCACCGAGGCCTGGGTGGACGTGGAGCGCGAGTTCGTCGAGGTGTTCAAGACCCTGTTCCCGGGCGGCGAGGGCAAGCTGATCCTCACCGAGCCGGGAGACATGCTGACGACGGGCATCGACGTCGAGGCCCGGCCGCCGGGCAAGAAGGTCAAGCGGCTGTCGCTGCTGTCCGGCGGCGAGAAGTCCCTGACCGCCGTCGCCATGCTGGTCGCCATCTTCCGCGCCCGTCCCTCACCCTTCTACGTGATGGACGAGGTCGAGGCGGCTCTGGACGACACGAACCTCCGCCGCCTGATCTCCCTGTTCGAGCAGCTGCGCGACAAGTCGCAGCTCATCGTGATCACCCACCAGAAGCCGACGATGGAGGTCGCCGACGCGCTCTACGGCGTCTCGATGCGGGGCGATGGCATCACCCAGGTCATCAGTCAGCGGATCCGTGGGCAGGAGCTGGGCGCCCTGCCAGTGTAGGTGACGGCACTGCTGCCTGCGAGCTATGAAATCCTGACCACGGGTGCCAATTCGGACACATCGGGTCGCGGCTGAATGAACGTGCGGAGGTAATCGTGGTTTCACGAGCAGTTCTCGACCGAGACCTGAATCGCGCATTCCGCCTTGCCTCTGGCCCAGCGAAGGAACGCGAGATCAACCGGCTCGTTGTGGATCTGATTGCCGGGTTGGTGAGAGATGCGTCGCCCGGTGCCCGCGAGATCTGGTTCGACTGGAGCCAAGACGGATTGCGCATCACGGAGATTCGCGATGGGCGGGGCGAATCATGCATCCAGCCTGATGAGGTCGACGAGTGCCTCTCGATCTACGCGAGCAATATCCGCGACACGCGGTACGCGCCGCGGCTCACCGCCGTCCGCGGTATCCACGGCCCGTTTGTCCTGCAAGTCTAAGCAGTCCACGTCGAAAGGCGTTCCTGGATAGTCTCTATCGCGCCTGCGTCTGAGGGCAACCATGCGACGGATGCTAGATCGCCGGGTGCCATCCAACACAACTCGTCGTGGGAGTCGCCCGCTGTGAGCTCTCCGCGCGCGACGGCAGCGAAGTAGAGCCGCATCTCGTACCTCTCCGAGATTGGCCATGCGCCCGATACATGGGGTACTTCCAGACCGACAGAGATGGTCGCACCGAGCTCCTCGCGGATCTCGCGGACGAGCGCAGCCTCCGGCGTCTCATTGTCTTCGGTCTTGCCACCGGGGAACTCCCAGAGGCCAGCGAGCGCCGCAGGGCGCGTCCGCCTCGCAGCGAACACTCTGGTTGGCTGTCCCAGGTCGTCCACGATGATCGCGGCCACCACCAGTCGTCGAGCACAGTCACCTTGCACTCTCACATTCTCGCACCGAGCGCTGAGGCGGCGCGAGCCCAGGCGAGGCGGAAGTACACCAGGATGCAGTACGCCGCAAGCCCCGGATTAGCCACAATCGGCCAAAGCGAACCTATGCCGTGTCGGCGCTGAGGTGGATGCGCATACTTTCTTTCTGCCACATATGATGTGCCGTCGCATACGGTGAGCAAGAAGTCGGTATGTACGCAACTATGCGTTCTGTATTAGGCATATGATTCGATAGCGCGGCCATCCATTGGGATTGAAGAACGGTCAGCATTGCTCTGTGGAATCACGGATCCCAAAAATGAAATTGTGGCTATCGTCATCTCTCGTCGGTGTCCAATGCTAACGTCGACGTCACTGTGTCGGCTTGTTGCCAAGTATCGGGTTTGCTGAGGAGGATGATGACCAACGTTCTCAACGGAGACGCACTACTTCAGAGTATCGCGACCGGAACTATCGCCGAGCTCGCGGCGCTACCGGCTAAGATTGGGCGACTAATCGAAACCGAGGTGTTAATCAGGCAAATCGTGTCTGATCGCCTCGACCTCGCGAGCGAGCATTTGAGAATCGGTGATTCGATGCTTCTCGGGGAGAAATATCGCGAAGCAATCAGTCGATTCTACTACGCCATGTATCATGCCGGAAGATCGGTCGTGTTTGGGTTTCATCGAGGTGACAACTATCAAAAGCACTCAGTGTTGCCCAATCACTTGCCTCCCAGCATGATCGACTCCGCTTCGTGGACAATGCACCTTGACAATGCACGATTCACCCGTAATCGGGCGGATTACGATCTCTATCCGCGGGCAGCATCCAGTTGGCAATCGCAGGCAGTCTCATTGTCGGTGCAAGCGGCCGAGTTTGTGGCGGTCTGTGAAGAGTATGCGGTATCGGAAGGATTGGTATGACAGACGAGGCTATCAGGTCTAATGCTGCTGAGCGGGTGAAATCGGTTCTCGGCGATGCCGGTATTCGAAAATCAGATGTTCAGATCCGAGATTTTCCTGACGAGTTGTTTGTTATTGTGTCAGTTGAGCAAGACTATGCGGCCACGGTGGGTACCCTTACTGGCGCGATGGAAGACGCCGTTTCCAGCGAATCAGGTCTGGATGGGGCGGCCATCACTGTACTCGTTCGCGTCGAATCATCTGGAAGCCTTGACCCTGACCTCCCTGGAGAAAATGCCAGAGTCGGTAGACTTTCCGGCCCGAAGGTTGAGCAGTTGGTGAAGTTGATGGGTGCCCGGTCTCGTACATCGATTTCTGTGCCCAGTTTCCAGTACAAGGAAGATCCGAGGACGAGCGTATCTGCTGCAGCCGAGGCCCGGAACCATCTGATATTTGGCCGGCGTGGAGTTGGGAAGACCGCTCTGTTGCTAGAGGTAAAGCGAACGGTTGAACAGCGCGGGGAAGCGCAGCGGTGGGTCAATATGCATGTTCTTCGAGAATTGTCTCCAGAGGATGCCTTTGCGAGCATAATGAGTGATGTTCTCGGCGAGATTGCATCTCATCTTTCGGATGCGAGCCCTAAGGCTGAGCAAATTAGGGAATTGTCCCGAAAGCACAGGGACGGCGAGAATGACGCTCGCGACTTGCCGCGAGTTAATAGTGTGCTGCGCGAGATACTGGTACCCGGTACTCTTGCGTTCTATCTTCTGATAGACGACTTCTATCTGTACCCCGCTGAGAGTCAGCCGAAACTACTAGATCTGCTTGCGGCGTCATTTCGAGACTGTAATGCTTGGATCAAGGTGGCCAGCATCGAACGCCTCACAAGAGCGTTTGAAAGCTCCACTCGTACAGGTTTGGAAGTTCCTCACGATGCAATAGTAATTAATCTGGATGTTACGCTCGAGAACCCGCGTGATACTCAGGAATTTCTCGAGTCGATAACTCAGTCTTATGTCGCTTCGGTTGGTATTTCGTCGACGCGTGCCCTAGCGAAACCTGAAGCGTCGGGGAGACTGGTCCTGAGTTCGGGCGGTGTTCCTCGTGACTACCTGAATCTGTTCTCGAATTCCATTCTCGTTGCAAGGAAAAGTCGCGAATCGGCAGCAGAAATTGGATCCCAGGACGTCGCTAAAGCCGCTGGCGAATACTCACAGAGCAAAAAGCGCGACCTAGAGCAGGATGTGGGAGCTGTCGAGTCTGAGCGGATGCTTGAATTTCTCGAGAACCTTCTGTCGGAGGTTAAAGGCGCGCACTACACGTATTTCCGTGTGGACTACTCGCAGAAGGAGCACTCGAATTATGAATACCTCGCAAGATTGGTTGACTTTCGGTTTTGTCATCTTATTCAATCAATGGTGTCCGACCAGCATCGCGCAGGAGTGAAGTATGAAGCCTATCTGCTTGCGCTCAGCGAGTACTCGGACGTGCGTGTCCAGAGAAATCTCAATGTTCTTGATATAGTTGGTGGTGAGTGGGTTGCGAAAACGACCGGTGTGGCCGGTGCGCCGAAGTCTCTAAAGGGGACTCAGCTTCGAGACCGATTGCGATCGGCGCCCGTGGTGAATCTTGATTCGCTCTAGGTGCGCAACGTCATGGGTTATCCGGTCCGTCGTTCGCAAAGAAATCTCTTGTACTGGACCGACAGTAGTTCGGGAGAGGGGCGCTGGGTTCTTCTTGATGGAAGAAACATCAACTTTCCGTCGTGAAGCTTCTTCAGTCCATATTCCAGCATAGGTCCATCAATCTCATCGAGAATGTCCCCTCGAATCTTGACTTGATAGTCAGGGGTGATTCCGAGGATCTTGACATCGTACGCCCGGTGGTGGATCTTGCATAGGCTGAGTCCGTTCGACACAATCGGTTTCCCGGCCTCACTATCCGGAATTATGTGCGAGGCGTCAAGAAGTTCGCGATGATTAAGATTGCAGACTGCGCAGTGGTTTTCGTATGCCCGGAGAACGCGCGACCGAAATACCGGCTGGTGAACACGAGTTTTGACCTCCCGGGTTACATACCTGCGAATTGCGGCTTCGACAGGAGAGTCGGGTCTGTACATCTCTGCGGTGTCGGCAAATGCGACGACGAATCGCCGGTCGGCAGGTTCTTCGCCGACGACGTAGACGGGGAATATCGCCTGTAGCTCGCCAGGCGCGACGCCAAAGAACCAGGTTAGCGGCTTGTGTGTTCCGATTAGGCTACGGAGCCCCACGTTGTCGGCGTCATTCGGGTTGACGCCCTTCCAGCTGTAGCGGAGAAACCCGTCCTCGCCGATCTCGTCGGAGTAGTTGAAGGCGCTTTTCGTCTTGTAGCTGGTCATGATGGTGAGCGCGTGCTGAAGCTGGCGGGGCTTGCGTATGCCCCGCGTAGGATCGATGAGCTTGAAAGGCTCACCGTCAAAGGTGAAGTCGTGGAGGAGCATCTCGCGGGTAACAGGGTGCTCCTGGTCGTTCGTCACTCGCCGCAAGAAGTCCATCGCCTCAAGTCGCAGGCGGAGATCTGTTGCGTCATCGAACACTTCGGCTCCTGTCGATTGGTTGACATAAAATCTAGTCGATACGACTGACAGGTACCGCGAGGTTGCGGCCGATAGGTTCAACAGTCACCGTCGGGCATGGGGACGTAACGTAGGGGCCGAGTGTGAACCACCACGAGGAAGAGGGACGAACAAGCGATGAGCAGCAACGACGCCAAGGCGAACATCGGAGTGGTGGGGATGGCGGTGATGGGCTCCAACCTGGCCCGCAACCTGGCGTCCCGTGAGGGCAACACCGTCGCGATCTACAACCGCTCGCCGGAGAAGACGCACGAGGTCGCGAAGAACCACCCCGAGGCGAACTTCGTTGCGAGCGACACCATCGATGAGTTCGTCGCCAGCCTCGCGAAGCCGCGCACCGCGATCATCATGGTCCAGGCCGGCGCGGGCACAGACGCGGTGATCGAGCAGCTCAAGGAGCGGTTCGAGCCGGGCGACATCATCGTCGACGGCGGCAACGCCAACTTCCACGACACCATCGCCCGCGAGGCGAAGATCGCGCCGACGGGCATCCACTTCGTCGGCGCCGGTATCTCCGGCGGCGAGGAGGGCGCGCTCAAGGGCCCGTCGATCATGCCCGGCGGCACCGCCGAGTCGTACGAGACCCTCGGCCCGATCCTCGCGTCGATCGCCGCGGTCGCCGAGGGGGAGGCCTGCGTGACCCACGTCGGTACCGACGGCGCCGGCCACTTCGTCAAGATGATCCACAACGGCATCGAATACGCCGATATGGAGCTCATCGGCGAGGCCTACGACCTGCTGCGCAACGTCGCCGGCTACACGCCCGCCCAGATCTCGGACTTGTTCGCCACGTGGAACGAGGGGCCGCTCAACAGCTACCTCATCGAGATCACGATCGACATCCTCAAGCACGTCGACGCGGAGACGGGCAAGCCCTTCGTCGACATCGTCACCGACCAGGCCGGCAGCAAGGGCACCGGCGTCTGGACGGTGCAGACCGCCCTCGACTTGGGCGTGCCGGTCGGCGGCGTCGCCGAGGCCGTCTTCGGCCGCGCTGTCTCGTCCAAGCGGGCGCAGCGCGACGCGGTCCGCGCGCTGGGCATCGAGCGCCCCACGGCGCCGCGGGTCGACGATTCCTTCGTCGACGACGTCGCGAAGGCTCTGTACGCCTCCAAGATCGTCGCCTACGCCCAGGGCTTCGACGCGATCATCGCCGGCGCGGAGAAGTACGGCTGGAACATCGACAAGGGCGCCGTCGCCAAGATCTGGCGCGGCGGCTGCATCATCCGCGCCCAGTTCCTCAACGTCCTCGCCGACGCCTACGCCGAGAACCCGAACCTCAACACCCTGCTCGAGGCCCCGTACTTCGCGCAGGCCATTCGCGATGGCGAGGAGGCGTGGCGACGGGTCGTCATCACTGCCACGCAGGCCGCCGTGCCGGTCCCGGGCTTCGCGACGGCGCTGAGCTACTTCGACTCGCTCAACGTCGACCGCCTGCCCGCCGCCCTTGTGCAGGGGCAGCGCGACTTCTTCGGCGCGCACACCTACAAGCGCGTCGACAAGCCGGGCGTCTTCCACACCCTGTGGTCCGGCGACCGCAGCGAGGTCCAGACGGACTGACCTCGCAGCATTGACGCGCCCACCGGGCGTTGGTAAGCCTGAGTCATGACCGCACCGGATGGCTCGATGTTCGAGAACGCGTACCGAGGCGAGGCCGAGATGTTCGGCGGCGGTAAGCCCCCGTGGAGCATCGGCGAGACGCAGCCCGAGCTGGCCGCGCTGATCCGCGAGGGCCGCGTCCACGGCGAGGTCCTGGACGCGGGCTGCGGCGAGGGTGCGGTCTCGCTGGAGCTCGCGCAGCAGGGATTCACCACCGTCGGCCTCGACAACTCGCCGACCGCGATCGACCTGGCGCGGGCCGAGGCTGCGCGGCGGGGCGTCGCGAACGCCACGTTCGAGGTCGCCGACATCACCTCGTTCACCGGGTACGACGGCCGGTTCGGCACCGTCATCGACAGCACGCTGTACCACTCGCTCCCGGTCGAGGCCCGGGACGACTACCAGCGGTCGATCGTCCGCGCCGCGGCCCCGGGAGCGTCGTACTTCGCGCTCGTCTTCGACGTCGCCGGCGTACCCCGCGGCGGCCCCGGGCCGGCCGCGGTGACCGAGGACGAGCTGCGCAGCGTGGTCTCGACGTACTGGGAGATCGACGAGATCCGGCCCGCCCGCATCCACGCGAACCTGCCGCCCGCCGCTCCGGGATTCCGGATGGGGACCGGTGAGGTCGACGAGAAGGGACGCGCGGTGGTCCAGGCGTTCCTGTTGCTCGCGCATCTCGGTTGACGCGGAGCTACGCCGGTCCGGCGTCGCTCCCCGCGGTCGACGGTGCGGTGCCGCCGCAGCGCAGGTACCCCTTGAGGATGAAGCTGACCGAGAAGGCGATCACGCACACCGATTCGAGCCAGAAGAACAGATGGGTGCGCCGGTAGAACTCCGGCACCAGGGCGTTCAGCGCGACCATCGCGACGATCGCCACCCAGATCACGGCGCCGAGCCCGCGGTACAGGCGCGCCTGCCACGCCCGATCCGCGGGCACGTCGCTGGGGAACAGGAACACGGCGATCGCGCCGAGCAGCACGAACAGGATCCCGGCGCAGGTCAGGTGCACGGCCGCCCAGCGCAGGTCGACCGGCGTCGGATCCGGGGGAGCGGCGTGCACGAACGCGACGCCGAGCGCGGCGAGCCCGGCGATGGTGGTGAGGAAGTTCTCCACGCCCTTGTCGCCGAACCGGTACGCCAGGAGGAACACGCCGATCACGCACACCGCGCCGGTGAGGTACGGTCCGACGCCCGTGTAGTAGTACCCGCTCAGCGATTGCTGGACGTGCCGGCCGAGGACGCCCGCGGTGAACAGTACGATCGGCAGGCTCAGCCCGATCCAGCCGATCAGTGCTCGCAGGCGCCGGTACGTCATGGCGCTGTTCTCGCCCGCCGCCACCCGCACGCGCACGTCCATCACCGCACGACCTTCGCGATGCCCGCGCAGATCGCGTCCACCATCTGGGAGTTCCGCTGCGGATCCTCGGGCCCGACGGTGCCGTCCGAACGCAGGCCGATGACCGCCTCGACGAGGCGGAGCGGAAGGTGCGCGCGAGGATCCGTGGCGTCACCGATCACCCCGGCGGCCAGACGGTGGTAGTGCTGCGCGAGCTCGGTGCGGTCGGCGCGAAACGCTGCGAACGCCTCGCCCGAAACCTCGGGCAGGTGGTACAGCGCCCCCACGTTGAAGGTGCTCGAGAGCAGTTGACCCGCGTCGGACCGGGCGAGGGTGAGGAGCGCGTCCAGCGGATCGCGGCCCGACGCGGCGATCTCGCGCGCCATCGCCAGCGGCCCCTGCACGGTGGACTCGAGCAGAGCGCTGAGGATGAGGTCCTTCGTGGCGAAGTAGTGGTAGAGCGACGCCTGCCGGATTCCCACGGCCTCGGCGATGGCGCGCGTGGACGTCGCTGCGTAGCCGCGTGAGCTGAACAGCTCCGCTGCCGCGTCGAGGATCTCCTCCGCCGCGGTGTCGCCGGCGCGGCGAGCATCCGCCGCGCGTGGCCTTCCGCGTTTGCCCGACGACCGCTCCGAGTCCCGATTGCTCACGCTTGCAACGATACCCGGCGCGAAACATGCCCGTAGCATCGGTTTTCCAGCTGGCAACACGAGCGATACGCCGGCGTCTTCCCCGCGCTGTTTTCTATCACTTGACAGATAACAACGACCGGAAGTCGCCGCACATGACCGATACACAGGCACGGCACCACGATTCCGACGACCTCGCCGGCCTCGGTTACCAGCCGCAGCTGCGCCGCTCGCTGGGCACCTTCGCCTCGTTCGCCGCCGGGTTCTCCTTCGTGTCCATCCTCACCACCATCTTCCAGCTGTTCGGCCTCGGCTACTCGCTCGGTGGGGCCGCCTTCTTCTGGACCTGGCCGCTGGTCTACCTCGGCCAGTTCCTCGTGGCGCTGTGCTTCGCCGAGATGGCGGCCCGCTACCCGATCTCCGGCGCGATATATCAGTGGTCGCGGCGCCTCGGCGGCGAGGTGGTCGGGTGGTTCGGCGGCTGGTTCATGATCCTCGCGCAGATCGTCACCGCCGCGGCGGCCGCGATCGCGCTGCAGGTCGTGCTGCCCACCGTCTGGTCGGGCTTCCAGATCATCGGCGACGACCCGTCTCTCACCAGCTCCAGCGGCGCGGCCAACGCCGTCCTGCTCGGCACGGTCCTCCTGATCGTCACCACCGCCATCAACTGCATCGGCGTGCACTGGATGGGCCGCATCAACGCCATCGGCGTCACGTGCGAACTCGTCGGCGTGGTCGCCGTCATCGGGGCGCTGGCGATGCACGCCAGGCGCGGCCCGCAGGTCGTCTTCGACACCTCTCACGCGACCACGACCGGCTCGGGCGGCTACCTCGGCGCCTTCATCGTCTCCGGCCTCATGGCCGCGTACGTCATGGTCGGCTTCGGCTCGGCGGGCGAGCTCGCCGAGGAGACCGTCAACCCCCGTCGGGTTGCGCCGCGCACCATCCGGTTCGCCCTCACCGCCTCGGCGATCGGCGGCGGCCTCATGCTGATCACCGCCCTGATGGCCGCGCCCACACTGGGGGAGGAGCTCGCCGCCGGCGGCCTGCCGTACGTGCTCCAGTCCGTGCTCGGCTCGTTCTGGGGCAAGGTCCTCCTGGTCGACGTGGCCGTGGCCGTCTTCATCTGCACGCTCGCCATCCAGACCGCGTGCAGCCGCCTCATCTTCTCCATGGCCCGCGACCATCGGCTCCCGTTCTCGGAGCAGCTGTCCCGCGTGAACCCGCGCACTCAGGCGCCCGTCGCCCCGGCCGTGCTCATCGGCGTCCTCTGCGTCGCCGTCCTGCTGGTCAACGTGGGCAACCCCGCGATCTTCGCGACCCTTGCCAGCGTGTGCATCGTGCTCATCTATCTCGCCTACCTGTCGGTGACGGTGCCGATGCTCTACCAGCGGCTGCGCGGATGGCCGCACGGCGCCACCGTCCGCGACTCCGAGGGGACGCCGGTGTTCAGCCTGGGCCGCTGGGGCGTGCCGATCAACGCCGCCGCCGTCCTCTACGGCGGGGCGATGGTGATCAACCTCGCCTGGCCCCGCGCCGAGATCTACGACCCCACAGGCCAATCCCCGCTCCTGCAGTGGGCCGGCCCGATCACCGTCGCGGTCGTCGTGATCGCGGGCATCGCCTGCTTCCCGCGCCGCGCACACCCGCGCCCCGTCACCTCCCTCCTCCCGAACCTCCCCGCCACGAAAGGCATCTGACGTGACCGTCATCGCCGAGACCACCGCCACCACCCAGGGCGCCCGCGACCACGCCCGCTCCCAGGCCGACACCCGCGTCGAAGGCATGCCGACGGTGCCCGCCACCGCCTGGCCCGACCCGCCCGCGGGCGTGCCCGCCGATGCGCTCACGTGGGCGGAGACCGTCCCCGGCGGTCGCTACACGTCGAAGGTGCTGGCGCGCGGCACCCGAATCCGCCTGACCGACACCGTCGGCACCGCCTGCGCGAACGTCCTGCTCTGGCGCACCGACGCCCCCTGGGAGCGGCTCAACGTGGCCGACACCGTCAAGGTGCCGTGGCAGGCCTACCTCGGCGCGGGCCACCCGCTGCTCTCCGACCAGGGGCGCGTACTCGCCACCGTCGTCGCCGACCAATCCGGCCACCACGACGCCCTCTGCGGCACCACCACGCTCGTCACCAACACCGCCAAGTACGGTGCGGGGGAGGCGCATTCGGGTAGCCCCGCCGGACGCGAGCTGCTCGTGCTCGCCGCCGCCAAGCACGGCCTCACGCCCACCGACGTCGCCCCGTCCGTCTCCTTCTTCCACGGCGTCACTGTGCAGCCCGACGGTGCCCTCGCCTCCACCGGCAGCGCGGGGGCGGGGAAGGCGGTGGAGCTCGTGCTGCACCTGCCGTGCATCGTCGCCGTGGCGAACACCGCCCACCCGCTCGACCCGTCGCCGACCTTCGACACCGGCCTGCTCGAGGTGCTGGCCTGGCGCGCCGCCGACGACCTGGCCGCGCTCGTCGCCGCCCCCGATACCGACCCCGAATACCAGCGCGCCGTGGCGAACTCCGAAGACGCCCACCGCGCCGCGCACTGACCGCCGACCACCGACCGAAGGACCACCCATGATCGCCACCGTCACCCCGCGGGCGCCCTGGTCGGGCATCGTCCCCGCCGGCCACACCCTCACCATGACCGACCTGCACGGCAACCAGGCCGTCGACACCCTCTTCTACGGCGCCCACGACCACACCGTGCGCTACAGCGCCCAGCAGACGATCCTCGGCCGGGGCACCATCTTCCTCGGCGCCGGAACCGTGATCCGCGACCAGGAGTCGCGCCCGATGATGACCATCGTCGACGACGAGGTCGGTCACCACGACACCCTCGGCGGCGCCTGCTCGCAGGAGTCCAACACGCTGCGCTACGGCCACCACACCAAGCACCAGCACGCCTGCGTCGAGAACTTCCTCATCGAGGGCAGCCGGCACGGCCTCGGCAAGCGCGACCTGGTGGGCAACGTCAACTTCTACATGTACGTCCCCGTCGACCCCGACGGCACGCTCGGCATCGTCGACGGCCTCTCCGCCCCGGGGAAGAAGGTGGTGCTGCGCGCCGAGATCGACACGCTGGTGCTGATCTCCAACTGCCCGCAGATCAACAACCCCTGCAACGGCTTCGACCCCACCGCCGTCGAACTCGAGATCTCGGAGGCCGCCGCATGACTACCCTCACCGTCGTCCGCCCCGGCCCGATGACCACCGTGCAGGACTGGCCCGGCCGCGCCGGCTACTGGTCGATCGGCGTCCCGCCGTCCGGCCCGATGGACGACCTCTCCTTCCGCCTCGCCAACCTCGCCGTCGGCAACGACGGGGGCGCACCGGGATTCGAGTGCACCCTCGGCGGCCTCGCCGTCACCGTCGACGAACCCACCACGGTCGCGGTCACGGGCGCGCCCGTGACGGTCACGGTCGACGGGACGCCCGTCCCCACCTGGGCGCCCGTCGAACTCTTGCCCGGGCAGCAGCTCGCCGTCGGCGCCACCGGATCGCTCGGCATGCGCGTCTACCTCGCCGTCCGCGGCGGCGTGACGGTGCCCGACTACCTCGGCAGCGCCTCGACGTTCACGCTGGGGAAGTTCGGCGGCCACGACGGCCGGATCCTCACGGACGGCGACGAACTGCCCCTCGGCACCACCTCCACCGCCACCGCTCCGCGTCGCATCCTCGACGACGAGGTGCCCGCGTTCACCACCCAGTGGCAGCTCGCCGTCACCGTCGGGCCCCACTCCGCCCCCGAGTACTTCACGGAGGCCGACATCGCGACGCTCTACGACACGGCCTACGAGGTGCATTTCAACTCCGACCGCACCGGCGTCCGGCTCATCGGTCCCAAGCCGGAGTGGGCCCGCCCCGACGGCGGCGAGGCCGGCCTGCACCCGTCGAACATCCACGACAACGCCTACTCCGTGGGCGCACTCGACTTCACCGGCGACACCCCGATCCTGCTCGGCCCCGACGGACCCAGCCTGGGCGGCTTCGTCTGCCCCGTCACGGTGACCTCCGCCGACCGCTGGAAGCTGGGACAGCTGCGCCCCGGCGACGCGGTGCGCTTCGTCCCCGTCCGCGCCGCCGAGGCGGCATCGCCCGGTGTCGTCGGCACCGCGCGCCGCGCGAACCTGCCCGTCGTGCTGTCGGCGGGCGGCGATCCCGACGACGGGATCCTGGCCCGCTCGATGACCGCCGACGGCGAGACCACCATCACCTACCGCCGCTCGGGCGACGACAACATCCTCGTCGAGTACGGAGCCATGACGCTGGACCTGGAATCGCGGGCCCGGGTGTACGCCCTCGAGCAGCGGCTGCGCGCCGAGTCGCCGCACGGGCTGATCGAACTCACCGCCGGAGTGCGCAGCCTGCAGGTGAAGTTCGACCCGACCGCGCTGAGCCAGCCCGCGGCCCTCGACTGGATCCGCGAGGCGGAATCGCAGCTCCCCGCCGCGGACGACATGATCGTGCCGAGCCGCACCGTCTCCCTACCGCTGTCCTGGGACGACCCGAGCACCCGCGAGGCGATCGAGCGGTACGTCCTCGGCGTCCGCGGCGATGCGCCGTGGTGCCCGTGGAACATCGAGTTCATCCGCCGCATGAACGGCCTCGGCTCGGTCGAGGACGTGCAGCGGATCGTCTTCGACGCCTCCTACCTCGTGCTGGGCCTCGGCGACGTGTACCTCGGTGCGCCCGTGGCCGTCCCGCTCGACCCGCGCCACCGCCTGGTGACCACCAAGTACAACCCCGCCCGCACCTGGACGCCCGAGAACGCCGTCGGGATCGGCGGCGCGTACCTGTGCATTTACGGCATGGAGGGCCCCGGCGGCTACCAGTTCGTGGGCCGCACCACGCAGGTGTGGAACCACCGGCACCCGCACGCCGCCGGCGGCTTCGAGCCCGAACACCCGTGGTTGCTGCGGCACTTCGACCGGATCAGCTGGTACCCCGTGAGCACCGAGGAGCTCGCGGATCTGCGCGCCGATACCGCCGCCGGCCGCGGCACGGTGGACATCACCCCCGGATCCTTCTCCCTCTCCTCCCATCGAGCCTTCCTGGCCCGCGAGGCCGATGACATCGCCCGCGTGCAGTCGGCGATGGAGATCGCCCGCGACGAGGAACGCGGCCGCTGGGCCGCCGCCGGTGAATTCACGAGGAGCGCAGCATGACCCGCATCGCCGACATCTACCGGCGCATCGCCGCGGACGACCGCCCCGAGGTGTTCCTCGCGCTGCGGCCGGAGGCCGACGTCGCCGCCGACTACGCCGCGTCGCTCGCCGCGGGCGGGCCGCTCGCGGGCGTCGTCCTCGCCGTGAAGGACAACGTCGACGTGGCCGGCCTCCCGACCACCGCGGCCTGCCCCGGCTACGCCTACCGCCCCGAGGCGGACGTCGCGGCCGTCGCCGCCCTGCGCGCCGCCGGCGCCGTGGTGATCGGCAAGACGAATCTCGACCAGTTCGCCACCGGCCTCGTCGGCACTCGCAGCCCGTACGGTGCCGTGCGGGATTCCCGGCGGCCCGACCGCATCTCCGGCGGCTCGAGCTCCGGTTCCGCCGTCGCCGTGGCCCTCGACTACGCCGACATCGCGATCGGCACCGACACCGCGGGCTCGGGCCGCGTGCCCGCCGGGCTGCAGGGCATCGTCGGCATCAAGTCGACGATCGGCACCGTCAGCACCGACGGGGTCGTGCCCGCGTGCGCGTCGTACGACTGCGTCACGGTCTTCGCGCGCGACCTCGCCACGGCGAACCGCGCGATGGCGGTCATGGGCACCACCGGCACCCGCCGCTGGGCCGCCGACACCCGCTTCGCCGCCGCGCCCGACGCGGCGCTCGCGATCCCCGCCGAACTCCCAGGCCTGTCCGCCGTCTGGCGCGAGGCCTTCGACGGTGCCGTCGCCCGCGCCGAGGCGGCCGGGCTGCGGGTCAAGCCCGTCGACGTCTCCGAGCTGCTCGCCGCCGCGAAGCTCCTCTACGACGGCGCACTCGTCGCCGAGCGGTACAGCGCGGTGGGGGAGTTCGTCACGTCGGCGGGCGACGACGCTGGACTGGATCCGACGGTGGCCGGCATCGTGCGCGCCGCGGGCGAGGTTCCCGCGCACCGTCTGGCCGCCGACCAAGCGGACCTGCGCGCCATCGCCGTGCGGGCCGCTGCACTCTTCGACGACTTCGCCGGCCTCATGGTGCCGACGGTCCCGCGGCACCCGACCCTCGCCGAGGTGGCCGCCGACCCGGTCGGCGTGAACTCGGCGATGGGGACGTACACCAACTTCTGCAACCTCCTCGATCTGTGCGGCGTCGCCGTCCCGGCGGGGGAGACCGCGGACGGCGCGCAGTTCGGCATCACGGTGCTCGCGCCCGCCGGGCACGACGGGGTCGCGCTCGACCTCGCCGCCCGGATCACCGGCGCGGCGCCCGTGGCGCCGTGGAACCTGGGACTCGCCGGCGCGGTCGAGCTGGCCGTCTTCGGCGCGCACCTGCGCGGCCAACCGCTCGAGTACGAGCTGACCTCGCTCGGGGCGCAGTGGGCGGGCCGGATCCGGACCGCCGACGAGTACCGGCTGGTCGAACTGGCGACGACGCCGCCCAAGCCCGGCCTCGTCCACGACGCCGAGCACGGCCGCGGCATTCGCGGCGAGCTCTGGCGACTCGCACCCGCGGCGCTCGGGACGTTCCTCACTCGACTACCCGCACCCATGACCCTCGGTTCGGTGGTGCTCGCCGACGGCCGCGCCGTGGTGGGTTTCAGCTGCCACGCCTCCGCACTGAGCGACGCCCGCGAACTCGACGTGGACCATTGGCTCGATCGGTGACCGGGATCCCGCCGTCCCGCGGTACGCTGTTGGAAACGATATTCGATAGGTGGCGAGAGCCGCCCGACGAAGGGACGATCCGATGGTGGTACAGGCGGTACTCCTCAAGGCGGGCTCAGCGCTCGTGACCGGTCTCGTCGGCGCCGCGGCGTACGAGGCGACGAAGAAGGCTCTCGCCAAGGCGCCCCTGCGCGAGGGTGCGGTCGCCGCGACGGCACTGGGGCTCAAGGGCAGCCGGAAGGCCGAGGAGGTCGCCGAGAACGTGCGACTGAACGCCGCGGACATCCTGGCCGAGGCCAAGGAGCGGGTCGGTGAGGAGTCGACCCCACCGACGACCGGCACCGCGCACGACCACGACCACTGATGACCGCGCTGTCCGAGCCGGCAGGGCGCGTCGTCTCGCAGGCCGCCGGTCGGCTGCGGTGGGTGCTCGATGATCTCGTCGGAGCGACGCCGCAACGCCGTATCGCGGTCGAGGACGCGGTGCTGGCGATCCCCGGGGTGCGTGCGGCGCATGCGTACAGCCACACCGGGTCCCTCGTGGTCTGGCATCGCAGCGACGTCGATCCGGCGAGCATCGCCGTGGCCGCCGCGGAGGGGCTCGCCGCCGACGCCTCCCTCGTCGTCCGGCACGCTCCGCACTCGGCGGACGTGACCAACGCGGATCTGCTCCGGATGGGTCTCGGCGCCGCGGCCCTGGTGCTCCTCGGACTCCGCCGCTACGGCTTCCGCCGACCGCCATTGCTCGGGCCCGGTACGCGGACCGCGGCGACCGCGATCACCGTGTTCACCGGCTACCCGTTCCTGCGCGGCGCCCTGCGGTCGTTGCGCGGTGGGCGCGCCGGCACGGACGCTCTCGTCTCGGCCGCCACGATCGCGAGCCTGCTACTGCGCGAGAACGTCGTCGCGCTCACGGTGCTGTGGCTCCTCAACATCGGCGAGTTCCTCCAGGATCTCACGCTGCGCCGGACCCGCCGGGCCATCTCGGACCTGCTCCGCGGGAACACCGATTCGGCGTGGCTGCGGCTCGCCGACGGGGCGGAGGTACAGGTCCCGATCGACGCGCTCGACGTCGGCGACGTCGTCATCGTGCACGACCACGTGGCGGTCCCCGTGGACGGCGTCGTGATCGACGGGCTCGCCGTTGTGGACCAGGCGGCGCTCACCGGGGAGACGCTCCCCGTCACGATCGAGCCGGGTGCGAGCGTGCACGCGGGAGCGGTGGTCGTCTCGGGGCGCCTCGTCGTGCGCGCCACGGCCGTGGGCGCCGACACCGCGATCGGGCGCATCATCGAGCGGGTCGAGGAAGCCGAGCGGGACCGGGCGCCGATCCAGACCGTCGGGGACAACTTCTCCCGCCGCTTCGTCCCCGGTTCGTTCCTCCTGTCCGGCCTCACCCTGCTCGTGACCCGGGATCTGCGTCGTGCGATGACGATGCTGCTCATCGCGTGCCCCTGCGCCGTGGGCCTGTCGACGCCCACGGCGATCAGTGGCGCGATCGGCAACGGTGCGCGACGCGGCATCCTCATCAAGGGCGGCTCGCACCTCGAGGCGGCGGGCTCGGTCACGGCCGTGGTCTTCGATAAGACCGGCACACTGACCACGGGACGCCCGGTGGTGACCAACGTGGTCTCGTTCCGCGACGACTGGACGCCGGAACAGGTGCTCGCGCACGCGGCCAGCTCCGAGATCCACTCCCGGCACCCGCTGGCGGAGGCCGTCATCCGCTCCACGGAGGAGCGGCACATCGAGATCCCGAGCCACGCGGAGTGCGAGGTGCTCGTGGGGCTCGGAATGCGGACCCAGGCCGAGGACGGCCGGGTGCTCCTCCTCGGCAGTCCGGCGCTGCTGGAGCAGCACGGCGTGGCTGTGGGCGCCGACGCCGCGCGGTGGGTCGACCGGCTCCGCGCCGAGTGCGAGACACCGCTGCTCCTCGCGGTGGACGGTGCCCTGACCGGCCTCGTCAGCCTGCGCGACGAGGTGCGACCCGAGGCGGCGGAGACCCTCGCCGCCGTCGCGGCCGCAGGCATCGGCACCGTCGTCATGTTGACGGGCGATCACCCGGCGACGGCCGCCGCGATCGCCGCGGAGCTGGGCATCACCCGCTGGCGCGCGGAGGTGATGCCCGAGGACAAGCTCGCCGAAGTCCGCGCACTGCAGGACCAGGGCCACGTCGTTGCGATGGTGGGGGACGGCGTCAACGACGCGCCCGCGCTCGCTGCGGCGGACGTGGGAATCGCGATGGGTCTCGCGGGGACCGACGTGGCGGTGGAGACCGCCGATGTGGCGCTGGCCGGCGACGACCTCCGCAACGTGCTCGACGTGGTCGACCTGGGCCGCAGGGCCGTCGACGTGATCCGCCAGAACTACGGCATGTCGATCGCGGTCAACTCGGTCGGCCTCCTCGTCGGCGCGGGCGGCGCCCTCTCGCCCGTTCTGGCCGCGATCCTGCACAACGCCTCGTCCGTCGCGGTGGTGGTGAACAGTTCTCGGCTGATCCGCTACCGGCTCGCGGAGGATGCGGTCGCGGCGTCCTCGCGTCGGTCCGACGAAGGCGTTCGTTAACTTCGTGTTTCGACGTTGTTGCGCCTGGTGATCTGGCTTGACTGCCACGGGTGCAAAGGATTTGAGTGAATTCTCATGCACCTCTTGCCTCGAGAGCAGGACAAACTGCTCATAGTGGTCGCCGCGGACCTCGCGCGCCGGCGCCAGGCCCGCGGGCTCAAGCTGAATTATCCCGAGGCCGTCGCGATCATCACGTACGAGCTCGTCGAGGGCGCCCGCGACGGCCGGAGCGTGGCCGACCTCATGGCCTACGGCGCCACCGTCCTGTCCCGCGACGACGTCATGGAGGGCGTGCCCGAGATGATCCACGACGTCCAGGTCGAGGCCACGTTCCCCGACGGCACCAAGCTCGTCACCGTCCACCACCCGATCCGGTAGGCGCGCATGATCCCCGGAGAACTCCGCCTCGCCGCCGCGCCGATCACCGGCAACGCCGGCCGGCCCACGCGCACCGTCCGCGTCGTCAACACCGGCGACCGTCCGATCCAGGTCGGCTCGCACTTCCACTTCGCCGAGGCCAACGCGGCCCTGGACTTCGACCGTGCTGCGGCGTACGGCCACCGTCTGGACATCCCGTCCGGGACCGCCGTGCGGTTCGAGCCCGGCGACGGCAAGACGGTGGGTCTGGTCGCCCTCGCGGGAACCCGCGAGGTCCACGGGCTCGCCAATCGCGTCAACGGCCCGCTCGAGACGTCCGACGGTGTGCCCGCCGCGCCCGGGAACGGGGGAGCACGATGAGCTTCGAACTGAGTCGGCGGGAGTACTCCGACCTCTACGGCCCGACGGTCGGCGATGCCGTCCGCCTCGCCGACACCGACCTGTTCGCGGTCGTCGAGCGCGATCTCACCGTGTACGGGGAGGAGGTCGTCTTCGGCGGCGGCAAGGTGATCCGCGACGGCATGGGCGAGAACGGCGTGCTCACCCGGGAGGGCTCGTCGACCACCGGGCCGATCCCCGACACCGTCATCACCAACGCCCTGATCATCGACCACACGGGCATCGTCAAAGCCGATGTCGCGCTGCGGGACGGGCACATCCTCACCATCGGGAAGGCCGGCAACCCGCAGATCTCCGACGGGGTGAGCATCACCATCGGCGCCGCGACCGAGATCATCGCGGGGGAGGGGCGCATCCTCACCGCCGGCGGCATCGACACGCACATCCACTTCATCAGCGCCCAGCAGATCGACACCGCCCTCAACTCCGGCATCACCACCATGATCGGCGGCGGCACCGGCCCCGCCGCCGGCACCAATGCCACCACCGTGACACCCGGGCCCTGGCACATCGCGCGCATGCTGCAGGCCCTCGACGACGTGCCCATGAACATCGGGCTGCTCGGCAAGGGGCACGCGGGCGCGACCGAGCCGCTCGCCGAACAGATCCGGGCCGGCGCGATCGGTCTCAAGGTGCACGAGGACTGGGGCTCGACGACCGCCTCGATCGACAACTCGCTGACGGTCGCCGACGAGTACGACGTGCAGGTCGCGATCCACACGGACACCCTCAACGAGTGCGGCTTCCTCGAGGACACCGTCGCCGCGATCGACGGCCGCGTGATCCACACCTTCCACACCGAGGGCGCGGGCGGCGGCCACGCGCCCGACATCATCGCCATCGCGGGCCACCCGAACGTGCTTCCCGCGTCGACCAATCCGACGCTCCCGTTCACGCAGAACACCATCGTCGAGCACCTCGACATGCTCATGGTGTGCCATCACCTCAACCCCGACATCCCCGAGGACCTGGCGTTCGCGGACTCCCGCATCCGGCCCGAAACCATTGCGGCCGAGGGCGTGCTGCACGACATGGGCGTCATCTCCATCACCTCGTCCGACTCGCAGGCGATGGGCCGAGTGGGCGAGGTGATCACCCGCACCTGGCAGCTCGCCGACTCGATGAAGCGCCAGCGCGGCCCGCTCGGCGACGATGCGGAGCGGTTCTCGGGCGCCGGCGATAACGCGCGGATCAAGCGGTACGTCGCGAAGTACACGATCAATCCGGCTCTCGCGCAGGGTATCGCCGAGTACGTGGGCAGTGTGGAGGAGGGCAAGTTCGCCGACCTCGTGCTGTGGAATCCCGCCTTCTTCGGGGTCAAACCCGATCTGGTGCTCAAGGGCGGTCAGATCGCCACGGCGCTCATGGGCGACGCCAATGCCTCGATCCCCACGCCGCAGCCGCGCACCATGCGGCCGCAGTTCGGATCGATGGGGTCCGCGGTGCACGACGCCGCGATCACCTTCCTCTCCACCGCCGCGGCGGAATCCGGAGTGGCGGCGGAACTCGGGCTGCGCAAGCGCACCCTACCGGTCCGCGGGATCCGCACGTTGCGCAAGCAGGACCTGCCGCACAACGGTGCGACGCCCGACATCACCGTCGATCCCGAGACCTACGTCGTCACCGTCGACGGTGCCCCCGTCCGGTCCGAGCCCTCGTCGTCCCTGCCCATGACGCAGCGCTACTTCTTGTTCTGAGAGGCGGAACGTGATCATCGAGACCATCACCGGCAACCTCGCCGACCTGGCACCGTCCGACCTCGACGGCGTGCACGTCGAACGCGTGCCGCTCGCCGGCGCGGACCTGGTCAAGCGGATCCAGCGCGTGCGCACCGACCACGACCGGGAGATCGGACTGCGCCTGGCCGCGCCCGCCGGCCCCGACGGCGACCTGCGCGACGGCGACATCCTGCACCGCGACGCCGCGAACATCATCGCGGTGCGGGTGCTCTCCACCGACGTGCTGGTGATCGCGCCGCGCACCGTCACCGAGATGGGGCGCACCGCACACGGACTCGGCAACCGCCATCTGCAGGCCCAGTTCTTCGACGCGGACTCCGAGTACAGAGCAGAGGTGATGGTGGTCCAGTACGACCACACCGTCGAGGACTACCTCGCGCATCACGGCGTGCCGTTCACCCGCCAGCACCGGGTGCTTCCCACACCGTTCCGGCACGCGGAGCACACGCATTGAACACTGTTACGAACGGAGAAACCGCAGGTCACGGTGGGCATGAACGGTGTTCAATCGGGGAGGCGGGGTACCTGCTGCCGCTGCTGCAACTGAGCGACTCCGCCCTGCCGACCGGCGCGTTCAGCCACTCCTTCGGGATGGAGGCGTACCTCGCGGACGGAACGATCGTCGACGAGGCGAGTTTCGCGGTGTGGTTGCGCGCGTACGTCTCCCGGCAGCTCGCGTACGCCGACGGTGCCGCGATCCGGTTCGGGTACGAGGCGCTGCACCTCGGTGATCTCGACGGGGTGTGGCGGATCGACCGGCTCCTCGCGGCGCTGACGCTGCCGGAGCAGGTCCGCGCCGCGGCGGGCACGATCGGCCGGCGCACCGCCGAGGTCGGCACCGTGGTGGCGCCCGCGTCGTTCCTCGGCGACTACCTCGTCGAGCTGGATGCCGGCCGCTGCCACGGGCATCCGGCCGTGGCGTTCGCGCTGCTCGCGCACGCGGTGGGAACGCCCGTGACGACCGCGATCGAGGCGCACCTGTTCGCCGCCGTCACGTCGCTGACCCAGAACGCGGTGCGCGCCATCCCGATCGGTCAGACGGCGGGCCAGCGGGTGCAGCGCGGGATGCATGACGTGGTGGCCGCCGCGGTCGCCACCGCCATGACCCTGACCGAAGACGACCTGGGCGCGACACCGCCCGGGCTCGAGATCGCCCAGATGCGGCATCGGCGCCAGCGGGCGCGGATGTTCATGAGCTAGGAGGAACTCTTTCATGACGACGATCCGGATCGGTGTCGGCGGCCCCGTCGGGGCGGGCAAGACGCAGTTGGTGGAACGGATCACCCGCCACCTCGACGGCGAGGTGTCGATGGCGGCGATCACCAACGACATCTACACCACCGAGGACGCGAAGATCCTGGCGCGCAACAGCGTTCTGCCCGGCGACCGCATCGTCGGCATCGAGACGGGCGGCTGCCCGCACACCGCGATCCGCGAGGACACGTCGATGAACGAGGCCGCGGTGTCGCGGCTCGTGGCCGCCCACCCCGATCTGCAGATCGTCTTCATCGAGAGCGGCGGCGACAACCTCTCCGCGACCTTCAGCCCCGAGCTGGTGGACTTCTCGATCTACCTCATCGACGTGGCGCAGGGCGAGGAGATCCCGCGCAAGGCCGGGCAGGGCATGATCAAGTCGGACCTGTTCGTGATCAACAAGACCGACCTGGCGCCCTATGTCGGCGCGGACCTGTCCGTCATGGCCGCCGACTCCAAGGTGTTCCGCGGCGAGCGTCCGTTCTGCATGACCAACCTCAAGACCGACGAGGGGCTGGACGGCGTCCTGGAATGGATCCGCCGCGACGTCCTCATGCTCGACCTCGCATGAACGGTGCTCCCGCGCAGGCCCGCACCGGCGAACTGGCCCTGACCCTCGCGCCGCGAGGGCCGCGCACCGTCGCCGTGGCGCAACGGCACGCGGGCACCCTGCAGACCCTGCGACCCCTGTACCTCGACGACTCCGGGCAGGTCACCTACCACGTGGTGAACCCCGGCGGCGGTTGCCTGCGCGGCGACACCTACGCGATCGACATCGACCTCGAGGCCGGTGCCCGCGCCGTGGTCACCACACAGTCGGCGACCAAGGTCTACCGCACGCCCGACGGTGCCGCGGCCCAGCAAATGCGGATCCGGCTCGGCCCCGGTGCCGTCCTCGAGTACGTGCCCGACGCGCTGATCCTCTACCGCGAGGCCACCTACCGGCAGACCTGCACCGTCGAGCTCGACGAGTCCGCGTCGCTGGTACTGGCCGAGGTCGTCACGCCCGGTTGGTCGCCCGACGGTGCGCGGTTCCGCTACGACGAGCTGCGCATGCGCACCGAGATCCACCGCGGGGGAGCGCTGCTCGCGGTGGACAACCTGCTCATCGAGCCGGGCTGCGCGGACCCGTTCGGGACCGGCTTCCTCGACGGGTGGACCCATGTCGGCTCGCTCACCGCGGTGGATCCGCGGGTCGACGAGGCCCTGCTCGACGAGGTGCACGCGCTCACCGAGGCCGCCGGTGCGGTGCGCAGCGGCCTCACCGCGCTCGCCGGACCGGGGTTCGTGCTGCGCTGCTTCGGGGACGACACCGCCGAGCTGGCCGGCCTGTTCGACGCCGTCATCGCGCTGCTCCGGTCGCGATGGACCGGACAGGCGCCCCTGAACCTGCGAAAGTACTGAAGGTGGAATCCGTGACCAACGCGAGCATCGCGCACCGTCTGCGCCCGGCGTGGGCCGCCCTCGGCGCCGGCGATCGGCGGTCCCTGTTCGGCATGACCGCCACGGTGGTGGCCCTCCATATCGTGGGCTTCGGAGCCCTGGTGCTGCTGATCGAGCCCGGGCACTACCGGATCGGCGGCGGCGGCGAGTTCACCGTCGGAATCGGCCTGTTGGCCTACACCTTCGGCCTCCGGCACGCCTTCGACGCCGACCACATCGCCGCGATCGACAACACTACCCGCAAGCTCCTCGCCGACCGGGAGACGCGCATCTCCGCGGGGGAGCGGAACCCGAGACGGCCGCTGTCGGTGGGCTTCTGGTTCTCGCTGGGGCACTCGACCGTCGTCTTCGGGCTGTCCGCGCTGCTGGCGCTCGGCGTGCGCGCACTCGTCGGCCCGGTGGAGGATGCCAACTCCACGATGCAGACGGTGCTCGGCCTCATCGGCACGTCGGTGTCCGGGGTCTTCCTCTGGATCCTCGGCATCATCAACCTGGTGGTGCTCGTCGGTATCGTGCGGGTGTTCCGGGACATGCGTACCGGCCGCTACGACGAGGCCGAGCTCGAGGACCGGCTGAACCAGCGCGGCCTCATGAGCCGCCTGCTGCGCGGCGTGTCCGGTTCGGTCCGCAAACCCTGGCACATCTACCCGATCGGGGTGCTGTTCGGCCTCGGCTTCGACACCGCGACCGAGGTGGGCCTGCTCGTCCTCGCGGGCGGCATGGCCGCGTTCACCCTGCCCTTCTACTGCATCCTCGTGCTGCCGGTGCTCTTCGCGGCCGGGATGTCGCTGCTGGACTCCGTGGACGGCGTCTTCATGAACGTCGCCTATGGCTGGGCCTTCGCCAAGCCGGTGCGGAAGGTCTACTACAACATCACGATCACCTCGCTGTCCGTCGCCGTGGCGCTGGCGATCGGCACCGTCGAACTGCTCGGCGTGCTCGCCGAGCGGACGCATGTGGACTCGGGACCGCTCGCCTGGGTGGCGTCGATCGACCTGGACTACGCGGGTTTCGTGATCGTGGGGCTGTTCGTCGCGGTGTGGGCCGTCGCGCTGCTGATCTGGCGCTACGGGCGGATCGAGGACCGGTGGGCCGCGCGCTGAGTGCGTGCGGGCGGGTGGGGGCGCACCCGGATGAGGGGATGTGGTCGCATCGAGCAGCCATGCGCGGCGCGCATGGCTTCGAATTTGCAGGTCAAGCATTGTTTCTGACGCCGAGGCGATGCGGCGCGCGCACGGGGTGATGACGCGGAGATGAACCCGACCATTCGGATGTGCAGGTGCGCTAGCGTGAGTCCGTGAGTGGAATCGACGTGCGGGCCGCCGACGTGTTCGAGGACGTGCGGGCGGTCCTGGGGCCGAAGCAGGAGACGTCCAGTAACTGCTTCTGCCTCAGCTATCGGATCGGTTCGAAGGAGAACCAGGCGCTGCGCGGTCCGGCCCGATTCGAGCGGGTGCGGGGCCTCTGTGCGGAGGACCCGCCCCCCGGCGTCCTCGCTTACGACGGTGCCGAACCCGTCGGCTGGGCCGCCATCCACCCGCGGGCGGACACCAGCTTCGCGACGAACCGCCGGATCCCACACGTCGACGATCACGTGGAGCCCTGGTCGCTGTGGTGCGTGCGGGTGCGGCCCGGTCATCGCAAGCAGGGGATCAGCCACCATCTCGTCGCCGGCGCCGTCCGGTTCGCCCGCGCGAACGGGGCGAGCGTGGTCGAGGCGTACCCCGTCGACAATCAGGGCGCGAAGGTCGACCTCACGATGGCCTACGTCGGCACCCGCGCGCTGTTCGAGCGCGCCGGTTTCGAGTACGTCATGGACACGAAATCGGTGCTGAACGGCTTCACCAGGGTCCTGATGCGGTATACGACCTGAGCCGGCCGCCGACTGCGCGTGACTACCGCCGGCATCCGGCGTCCCGCGGGGAGTTCTCACTCAGGCGGTGGTTGCAACCGGATGTTCGGTGAAAAGTTCCCGCGGGAGGAGCAACCCGGCCGATTCGTCACAGCTACGCCGTTCGCCGTGACGATCGGCCTCAGCGGGCTCGGCGCGTGGCGTCACTTCCAGCCGAGGGCCGGGGCCACGTCCTTGACCAGGGACTGCAGCAGGCGGGTGTTGTACTCGACGCCCAGCTGATTCGGCACCGTCACCAGCACGGTGTCTGACTCGGCGATGGCCTCGTCGTCGCGGAGCTGCTCGACGAGCTCGTCCGGCTCGCCGGCGTAGGTGCGGCCGAAGACGGCACGGAAGTCGTCGATCACGCCGAACTGGTCGTCGCTGGAGCGCTCGTGTCCGAAGTATGCGCGACTCTCGTCGTCGATGATCGGCATGATGCTGCGGCTCACCGAGACGCGCGGCTCGTGATCATGCCCGGCCTCCGCCCAGGCCTCGCGGAACCTCCGGATCTGCTTCGCCTGTTGCACGTGAAAGGGCTCGCCCGACTCGTCGGTCTTCAGCGTCGAGCTCATGAGGTTCATGCCCAGCTTCGCCGCCCACTCGGCGGTGGCGTCCGACGCGGCGCCCCACCAGATCCGGTCCCGCAGCGTCGGCGAATGCGGCTCGACGCGCAGCAGCCCGGGCGGGTTCGGGAACATCGGCCGCGGGTTCGGCTGCGCGAAGCCGCTGCCCTCGAGCACCTTGAGCAGCACCTCGGTGTGTTCGCGCCCCATGTCGGCGTCCGTCTTACCCTCGCCGGGCTGGTAGCCGAAGTACTTGTAGCCCTCGATCACCTGCTCCGGCGATCCGCGGCTCACGCCGAGCTGCAGTCGCTCGCCCGCGATGAGGTCGGCGGCTCCCGCGTCCTCGGCCATGTACAGCGGGTTCTCGTAGCGCATGTCGATCACGCCGGTGCCGATCTCGATCCGCGAGGTCCGCGCCCCCACGGCCGCCAGCAGCGGGAACGGCGAGCCGAGCTGCCGCGCGAAGTGGTGGACGCGGAAGTACGCGCCGTCGGCTCCCACCTCCTCGGCCGCCACCGCGAGATCGATCGACTGATGCAGGACGTCGGCCGCGGACCGGGTCCGCGAACCGGGTGAGTCGGTCCAGTGACCGAAGGACAGGAAGCCGATCTTCTTCATGGCCGCTACAACCCCGGACTGCGGTCCGAATATTCCGCGCACCGTCGGGCGGCGGAACGCTGCCGGGGCAGCGCGAGGCGGCCGACGCGTTCGTCGCGGACGAGGTGCGCGCCGACCAGCTCCGGCACGTCGGCGACGGTGACCCGCCCGTACCAGGCGTCGTCGGGCTGCACGGTGACCACGGGGGCGTGGTTGCAGGGGAACTGGCAGCCGGTCACGGTGACCAGCGCGTCGTCGTCGCCCAGGCCCGCGCGGCGCAACTCGTCGCCGAACGCCGAGGCCAATCCCGACGCCCCGAGGGCCGAGCAGCGCGGGCCGCGGCACACGAGGACCTGATGACGGTGCCGGGGCACGTCCTCCCACGCGGGCGAGTGCAGCGGCGCGGCGTCGGACGTCATCGGGGTGCCGCCCGCGGCGATCGCGGCCGCGAGCAGGTCGCGGTCGGGCTCGGCCAGCAGTTGCGGCGCGAGGCGGAGGGTCGGTGCACCGTCGTAGCCCCGGAGCCAGTGCGCGGCCACCCGGCGCAACCACGACCGCTTGGGGCCGGGCTGCGCCCAGCCCGCGCCGATGAGTAGGACGTCGGAGGCGCCGCGGTCGGCGACCGCGGTGAGCACGTCGACCAGCGCGGGATCGTGGACCTGGAGGAAGGCGGGTTCCGCGGCGGCGCTGCGGGCGAGGGCGGTGAGGCCGTCGGGGTCGACGCCGGCGGACATGCCGACGAGGATCGCGGTCACGGCAGCGCCCGGATGCCGTCGGCGACGCGCCGCGCACCGTCGAGCAGGCGGAGGCCCGAGGTGGTCTCCGAGAACGGGACGATGACGAAGCGGTTCTCGCGGACCGCGCGGAGCTGGCTCATCGCCGGATCCTTGCGCGCCTGGTCGATCCGCTCCTGCGCCGGATGGCCGGACGCGTCCGCAATGACGATCACGTCGGGATTCGTGCCCACGACGTTCTCCAGCGAGATCTCGGCCCAGTTCCCCGGCTGGTCCGCGAAGACGTTCACGCCACCGACGGAGTCGATGAGCAGCTGCGGCGTCCCCTTCCCGGCGCCCACGTTGAGCCCGGACTGCGCGCCGAAGTCCCACCACAGGATCCGTTGCCCCCGAGCGGCGTCCTTGAGTGCCGGCGTGCCCAGCTCCGCCTTCTGCTCGTCGATCACCCTCTGCGCCGCGGCCTCGGTCCCGAACGCCTTGCCGGCGGCGGTGAGCTCGTCCCAGATCAGGTCCCACGACGCCCGCTCGGGCTTCTTGGCGCAGCCCGCCGGGGCGAGCAGCGTGGCGATCCCCTGCCCCTGCAGCCGCGCCCGGTCGCCGGCGTTCTTGTCGCTGAACGCGGAGTTGTACGAGCCGTAGATCAGGTCCGGACGCACCGACAACAACTTCTCCTGCGTCGGGTACTTCGCCGCGAGCACGGGGATCTTGGCGTAGTCGGCCTGGAACCGCGGGGCGACGGCGTCGTCGAGATACGCCGTGCCCACCATCCGGTCTGCGACGCCCAGCGCGAGCGCTACCTCCGTCGCGGCCTGGTTCATCGTCACGATCCGCCGCGGCTCCGCCTTCACCAACGAGGTGAAGTCGCAGGTGGTGACGGTGACGGGGAACCGGGGGGACGGACTCGCCGCGGACGGTTCCGACGGTGCCGTGCCGCAGGCGGCGAGGAGACCCGCCGCGACGGGGAGGACGAGGGTGGAAGCGAGGGCGCTGGGCCGCATGGGTCGGACTCGATTCGTCGGCCGCTCCGTGCGCGGGGGCGGCGGTGGACAGGTGCGAGTCGGCCGGTATCGGACTCGAGGCGACGAAATCGCCTCACACCGTTGCGCGCCAGTCCCGGATTCCCACCGGGTTCCCTGTGTCCGACTCGAGCGTGACGCTGTCAGGCCGGTCCGGCTACGTGAGAGTCGTCAGGCGCTTGCGCAGGAAGTCGGTCAGGCGCGCGGTAGTGGCGTCGTCGAACCCGATCTCGTCGCACCGGTCGATGTAGCCGGGCGCGGCGTCGACGAGGTCGTCCAGCATGCGCGCCGTCGCCCGCGGGCGGAGCCCCAGGCGTTCGCCTCCGTCGAGGAAGAGCTGCCGGGTCAGGCGATCATCGCGCCCGTAGAAGTTGAGCGCCATCGGGTCCTGCCAGCGCAGGTACGGCTGGCTGCACATCCGGCGTGGTGCTGCCATGTCGCTCCTATGCTTGTGAAACAGAGCATAGGTTGAGGAACAGGCAGCGACAAGGAAGATCGTCCCATTGTGCATGAAATCGCGTGCACAGACGGTTGTCTACCGTGGCCGCTGGAGGACCACCGCTATCCCGGTTGTGACGGCGGTCCACCCGGCGAGGATCGCGAGCGAGACCCATGGCGACCAGGTCGCGGTGTTGGCGGGCACGCCGATGGTCGCGAGCTGGGAACTGGTGACGGGGAGCCACGCCGCGACCGACCGCCCGAACGGGAGGGCCGGAACCGCGATCGCCTCCACCAGGAACCACCAGCCGAGCACGACACCGACGGCGGCGGTCGTGGACGGAACGAGGTGCCCCACCGCGAGTCCGAGCACCGCCAGGAGACCGGCCGCGAGCGGAACCCCGGCCAGGAGATGCATCACGTCGGGGCCGGGGGAACGCAGCCCCGTGACGACCGCGATGACGATGACGAGCACCGCGCTCACCAGCCCGGTCGCTGACCCCGCGACCCCGGCGATCAGCGTCTTCGCGCCGTATCCGAGCAGTGGTCGCGGGATCAGGATGCGGGTGAGCGCGAGCGTTCCGTGCTCCCGGTCGAGGCCGATGAGCAGCGCTCCACCCACGGCGACGAGAGCCCCGCCCACGAGCCCGAAGCCGTACGCCGCCGTCGTCACCGTGGCGCCGTGGAAGACCGGCGCGAATACGCCGACGATCACGGCCACCGCCAGGGCCACCGCCGCCGCGCCGCCGAGCGCGGCGCGGAAGCCGCGGGAGGTCAGGGCCTTCCGGGCCTCCGTCGTCACGGACCGTCGTGCGGCGCCCCGCGAGAGGGCGGTGGACGGCGTGGGCGCGGGGGCGGGCGCCTCCTCGTCGCCCGTGAGTGAGAAGTACAGCGCCTCGAGCCCGGACCGGCCCGGCGGGGCGGGCTCGACCAGCTCGGCCAGGGGCGCGTCGGCGACCACGCGACCCTCGTGCAGGGCGACGATCCGGTCGGCCGTCTGCTCCAGCTCGCTGAGCAGGTGCGAGGACAACAGGACGGTGCGGCCCTCATCGGCGAGGGCGCGCAGGGTGCGCCGGATCCAGGCGATCGCTTCGGGATCGAGGCCGTTCACCGGCTCGTCGAGCACGATCACCGGCGGATCCCCGAGGACGGCCCCCGCGATCGCGAGCCGCTGGCGCATGCCGAGCGAGAAATCGCCCACGGGCCGGTCAGTGACCAGCCCGAGGCCGACGAGTTCGAGCGCCGCGTCGACCCGCGCGTCGGGCAGGCCGATCGCGGCGGCCATCCAGCGCAGGTGCTCGCGCGCCGTCCGCGCCGGCGCGACCCACTCGGCGTCGAGCAGGACGCCGATGGTCGCGCCGGGGTTGGGGAGGTCCGTGTAGCTCAGTCCATCGATCGTGACCGTGCCCGACGAGGGTCGTTCCAGCCCCGCGATGAGTCGCAGGGTGGTCGACTTCCCCGCACCGTTCGGCCCGATCAGTCCCGTGACCTCGCCCGACGGGGCCGTGAACGTCACGTCCTCGACGGCCACGACTCCGCCATAACGCACGGTGACGCCGGAGAGTGCGATCACCGGGGCTTCGCGGCGACGGCGGTGCGGACGGGCTTCGACACGGCTGGCTTCGAGGCCGGTTTCGCGGCCGGCTTGGCGGTGGCGGGACCGCCGCCCTTGCCGCTCGCCGCGAGCTCGCCGAGCGCGGCCAGGCCGCCCGTGGCGATGGGCGACCACTTCCCGGTCTGCAGCCCGATGAGCACCTGGTCCTCCCACGCGACGAGGCACGCCGCGGCCGGGGTGGACGCGAGCTCCTGCAGCGCGGGCGCGAGATCGTCGCCGGCCTTGGTCAACGCCTCGATCACCTTGGGCCGGTACTGCGCGTAGAGCGGCTTGATGGCGTCGTAGACCGCCTGCTCCGCCGCGTTGAGTGCGCCGACCGGGCCCGCGAGCGCGGGCTGCGACTGCTCGATCACGGGCTTGATCGCGGCGAGAAAGGGCCCGAACAGGCTGAGGATCGGGTCGTAGGCCTGCCCCGCGGCGAAGGCCTCGTCGGTGAAGGCACCCGCGGCGGGGGCCAGCAGGATCAGTGACGCGAGGCCGCCCTTCTCCCGGGGCTTGGGCCAGCCGAGCGGGCACGCGATGTCCGCCGGATTCACCCCCGGGACAACGGTCGAGACCGAGCTCGACGGTGCCGCCGCGCCGGACGGCTTCGTCGCTGCGGACGGCTTCGTCGACCCGGAGGGCTTCGGCGCCGCGGGCGTCGTCGGTCCCGAGGGCCTGGCGGTGCTCTGCGACGTGGGGGCACTGCTCGTCGACGGGGTGGGCTTCGGCGTCGGGGCCGCTGTCGCGGCGCCCGCGACGGGGACGGTCACCGCGAGCGCGGCGGCGACGGCGGTGCGCGCGAGCGCGGGCGGGATACGGGTCATGGGGCCTTCTTCGGTGCGGAGGAGTGGGCGGGGGCGGTCGCGCCGGCGGCGGTGGGCGGCGGTCCGGGTTCGAAGACGCCTTCGAGGTGCCAGACGCCGGTGAAGTCGTTGAACGGGCCGCCCTGGATGTGGCTGGTCCAGTCGAGGGTGAAGCGCCGCGTCGCGGGGTCGAAGGTGCCGGTCGCGGTGGGGCCGGTGGCCTTCGCCGCCGCGGGCTGCGCGAGCCAGCGCTGCGAGACGACGTCCCACGCCTTCGTCACCTGCTCCTGCCCGGCCGCGGCGGCGTCGGTGCGGGGCACCGGCTTCGGAGCGCCCTGGTTGAACTCCTGGTTGTTCCACGACGCCGCCCACGCGGAGACGTCCGCGGTCAGCTTCGTCCCGGTGCGCGTCACCGAGGGCGCGGGCAGCGCGGCGCGCGTCTGCGGATCGACGGCGTTCGTGGAGATCCCGAAGAGCACGTCGAAGAACTTCGTCGGCGTGATCACCGAGCCGGACAGCGAATCACCGCCCGCGAAACCGGGTTTCGCCTCGGACTGGTAGGCGCCGGTGCGGAGCCCGCCCGCGGTGCCCGGCTTCAGGGCCGTCACGCGGCCCTCGTCGATCGGCGAATTGGCGTTGTTCACGAACGGCCCGTCGGCCGTGCCGCCCACGATCGCCATCTTGAAGTACGTGCCGGTCGGCTTCCCGTCGGTGAAACCGCCCGGCGTGAACCGGAACAGCCCGACGAGCTGCTCGGCGGCCTCGGGCTGCGCCGGCGGCGCGGTGCTGCAGGCGGCGGATGCAGCCGTCGCGACGGCCACCAGTGCGAGGGCGAGGGATCGTCGGAAGATCGGACGGGATGTCACGGCAGGGCCTTTCGTCGGGTCCCGAGCACGGCGCCCCCGACGGCGAGGCCCAGGACGAGCTCCGCCCAGGGCAGGGCCGCGAAGGTGCCGCCGGGGACCGGCAGGGCGGCGTTGGTGGAGGCCAGCCGCCGGTAGTCGGGGAGGTTGTCGTTGATCGCGCCGGTGAGCGAGGCGAGGTCGGAGGAGATCGTCTGCCAGGACGCGGTGAAGGCGCGGATCTCCGGGGTGCGGCGAACCGTCGTACCGCGGTCGATCTCGCCGACGGCGCCCACGAGTGCGAGGAAGTCGTGCTGCAACCGCACCACCTGCTGCTCGGTCATGATCGGCGCGAACCGGTCCACCACCCGGCCCGCGGACCCGGCACCGTCGACCAGGCCGGAGGCGAACGGGTGCACCAGGAGCACCACGGCGCACAGGGCCGCGGCGGCGGTCGCCCACCGGCGCGGCGGCCCGGACCGGGCGCGGAGGAGGACCGCCCCTGCGACGGCGAGCGCGATCCCGACGAGCAGGAGCAGTTGGGGGAGCGTGCTCAGGCCGCGGATCCGGGCGAGCGCGTCGACATCGGGCTTCGCGGCCCGGGCAGAGGAGAGCAACTCCCGTGCGTTCGCCTCGACGTCCGCGGAGCGGTTCGCGTAGTCGACGGTCCGCGGTGCCGCCGCGAGCCGGCCGGCCGCGGCCTCCGTGCGGGTGGCCGCGCCGAACCGGGCGATCGCGTCGACGTCCCCGTCGAGGCGTGCGAAGGACTCGTCGGTCAGGTGCGGTGCGAAGGCGTCGAGCATCTTCGTCGCGCCCGCCGTCGTGGTGGGCAGGCCACCGGCGACGGAGCCGAGGGCGAGGGCGATGCCCGCGATCAGCAGGAACCAGGCCGGCCACCGTCGGGCGGTGGGGAGCGCCGCGGTGCGCGGGGGCGCGACGGCGCGCAGCCTGGGGACGCCCCCGAGGAGCGCCGCCGCGCCGGGTGCCGCTACTTCCTGTACGTACCGGTGAGATGCCACAGGCCGGTGAAGTTGTTGAACGGCCCGCCCACGATCTGGCTGGTCCACGTGATCGAGTAGCTGGAGCCGTTGATCGTGCCGGTCACGCGGCTGGTCTTGCCGGGGAGGCCGCCGCCGGGCTTCGGGGCGCCCTGGTTGAAGACCTGGCCGTTCCAGGCGACGCCGAAGGCCGAGAGGTCGCCGGACAGCGAGGAGCCGTTGCGCGTGATGGTCGGGACCGCGGTGGCGGACCCGGTCTGCGGGTCGGTCGCCTTCGTCGAGGTCACGAAGTCGGAGCCGAAGAAGGTGCGCGCCGCGGTGACCTGGCCCTGGTAGGAGCCGGACGTGAGTGAGCCGGACAGCGGCGTGATCGTCTTGTCCGAGTTGGTCGAGTTGCCGTTCGCGAGGAACGGCCCCGACGTGCTGCCACTCGGCAGGATCATCCGGAAGTACGAGCCGGAGTCGATCGAGAACGTGCCGGTGAGGGTCTCGGCGTTCGCCGCCGGAGTGGCGACGACGGTGGCCGCCGCTGCGGCGGTCGTGGCCACGGCGGCGATGACGGCGCGGCGGGAGAAGGTGGTGCGCATGGGGCGAACTCGCTTTCTTCAGGAGGTGAGGAGCCCGATGGAAGCTGAACGCTAGTTGCGGTCATACGGTCCGCGAAGAGTTCCGATCACCGCGATCCGGGATACGTGATCTCGATCGCACGGGGGAGTGGGTGCTCACGGCCACGCGCGGCGCGGGCGGCGCACCGGGCGTTGACTACAGTCGAGGCGTGAGCACTTCCACCATCGCGATCCTCATCGCCGTCGCCGTCATCCTCGTGGTCCTGGTGGCGCTGGCCACGGGCTTCTACCTGAACAAGCGCCGGCGGGTATCGCTGAAGGACGAGACTCCGGAACCGAAGAGCCTCGACAAGTCGGGTGGATACAAAGCCGGCGGTGGTTTCACCTTCAGCGAGGGGACCCGCGAGGCGGAGCCGGTGCCGCTGGTGCCGAAGGCGTCGCCCGCCCCGAAGGTCGAAGCCGCGCCGCAGGTCTCGCTCAAGGACCTGCAGGAGAGCCGCGAGCAGGAGGCGGCCGAGGCCGCACAGGCGCAGGCCGACGCGCGCCTCGCCGAGGCAGAGGAGATCGACCTCGGCATCGCGAACGTCGCGCCCGAGGCGCCCACCGAGATCGAGCTGATCGAGGAAGCGGCGCCCGACGCGCCCGCCGAGACTGGGACTCCCGCCGCACCCGCTGCTCCCGCCGAGACGACCGCGCCCGCGGCGCCGGTGGAGCCCGCGGCGCCGGCCGAGGTGGAGGCCCCCGCGGAGGCGGCACCGTCGGCCCCGCAGCTGGACGAGATCGCCCCGACGGCGGGGCGCCTGGACCGGCTCAAGGGCCGGCTCGCGCGTTCGCAGTCGACGGTCGGCGCGTCGCTGCTGGGCCTGCTCGGCGCGGGCGACCTCGACGAGGACTCGTGGGAGGAGATCGAGGACACGCTGCTGCTCGCCGACCTCGGCACCCCCACCACGATGGCCGTCGTGGAGAAGCTGCGCGACCGGATCGCCACGCAGGGGGTCGGCAGCGCCGCCGAGGCCCGCGCGCTCCTGCGGCAGGTGCTCGTCGAGGAACTGCACCCCGAGTACGACCGGAGCATTCGGGCGCTGCCGCACGCCGGCGCACCGTCGGTGCTGCTGGTGGTGGGCGTCAACGGCACGGGCAAGACCACCACCACCGGCAAGCTGGCGCGCGTACTCGTCGCCGATGGCCGGCGCGTGCTGCTGGGCGCGGCTGACACCTTCCGCGCCGCCGCCGCCGACCAGCTGCAGACCTGGGGCGAGCGGGTGGGCGCCGGCATCGTCCGTGGCAAGGACGGCGCCGACCCCGCGGCGGTCGCCTTCGACGCGGTCGCGAAGGGTACGGAGGAGGGCGTCGACGTCGTCATGATCGACACCGCCGGCCGCCTGCACACCAAGACCGGGCTCATGGACGAGCTGGACAAGGTCAAGCGCGTCGTCGAGAAGAAGGCCAAGGTCGACGAGGTGCTGCTGGTCCTCGACGCCACCATCGGGCAGAACGGCCTCGTCCAGGCGAAGGTGTTCGCCGAGGTCGTGGACATCACCGGCGTGGTGCTCACGAAGCTGGACGGCACCGCCAAGGGCGGCATCGTCTACGCCGTGCAGCACGAACTCGGCGTGCCGGTGAAGCTCGTAGGCCTCGGCGAGGGCGCCGACGACCTGGCCCCGTTCGAGCCCACC
The DNA here is from genome assembly GCF_040611135.1 of Tsukamurella sp. NPDC003166. Lineage (NCBI taxonomy): Bacteria > Bacillati > Actinomycetota > Actinomycetes > Mycobacteriales > Tsukamurellaceae > Tsukamurella > Tsukamurella sp. NPDC003166. The sequence continues at coordinate 267,558 of NZ_JBEXNL010000002.1, forward strand.
GCGTTCGTCGACGCCCTGCTGGGCTGACTCGTGCGCTCCGAACACCACCCGTGACGCGGTGTTCGGTGCACAGCGCGAGTATCGATCAGGCGAGGGCCTGCTCGACGAAGGACAGCTGGCTCAGCACGTAGGCGCGGGCCAGGTGGTGCAGCTCGATGGAGTGGCCGACGCCGGCCAGTAGCGCGGTGGTGAAGGGTGCGGCGGTGAAGTGCCGGGAGACTGCGGCGACGGCCTCGTCGTCCGAGCGCCAGATCTTGTCGTGCGCCGCGAAGGTCAGGCGGACCGGCGCGGTGACGGCGGCGCCGACGGCGGGCAGCCGGTCGGCCCAGTCCACGACGTCGCGGAGCTCGGGCATCGGCATGGGCCGCAGCAGTTCCGCATCGCGAGCGATCGCGGACGCCGGGTAGCTGCCGTCCGGCGGCAAGCCCGTGCCGCTGCGCACGGCGACGATGCCGCTGCCCGACCACGCGGTGTTCCTGGCGCCGCACCCCGGCCAGGGGGAGCTGCTGCTGCGGATGATCGATCCGTCCGTGGCGGACGAGGCCGACCCGCTGTCCGTGGTGCCGGACCTGGACCCGTTCAACCCCGCCAACGGTTACCGGCCGGCACCGCAGGCGTCGTCGTACTCGCCGGAGTTCGTGGAGCGGTACCGCGCGGCGCAGCGCGAGCGGGTGGAGCGGCTCGACGCCCTGGCCCGGGCGCGCGTGGCGACGGCGCGGGAGGCGCAGCGGCGGTTCAAGGCGAGCGGCGATCCGGCCGACCGCCGGGCCGCGCTGGCCACCGAGTTCCTCACGGTGCAGCGCACCGACGCCGACCTGCGCTGCATGGACCCGTCGCTGGACCCCAACGACCGGCCCTACGGCTCGCTGTTCGGCGCCCGCCCGGACCTCACCGACTACGGGGTCGTGGGCTTCGGGCGGCTGACCACGCCCGAGGCGTGGTTGTCGACCTGGTCGGCGCTGAGCAGCCGCGCAGGATTCCTCCGTTGCGCGCCCGCGGTGACGATGCCGACCCTGTTCATCGAGATCACCGGGGACCAGGCGTGCTTCCCCGACGACGCCCGCGCCATGGTCGCGGCGTTCGGGACGTCCGATGTCGTGCACGTGCGGGTGCGCGGCAAGCACTTCGGCGCCGCCCTCGTGGACGGCGAGCCGACGGCCGCGGCGCTGGCCGGGATCGAGATCGAGACGTGGCTGGGCGCGCGGGGAATCGGGAGCGGCGCCCGGTAGGGGGCGGCGCACCGTCGGAAACACGGACGTAACCCGGGGGCCCGACGGGGCCCGAACCGGTTACACACGGGCAACACGGGCGCGACCACCGGGAAACCGCGGCGGAAGAAGCTTTTCTCACTCGCGTCGCACCGGCGGCGCGCCCGAGGAGGTTTCCCCGTGCTCTTGGCTTCAGTACCCGACGACATGTTCGGGAAAGTGGACACCGGCACCACCGCGTGGATGTTGATGTCGGCCGCGCTCGTGCTGCTGATGACACCCGCGCTGGCGTTCTTCTACGGCGGGCTATCCCGCCAGAAGTCCGTGCTCAACATGATGATGATGTCGATCAGCTCGTTGGGCGTGGTCTCCGTGGTCTACGTGCTGTGGGGCTACTCGACCTCGTTCTCCGGCGAGGGGAACTACCTGGGGCTCTTCGACAACCCGTTCCGGTTCTTCGGCCTCGACGCGCTGACCCAGACCAAGACGGCGGGCGCCGACACCCTGTACGTCCTCAGCCCCACCGGCGCCGGCCTCCCGGCCATCGTGTTCGCGGGGTTCCAGCTGACCTTCGCCGTGATCACGGTCGCGCTGATCTCCGGAGCGGTCGCCGAGCGCGTGAAGTTCGGCACCTGGCTCGCGTTCACCGCGGTCTGGACCACGATCGTGTACCTGCCGCTGGCCCACATGGTCTGGGGCGGGGGACTGCTGTCGAACTCGGAGCACGGGATCGCGGCCTGGTTGTTCGGCACCACCGACGGCAAGGCCACCGTGGCGCCGATCGACTTCGCCGGCGGCACCGTCGTGCACATCAACGCGGGCATCGCCGGCGGCATCCTGGCCATCTTCGTGGGCAAGCGACTCGGCTTCGGCAAGGCCGCGTACCGGCCGCACAACATCCCCTTCGTCATGCTCGGCGCCGCTCTGCTGTGGTTCGGGTGGTTCGGGTTCAACGCCGGCTCCGCCGGCACCGCGAACATGACGGCGGGTCTGGCCTGGGTGAACACCACCGTCGCGACCGCCGCCGCCATGCTCGGCTGGCTCGCGGTGGAGAAGTTCCGCGACGGCCACGCCACCACCGTGGGCGCGGCGTCCGGCGTCGTCGCCGGGCTGGTCGCCGTCACCCCGGCCTGCGCGAACATCAGCCCCGCCGGCGCGATCGGGTTGGGCGTGGTGGCCGGCGTCGCCGCCGCGTACGGCGTCGGCCTCAAGCACCGCTTCGGCTTCGACGACTCGCTCGACGTGGTGGGCGTGCACCTGGTGGCGGGGCTCATCGGCACCGTGTCGCTGGGCCTGCTGGCCAAGGACACCGGCCTGTTCTACGGTGGCGACTACCGCCAGCTGGTGGTCCAGATCGTCATCGCCGGCGTGGCTCTGCTGTTCACCGGCGTGCTGACCGTGATCATCGCCCTGCTGCTCAAGCCGCTCGGCTGGCGGATCGACAAGGAGTCCGAGGCCGACGGCATCGACAACTCGGAGCACGCGGAAACGGCTTACGACCTGGTCTGAGGCGACCGGAACTAAGCTGAAACCCTCCATCGACCCAAGAAGGAAACTCATATGAAGCTGGTCACCGCCATCGTCAAGCCCTTCACGCTCGAGGACGTGAAGGCGGGACTCGAGCAGGCCGGGATCCTCGGCATGACCGTCAGCGAGGTCCAGGGCTACGGCCGCCAGAAGGGGCACACCGAGGTGTACCGCGGCGCCGAGTACTCCGTGGACTTCGTGCCGAAGGTGCGCATCGAGGTGGTCGTCGACGACGCCGTCGTCGACAGCGTGGTCGACGTGATCGTCGAGGGCGCGCGCACCGGCAAGATCGGTGACGGCAAGGTGTGGGTCACCCCCGTCGAGTCCGTCGTGCGCGTACGCACCGGCGAGCGCGGCAACGAGGCCCTGTAGGAACGCCGATGACGGTGCCGGACATCGGGAGCGCGGAGGGCGCGGCCGGCGGCGGGCCGGGCGGGGCGAAGGAACTGGTCGCCGCCCGGGCCCGCCTGCTGGACCGGGCGGCGGGCCCCCACGGGCTGGACCCCGCCGCGCTGCGCGGCGCGCTCGCGGACCTCGCCGAGGTGTGGCTCACCACCCACGGCACCGCCGCCGGGATCGGCCCGGACAGCGGGCTGGCGCTGGTCGCCGTCGGCGGGCTGGGCCGACGGGAACTCCTGCCGCACAGCGATTTCGACTTGCTGCTCGTGCACGACGACGGGCTCGATCCGGCGCGCGTCACCGCCGTCGCCGAGAGCATCTGGTATCCGCTCTGGGACGCGCACATCAAGCTCGACCACAGCGTCCGGACGGTGCCCGAGGCCGTCCGCGTCGCCCAGTCCGACCTGACCGCCGCGCTCGGCCTCCTCGACGCCCGCCACATCGTGGGCGACCAGGAGATCACCCACCTGCTGATCAGCGGGGTCCGCAAGCAGTGGCGCACCGACATCCGCACCCGCGTCGACGACCTCGTCGAGCAGGCCCGCGAGCGGTGGCGCCGCTCCGGCGAGATCGCCCACCGCGCCGAACCCGACCTCAAGAACGGCCGCGGCGGCATGCGCGACGTGCAGCTGCTGCAGGCGCTCTCGCTCGCCCAGCTGACGGACGGGATCCCGACACCGTCGGGCTCCCCGGGCGGCTCGACGGGCAACGACCTGGCCACCGCGTACGGCCGACTCCTGGACGTGCGCACCGAACTGCACCGCATCTCCGGGCGCGCCCGCGACCAGGTGCGCGCCCAGGAGGCCGACGAGATCGGTGCGGCGTTGCGCCTCGGCGACCGGTTCGACCTGGCCCGCACGATCAGTGACAGCGGCCGCACCGTCGCCTACGCCGTCGACGTCGGCATCCGGACCGCGCAGAACGCGCTGCCCCGGCGCGGCCTCTCGCGCCTGCGCCGTGCACCGGTGCGGCGCCCCCTCGCGGAGGGCGTGGTCGAGCACGCCGGCGAGGTCACCCTCGCCCGCGACGCCCGGCCCGACCGGGACCTCGGACTGACCGTGCGGGTCGCCGCCGCGGCCGCCGCGTCGGGCCTGCCGATGTCCGCCTCCACGCTGAGCCGCCTCGCCGAGGTGGCCCCCGCGCCCCGGAGTCCCTGGCCCGCGGAGACGGTCTCCGAATTCCTCGCCCTGCTCGGCGCCGGGCGCAGCGCCGTGCCCGTCATCGAGGCCCTCGACCGGACCGGGCTGTGGGGTCGCCTGCTCCCCGAATGGGGCGCCGTGCGCGACCTCCCGCCGCGCGACGCCGTGCATACGTGGACCGTCGACCGGCACCTCGTGGAGACCGCCGCATACGCCGCGAGCCGCGCCACCGACGTCGCCCGGCCGGATCTGCTCGCGCTCGGCGCGCTCCTGCACGACCTCGGCAAGGGCCGTGGTGGCGACCACAGCCTGATCGGCGCGGAGCTCGCCGAGGCGATCGCGACCCGCCTCGGCCTCGACCAGCGCGACACGGGGCTGCTCGCCGCCATGGTGCGGCACCACCTGCTGCTGCCCGCGGTCGCGACCCGGCGCGATCTCGACGATCCCGCGACCATCGAGACGGTCGCGGACAAGATCGGCCGCGACCCGGTGCTGCTCGAACTGCTGTACGCGCTCGCCGAGGCGGACTCGCTGGCGACGGGGCCCGGCGTATGGGGCGACTGGAAGTCCCGGCTCATCGGCGAACTGGTCCGCCGCACGGGCCGCGTGCTGGCGGGGGAGCCCGCGCCGCAGCCCGCGCCGGTGCCCGACGAGGTCGTCGCGCTCGCCGCCGCGGGCGGCACGCACGTGCGGATCACGCCCGCGCCGGCGCTCGGTCCGCACACCTTCACCGTCGTGGTCGTCGGTCCCGACCGGCGCGGCGTGCTCGCCCGCATGGCCGCCGTCCTGGCCCTCGCCGGACTGCGCGTGCACAGCGCGACCGTCGCCGGCGTCGAGGACTCCGCGGTGAACACCTTCGTCGTGGTCCCGACCTTCGGCGATCCGCCCGATCCCGCGGTCGTCCGGCAGCGCGTGCTGGCCGCGCTCGACGGTGCCGACGTGCTCGCCGAGCTGCGCGAACGCGAACACTCGGCCGCGGCCCCCGTCGACCGATCCGCCGCCGCGCCGCCGCTGCGGGTGGCCGCGCCGCCCCGGCTGCGCTGGTTCGACGGTGCGCCCGGCACCGTCGTCCTCGAGGTCCGGGCGGGGGACACCCCGGGCCTGCTCGCGCGGATCGCGGGCGCCCTCGACGACGCCGGACTCGACGTGCGCTGGGCCCGGGTCGCGACGCTCGGTGCCACCGTCGTGGACGCCTTCTGCCTCGCGGTCCCGGCCGACGAGCCGAGTCTCCGGGCCCGCGCGGAGGGTGCCGTCCTCGCCGTCCTGCCCGAGGCCGAGCCGCCCGCACCACCGGAGGGCGGGCAGACGCAGGGCTTTCGGTAGGCTGAAGCAATGTTCGAATCCCTCTCCGATCGGCTCACAGGCGCGCTCAAGGACCTGCGCGGCAAGGGCCGGCTCACCGACGCCGACATCGACTCGACGGCGCGCGAGATCCGCCTCGCGCTGCTCGAGGCCGATGTCGCGCTGCCCGTGGTGCGCGCCTTCGTCGCGCGGGTCAAGGAGCGGGCCAAGGGCCACGAGGTCTCTGCGGCGCTCAATCCCGCGCAGCAGATCGTCAAGATCGTCAACGAGGAGCTCGTCGGCATCCTCGGCGGCGAGACCCGGCGGCTCAACCTCGCCAAGACCCCGCCCACGGTGATCATGCTCGCGGGCCTGCAGGGCGCGGGTAAGACCACGCTCGCCGGCAAGCTCGCGCACTTCCTCAAGAAGCAGGGCCACACGCCCATGCTCGTGGCCTGCGACCTGCAGCGTCCGGGCGCGGTCGATCAGCTCAAGATCGTCGGCGAGCGGGCGGGCGTGCCCACCTACGCGCCGCACCCCGGCACGTCGGTCGGCGGTGAGGGCACGCTCGGCGTGAGCGCCGCGGACCCGGTCGAGGTGGCGCGCGGGGGCATCGCCGAGGCGAAGGCCAAGCAGCACGACGTGGTGATCGTCGACACCGCCGGCCGCCTCGGCATCGACGAGGAGCTCATGGGCCAGGCCCGGGGCATCCGCGACGCCGTGGACCCTGACGAGGTGCTCTTCGTCCTCGACGCCATGATCGGCCAGGACGCGGTGACCACTGCGCAGGCCTTCGCCGACGGCGTGGACTTCACCGGTGTCGTGCTCACCAAGCTCGACGGCGACGCCCGCGGCGGCGCCGCGCTCTCGGTCCGCGAGATCACCGGCAAGCCGATCCTGTTCGCGTCCACCGGCGAGAAGCTCGACGACTTCGACGTCTTCCACCCGGACCGGATGAGCTCCCGGATCCTCGGCATGGGTGATGTGCTCTCGCTCATCGAGCAGGCCGAGCAGCACATGGACCAGCAGAAGGCGGAGGCGGCGGCCGCCAAGATCACCTCCGGCGAGCTGACCCTCGAGGACTTCCTCGACCAGATGCTGATGATCCGCAAGATGGGCCCCATCGGGAACCTGCTGGGCATGCTGCCCGGCGCGGGCCAGATGAAGGACGCCCTCGCGGCCGTCGACGACAGTCAGCTCGACCGGATCCAGGCGATCATCCGCGGCATGACGCCCGCCGAGCGCAACGATCCGAAGATCATCAACGCCTCCCGTCGCCTGCGCATCGCCAAGGGCTCCGGTGTCACCGTCACCGACGTCAACCAGCTGGTCGACCGGTTCTTCGAGGCCCGAAAGATGATGTCGCAGATGGCCGGCTTCGGCGGCGGCGCCCCCAAGCGGCTGTCCAAGCGCAAGCAGAAGGGCAAGCAGGGCAAGAAGAACAACCGCGCCCGGCAGACCGGCCCCGCGGCGCCCCGGATGGGCGGCGGCTTCCCCGGCATGCCCGGGATGCCCGCCGGCATGGACCTCTCCGGCATGCCCAAGGGCCTCGACCAGCTGCCCCCGGGCCTCGAGGGCATCGACATGGCCGCGCTCGAGGAGCAGCTCCGCAAGAAGCGGTAGCGGGGTTACAGTTCCCGGGTGAGCGATCTGCACTTCTCCGGCGTCGTACTGCCCGGCGGCGAGGGCGAGTTCTGGGTGTCCGACGGTGCCGTGCACCTGTCCCACCCGGGCACGACCGGTCCGTGGACCGAGCTGACCGGCTTCGCCGTGCCCGGCTACGTCGACGCGCACTGCCACGTCGGCATCGTCTCCGACGGCGAGCCGGACCTCGTCCGCGGCCGCGCCCTCGCGCTCGAGGACGTCGCGGTCGGGGTCACCGTCATCCGTGAACCGGGCTCCGACCTCGACACCTCGCCCCTCGACGGGCAGCCCGGCCTACCGCGATTCGTCCGGATGGGCCGGCACATCGCGCTGGTCAAGCGGTACACCCGCGGCCTCGGGGAGCAGCTCGAGGACCCCTCCGGGCTGGTCGCGGCGGTGCGTCGCCGCGCCGCCGAGGGACATCCGTGGATCAAGCTGGTGGGGGACTGGATCGACCGGTCCGTGGGCGATCTCGCGCCGCTGTGGCCCGACGACGTGCTCGCGGAGGCCGTCGCCGTCGCCCACGACGCGGGCGCCCGTGTGACGGCTCACGTCTTCGGCGAGGACGCCCTGCCCGGCCTGCTCGCCGCGGGCGTGGACGCGATCGAGCACGGCTCCGGGCTGGGGCCCGACACGATCGAGGTGATGGTGGAGAAGGGGATCGGCCTGGTGCCGACCATGATCCAGATCGAGAACTTCCCGTCGATCGCCGAGCCCGCCCGCGAGAAGTTCCCCACCTACTACCGGCACATGATGGCGCTGCACGACCGCCGCAGGGCGACCTTCCGGGCCGCATGGGAGGCGGGCGTCGCGATGTACGCCGGCACCGACGCCGGGGGCTTCAACGTGCACGGCGCCCTGCCGCGGGAGATCACCGCCCTCGCCGCCGTGATGCCGCCCGAAGACGCGATCGCCGCCGCGTCGTGGCGCGCCCGGCAGTGGCTCGGCTTCGCCGGCATCGACGACGGTGCCCCCGCCGACCTCGTGATCTACGACGAGGACCCGCGGGTCGCGCTGGCGCACGGCGGGTTGCCGGCACCGTCGGCCGTGGTGGTGCGGGGCGCGCTGGCCTGAGCCGACTGCTCTCGGTGGGGGCGGCTCCGCTTCGCCGGCCGCGGGCGGCCGACCCACCACTGCGCCATCGGTGCCCGGCTGAGCAGCTCGACGATGCCGAGCGTCAGCGTGATGGTCACCAGGTAGGCGACGGCCGTGCCGAACGGGGAGGGGAGCACTGTGGTGAGCCACGGCGCACCGTCGCCCGACTTGGGCAGGAGCAGCACCGAGAGCACCATGACGTGCACGAGGAAGACGCCGAACGAGCGCTTCGCGCCGTACGAGGCGAACCGCGTCAGCCGCGGCAGGCGGTGCCGGTTGCGGGCGAGCAGCAGGCCCGTGGTGTACACCGCCGCGACCAGCGCGACGTAGAGCACGAAGTTCGCCGGCTGGAACACGGCCGAGGCCACGATCGGGGCGGTCTCGTCGCTGAGGCGGACCCGGTAGAGCACCTGCGCCGCGACCGCCGTGCCGACCGCGAGCCCGAAGACGAGCGGCGCGTGCCGCAACAGCGCCGCCTCCACCCGTTCCCGGTGGAACGCCGTGATCACGCCGAGCAGGATGAAGAACTGGTACGGGACGAACGTGGCGTAGAGGTGCCAGAAGTTCTCGCCCCACCAGCCGGTGGTCGGGTTCCAGTAGGTGGCAGCGACGTAGATCCCGACCTGGAGTGCGGCGCTCGCGAGCAGGATCCGACCGTGGAAGCGGCGGGTGCGGCGCACGAACCCGAAGATCAGCGGGAACAGCAGGTAGATCTGGATCGTGACGAAGATGAAGTACAGCTGGTAGCCGTTGAGACCACCCCACTTGAGGTTGTTCCAGAAGTCGCCGAGGCTCCGGGGGATCGCCGCGCCGTCACCGCGGACCGCCATGTCGTAGGCCCAGTAGGCGAAGGCCCAGATCACGAACGGGATCACCACCAGCTTCAGGCGCTTGCGCCAGAACCGGACCGGGCTCAACTGCGCGCCGCGCTCGACGATCCCGTACGCCAGTACCAGGCCGGTCAGCGCGAAGAAGGCGTTCCGCGTGAAGTGCAGGTTCATCGCGATCGCGTTGGTGACGGTGCCGTTGACCTCGTCGTTGGTGTTCGTCAGCGTGTGGATGAACACCACCAGCAGGAAGGTGATCGTCCGGACGAAGTCGAGCTGGTGCAGGTAGCCGCCGCGGGGACGCGACACCGCGGCGTCGCCGGTGATCACCGGTGACGGGGAGGTGCGGTCCAGGTGCGTGGCCATGGTGAAGAGTCTGTGATCCGATCCTGCGAGGTGGCTGTATGCGGCCTGGCAGTGGGCTACACCGCGCTGAGGTGCGGGCGCAGGCTGCAACGACCAGCCCCGAATTTACCCGCCGGTAACCTTCCGGCCGAGTGCAACTCACCGGAAGTGGCGCGCGTCACGCGGAGGTGACCGTGTTCGTGCGCCAGTCTAGCCGCGAGCGGAGGCCGGGGCCGCGAGCCGCGTGTCGGTGTCCCGCCCGAGTGGCGCTCAGTAGTGGAAGACGGTGCGCCGATCGGCGGGCCCGTCGGTCCGGCCGAGCCGGGTGAGCGCGGCGGCGAGATCGTCGCGGAGCCGGCCCGCCAGATCGCCCGAGAAGCCCTCGCGCACGACGATCCGGAGGACGGTGACAGCCTCCGCGTCCGCCGGCATCGTGTACGCCGGGACCTGCCATCCGTACGCGCGCAGTTCGTGCGAGACGTCGAAGGCCGTGAACGGCGCACCGTCGTCGATCGTCAGGGTGACGACGGGCAGGGCCGAGCCGTCGGTGACGACGTGCAGGTGCGGCAGGGCGCCGAGCTCCCTCGCCAGCCAGGTGGCGGTCCCGCGTAGGGCCCGCATCACCTTGGTGTAGCCGTCGCGTCCGAGACGGACGAAGTTGTAGTACTGGCCGATGATCTGTGCGCCGGGACGGGAGAAGTTGAGGGTGAAGGTCGGCATGTCGCCGCCGAGGTAGTTCACCCGGAACACGAGATCGTCGTCGAGCGCCGCGCGGTCGCGGAAGACGACGAAGCCGATGCCCGGGTAGGTGAGGCCGAACTTGTGGCCCGAGGCGTTGATCGACGCCACCCGCGGCACCCGGAAGTCCCACTGCAGGTCCGGGTCCAGGAACGGGGCGACGAAGCCGCCGCTGGCGGCGTCGACGTGCACCGGGACGTCCGGCCCGCCCTGCGCGGCGAGCTCGTCCAGCGCCGCGCACACGCCTGCGACGTCCTCGTACTCGCCCGTGAAGGTGGTGCCCAGGATCGTGACGGCGCCGATCGTGTGCTCGTCGACGGCGGCGCGCACCTGCTCGGGTGTGATGACATAGCGGCCGGGCTCGATCGGGAGGTACACGGGCTCGACGTCGAAGTAGCGGCAGAACTTCTCCCACACCACTTGCACGTTCGAGCCCAGGACCAGTTTCGGCCGAGTCGTGTCGAGGCCCTGCGCCTGCCGGGCCTTGCGCCACCGCCACTTGAGGGCGAGGCCGGCGAGCATGACCGCCTCGGAGGAGCCGATGGTGGTCGTCCCGGTCGCCGACGCCGGGTCCGCCGGGTCGAGGCCGGGGGCGTGGAACAGGTCCGCGACGATCGCCACCGTGCGCGCGTCGATCGCCGAGGTGGCCGGGTACTCGTCGTGGTCGATGGCGTTCTTGTCGAAGGACTCGGCCATGAGGGTCTGCCCTTGCGGTTCCATCCAGGTCGTCACGAAGGTCGCGAGGTTCATCCGCGACTGCCCGTCCAGCATCAGCTCGTCGTGGATGAACCGGTAGGCCTCGGCCGATGTCGTCTCACCGTCCGCGAGCCGGGCGCGGGGGAGGGGGTCGGTGCCGAGCCGTCCGGCGTAGGCGGGGATGAGGACGGCGTCGTCGTCGAGCGGGTTGGTGGACATGACCGAACGCTACCGCCGCGGGCCGGGAGCGGCAGCGCGGGCGATTTCGCGCAGCTCGCGCGACATGGCACAATGGACCGCTGCTGACCGGCAGCGGCTGAGATACCGCCCGGCGGTCACGCATGAAGACGGCAAAACCGGGTGCGCTCATCCTGACGCATCGCTGAATTGCACACGTGACGACACACGAAGGAACACGACACATGGCTGTCAAGATCAAGCTCACGCGGCTCGGCAAGATCCGCAACCCGCAGTACCGGGTCGTCATCGCCGACGCGCGCACCCGCCGTAACGGCCGCGCGATCGAGTCGATCGGCAAGTACCACCCCAAGGAGGAGCCGTCGCTCATCGCGATCGACTCCGAGCGCGTGCAGTACTGGCTGGGCGTCGGCGCGCAGCCGACCGAGCCCGTGCTCGCCCTCCTGAAGATCACCGGTGACTGGCAGAAGTTCAAGGGCCTCCCCGGCGCCGAGGGCACCCTGCGCACCGCCGCCGAGAAGCCGTCCAAGCTGGACCTCTTCAACGCCGCCCTCGCCGCGGCCGACAACGAGCCCGCCGTGGCCGCCACCACGCCGAAGAAGAAGGCCGAGAAGAAGGCCGACGACGCCGCTGAGGCTCCGGCCGAGGCCGCCGCCGAGGCTCCGGCCGAGGGCGAGTAAATGAGTGCCGTCGTCGCTGATGCCGTCGAGCACCTCGTGCGCGGCATCGTGTCGAACCCGGACGACGTCCGCGTCGACCTCATCACCGGCCGTCGCGGTCGTGTGATCGAGGTGCACGTGAACCCGGACGACCTGGGCAAGGTGATCGGCCGCAGCGGCCGTACCGCCACCGCCCTGCGCACCCTCGTCACCGGCATCGGTGGCAAGGGAATCCGGATCGACGTCGTCGACACCGATCGGGTCCGCTGACCCGATGGAGCTCGTGATCGGCCGCGTGGCCAAGTCACACGGCATCCGCGGCGAACTCGTCGTCGAGGTGCGCACCGATTCGCCCGAGCTCCGCTTCGCGGACGGCGCCGTCCTCACCGGACGGCGCCCCCGCGAGAAGAACACCCGGACGTACACGGTGGCAGCCTCCCGGAACCATTCCGGGAGGCTGCTCGTGCGTCTGCAGGGTGTGAACGATCGCACTGCGGCCGACGAGCTGCGCGGCACCCTGTTCCTCATCGACTCCGCCGACGTCGAGCCGAGCGACGATCCGGACGAGTTCTACGACCACGAACTCGAGGGCCTCGCGGTGCGCACCGTCGGCGGTGAGGACGTGGGCGTCATCGCCGAAGTCCTGCACGCGCCCGGTGGGGAGCTGCTGTCGGTGAAGGCGCCCGACGGCCGCGAGATCCTCATCCCGTTCGTCACCGCGATCGTCCCCGAGATCGACATCGCCGGTGGCGTCGTCACCGTCGACCCGCCCGAGGGGCTCCTGGACCCCGAATGATGCGCATCGACGTCATCACGATCTTCCCCGAGTACCTCGCGCCGCTGCGACAGGCGCTGCTCGGCAAGGCCGTCGACAAGGGCATCCTCGAGTTCGGCGTGCACGACCTGCGGGACTGGACCCACGATGTGCACAAGGCCGTCGACGACTCGCCCTACGGTGGCGGGCCCGGCATGGTCATGAAGCCCACCGTCTGGGGCCCCGCGCTCGACGACGTCTGCCCCGACGACGCGCTGCTCGTCGTCCCCACGCCCGCGGGCGTCCCCTTCACCCAGGCCATGGCGCACGAATGGGCGAACGAGGACCACATCGTGTTCGCCTGCGGCCGCTACGAGGGCATCGACCAGCGCGTCTTCGACGACGCCGCCCGGCGGGTCCGCGTGGTCGAGGTGTCCATCGGCGACTACGTGCTGATCGGCGGCGAGGTCGCCGTACTCGTCATGGTCGAGGCCTTCGGCCGGCTCATCCCCGGGGTGCTCGGCAACAAGCTCAGCCACCAGGACGACTCCTTCTCCGACGGTGCCGGCGGCCTCCTCGAGGGCCCGTCGTACACGCGCCCCGAGACCTGGCGCGACCTGACGGTGCCACCCGTACTGCTGTCCGGCGACCACGCCAAGGTCGCGCAGTGGCGCCGCGAACAGTCCCGCGCGCGGACCGCGGACCGTCGACCGGACCTGCTCCCACCTGCGCAGAGCTCCTGAGGATCGGCGTGGTAACCGGACCCACCGCCGCCGCGAGTGGTGGGTGGCGCGCCGTCGCACCCCGACGCGTGTAGTACTGCAAAGGCAGAGCGGTTGCGGGCGGTACCGTCGAGTCCGACGGGGCGGTGGGTGCCGCCCGCGCTCGAGTGGAGGGAGGGGCGTTGACCCGGATCCTGATCGCCGACGACGGCCGGCGCCCGCCGCACGAGGTCCACATCAGCGCGCTGAGGCGCACGGTGGACGCGCCCTTGGGTGCCGCGTCCGTCGAGGCGCGGCGCGGCCACGACCACCGGATCCGCCCGTGAGGCGCCTCGGGTCCGTCCGGATGCAGCTCGCGCTGTTGACGTGCGTCGTCGTGTTCAGCGGTTACGCCGTCGTCGCGCCGGCGACGGCGCCGCTCGGTGGTGCGATCTCCGGACTGATCGCGTGGTTCGTCGCGGGCCGGGTGCTGCGGCCCGTCGGCGCCATCGAGCGGCGCCTCCGTGAGCTCTCCTCCGGTGACCTGAGCCTGCGGGTCCCCGAGCCCGCGGGTGACGACGAGGTGGCCCGTCTGGCCCGGACCATGAACGACACGCTGGAGCTGCTGCAGGAATCGTCCGACCGGCAGCTGCGGTTCGTCGCCGACGCGGCGCACGAGCTGCGCGGACCGATCGGCGCCGTCCGCGCCGACCTCGAGGTGGCGGCGGCGTATCCGGATCAGGTGGACCCCGTCGTCGCGGTCCGCGAAGCACTGATCGACGTGGACCGGCTGCAGTCGGTGGCCACCGACCTGCTGACGCTCGCCCGGCTCGAGGCGGGGGAGAAACCCAAACGGGAGATCCTGCCGCTGTTCGAGGTGCTCGGGCCCGTGCGGCCCCCGACGGACGTCGAGTACACCGTCGACGTCGATCCCGCGACCCTCGTGGTGGGCTCCCGGCAGCAGGTGACGCGGCTCCTGCAGAACCTCGTCGACAACGCGGCGCGGCACGCCCGGTCGGCCGTGTCGCTCACCGTCCGGGAGGTCGACGGTGCCGTCGTCCTCGACGTCGACGACGACGGGCCCGGCATCGCGCCGGAGCATCGCGAGCAGGTCTTCAGCCCGTTCCTGCGTCTCGACGAGGGTCGGTCCCGGGACGACGACGGCTCCGGCCTCGGGCTGGCCATCGCCGCCGAGATCGTGCGGGCCCACGAGGGAGCGATCCGGGTCGGGGAGTCGCCGTCGGGCGGGGCGCGGCTGCGCGTGGAACTGCCCGCACCGGCGCCGATTCCGTAGATCGGCCCCGGCGCGTCGCGCGGCGCGGCATGATGGCCGGAGCGGGCGTGGGGGCGCCCGGGATGGGCGGGGAATCATGGCTGTCGTCGACGGTGCTCGCGGTGCCGCTGCCCTCCTGGCGGAGGTCGAGCGGCGCGAGGCCGAGTTGGCACGCCTCGACGAGGAGTTCCGCACCGCACGGGTCACCGCGCGCTCGAAGGATCGCACGGTGGCGGTCACCGTCGACGTGCGCGGGCACCTGGTCGACGTCGAACTCGCGCCGGCGTCGGCCCGGGCGCACCCGCCGGAACGGCTGGGGCCCTTGATCGTCGAGCTCGCGGAGCGCGCGGCCGATTCGCTGCGCGAGCACTACGCGCGGCGCGCCCAGATCGCCCGGACGCCCGCATGATCTTCGACCTGGAACCGGCGGCGTGGGAGCGGCTCGCGCGCACCGTCGACGCTCTCGCCGAGGCGATCCCCGCGCCGGCCGCCCTTCCGTTCCCCGAGGACAGGTATGCGCGCGCACTCGGCGCGGCCCCCGTCGTCTCCGACGCAGCGGCGCGCGAGCTGCATGCGTCGTCCGTCGCGGAGCTCCGGGCGCTCGCCGAGCGGATCCGCACCGGCGCCCGGACCGCGATGGCTGCGGATCAGGCCGCCGCGGAGGCGATCGAGGCCGCGGGATGACCGACCCCGAGTTCTGGCCCCGCTCGCCCGGCGAGTTCACCGGCGCCGCCGAGCAGTACCGCGCCGCGCACGCCGAGGCACGGCGGATCGCCGCCCGGCTGGGCGTGCGGGCACCGTCGGACGTGTTGGTCCGGGCCGGCGAGCTCGACAACGCCAGAGCGGCCCTCGTCGGCGACTACGCGGTCCTCGTCGACGAGACACGCTCGCGGATGACCGGCATCGCCGCCCGGACCGGGCTCGCGCGTCTCGAGGCCCGCGGCGGCCGGCCGCCCGGAGATCCGGCGGCGGACGAGGCCGCGGACCTGGCCGAACTGCGGGGCCGGGCCGAGACGGAGGATGCGGCGGAGGAGGCCGAGCGACGGTCCGCGTCCCTCGCCGCGGGGCACGGTTCCGCCGTCGGCACGATGGCGCCCCTGGCCGGCCTGGGCATGCTCGGCCGGTCGCTCGGGTCCGACGGTGCCCACCGCGCGGCGCACTACGCCGTGCCGGCCGCGGCCCCCGCGGACCTGGACCTGCGGCTGCGGGAGCTGTGCGGGGCGATCGGCGGCGCGGCGCGGACCTGGGTGCGGATCGCGGTCGCGGAGGTCGTGGACGAGGCGGGCCGGCCCTGGCGGCTCATCGGCACCACCGAACTCGACGGCTACCTGCGGCCCGGCGTGGTGCTGCGCGACGGCGAGCTCGCCGCGGGCAACGAGGAATGGCCGGAGCTGTCCATCGCCACCTTCTGCGCCGCCCGCGGCTTCGCGCCCGGCCCGGTGGTCGGCGCGATCCCGCCGCCCGACGAGGTGTGCGACCACCTGCGCGCGTCGGGCTTCGCGCCGAGCTGGTCGGGCGACGCGTGGGCCACGGGAGGAGGGGACGCCGATGCACAGGTCGACTAGCCTGCCGGACCTGGCGGATGCGGTCGCCGCCGTGGCCGCGGATCGTCGGCACGCCGCGGGCGTGACCCTCGTGGCCGGCGCGCTGGATCGCGCGGCGGATCCGCGGCTCGACGACGCCGGCGAGGTACTCCTCGACGAACGACGGGCGCCGGGGTCCCGGCGCGGGGAGGCGCACCGTCTGGCCGCGGCGGTCGAGCGTCTCGACCGGGCCGCCCACCGGTGCCGTCGCGACGGTGACCACACCGGCTACGTCCTGGGCTTTCAGGCGGCGCGGGCGCTGTCGGCGTTGCACTTCCTCGTCCGCGACGGCGGGGAGGCGTTGGCCGATGTCGCGTACGAGGCGGTGATGGTGTGCGGCGCCACGGAGCCGGTGATCGCCGAACTCGTCGGTGGCCGCCGGTAGGGTGGCCGCGTGAATTCGAGCGCGCCGAGCAAGTCCGTATCCGCCCGCATCGCCGAGGAGCTCTCGGTGGGGGAGAACCAGGTGGCCGCAGCGATCCAGCTGCTGGACGAGGGGTCGACGGTGCCGTTCATCGCCCGGTACCGCAAGGAGGTCACGGGCAGCCTCGACGATGCGCAGTTGCGTGCCCTCGAGGAGCGGCTCGGCTACCTGCGGGAACTCGACGACCGCCGGGCCGCCGTCATCGCCTCGATCGAGGAGCAGGGCAAGCTCACGCCCGAGCTCCGGGCGGCGTTGCTCGCCGCCGACACCAAGGCCCGTGTCGAGGACATCTACCTGCCGTACAAGGTCAAGCGGCGCACCAAGGCGCAGATCGCGCGGGAGAACGGCCTCGCCCCGCTGGCCGAACGGCTGCTGGCCGATCCCACGCTGGTTCCCGAGGAGCTGGCGGGGGAGTTCCTCGGCGAGAACGTCGCGGACGCGGCGGCGGCGCTCGAGGGCGCGCGGCACATCCTCGTCGAGCGGGCGTCCGAGGACGCGGAGCTCGTCGGCACGGTCCGCGAGAAGTTCTGGGGCGACTCGACCCTGCGCACCGGCGTCCGGGAGGGCGCGGACCCGCAGAAGGCGCAGAAGTTCCGCGACTACTTCGAGTTCTCCGAGCCGCTCGATCAGATGCCCTCGCACCGGGTGCTCGCCGTGCTGCGCGGGGAGAAGGAGGAGGTGCTCTCCCTGCAGTTCGACGGCGGTGAGGACGCCGATTACGAGGCGATGGTCGCGGCCGTGCTGGGGATCTCGAACCAGGGCCGGCCGGCCGACAAGTGGCTGGGCACCGTCGCGCGGTGGGCGTGGCGCACCAAGCTGATGGTCTCCGCGACCGTCGACGCCCGCACCCGGCTCCGGCAGCGCGCCGAGGAGGACGCGGTGAACGTGTTCGCGACCAACCTCAAGGACCTGCTGCTGGCCGCGCCGGCGGGCACCCGGCCCACGCTGGGGCTCGACCCGGGCTTCCGCAACGGCGTGAAGACCGCCGTGGTCGACGGCACGGGCAAGGTGCTGGACACGCTCATCATCTACCCGCACCAGCCGCAGAACCAGTGGGACAAGAGCAAGGCGCTGCTGGCGGCCCTCATCGCCCGGCACGACGTGGAGCTCGTGGCGATCGGCAACGGCACTGCCTCGCGGGAGACCGACGCGTTGACCACCGAGCTGCTCGGGGAGATCAAGAAGGCCGGCGCGCGCGTCCCCGCGAAGGCCGTCGTCAGCGAGGCCGGCGCGTCGATCTACTCCGCGTCGGAGTACGCCTCGCAGGAACTGCCGGACATGGACGTCTCGCTCCGCGGCGCCGTGTCCATCGCCCGCCGGCTGCAGGACCCGCTCGCCGAGCTGGTGAAGATCGACCCCAAGTCGATCGGCGTGGGCCAGTACCAGCACGACGTGTCGCAGGCCAGCCTCGCGAAATCGCTGGACGCGGTGGTCGAAGACGCGGTGAACGCCGTCGGGGTGGACCTGAACACCGCGTCGGTGCCGCTGCTCGCGCGCGTGTCGGGCGTCTCCGAGTCGCTGGCCGCGGCGATCGTCGCGTACCGCGACCGGTCCGGCGCCTTCCGCAGCCGGTCCGGCCTGCTGGACGTCCCGCGGCTCGGCCCGAAGGCCTTCGAGCAGTGCGCAGGCTTCCTCCGTATCCGCGGCGGCGACGACCCGCTGGACGCGTCCGGCGTGCACCCCGAGGCGTACCCGGTGGTGCGGAAGATCCTGGACCGCTCGGGTCTGCAGCTGGCCGAGCTCATCGGCAACAGTGCGGCGCTGGCGAAGCTGCGCCCGGCCGATCTGGTCGCCGAGCTCGCCCTCGAGTTCGGGTCGGAGCGGTTCGGTGTGCCGACGGTGACCGACATCCTCGCCGAGCTCGACAAGCCCGGCCGGGATCCGCGTCCGGCGTTCGCCACCGCGACCTTCGCCGCGGGGGTGGAGAAGGTGTCCGACCTGAAGCCGGGCATGGTGCTCGAGGGCGTGGTGACCAACGTGGCCGCCTTCGGCGCGTTCATCGACGTGGGCGTGCACCAGGACGGCCTCGTCCACGTCTCCGCGATGTCCGACCGGTACGTCTCCGACCCGCACGAGGTGGTCAAGTCCGGCCAGGTGGTCAAGGTCAAGGTGGTCGACGTGGACGTTGAGCGGCAGCGCATCGGCCTCTCGCTCCGCCTGAACGACGATGCCGCCCCCAAGCAGCGCGGCCCGCGCGACGGCGGGCAGCGAGGCGGTGACCGCGGCGATCGCGGCGGCCAGCGCGGCGATCGTGGTGGACAGCCGCGCGGTGGGCAGGGCCGGGGAGGCCACGGCGGGCAGAACCGTGGCGGCCAGCAGGGCGGCCGCGGGCAGCGCGGAGGGCGGGAGCAGGCACCGTCGGGCTCGATGGCCGACGCCCTGCGCCAGGCCGGCTTCGGCAAGTAGCGCCGCGCGGCGTTCCGACCTGCGGTGACGGTCCGCGCCGTAGGTTGGAGGCATGTCCACCTGGTTCCGGCACGACATCGTGGAGGCGGGACGGCTGCCGCTGTTCGCCTTCTTCGTCGGGCTGATCGTGGGCTTCGTCTGCATCCGGATCAGCGTGCGGCTGATCCGGGCGAACGTGCGGTGGTGGTTCGGCAATGTCACGCCCGGCGGCCTGCACGTGCACCACATGGTGTTCGGCGTGGTGCTCTGCATGGGCTCGGCGATCGGCCTCATCGCGAACTTCGACAAGGCCACCCAGACGACGGCCGCGGTACTGGCCGGAGTCTTCGGGCTGGGCGCGGCGCTGATCCTCGACGAGTTCGCGCTGATCCTGTACCTGCGCGACGTGTACTGGCAGGAGGAGGGGCGCGCCTCCGTCGACGCCGTGTTCGTCGCGGTCGCGGTGACCGGGCTGCTCCTGCTCGGGCTGCGGCCCCTGGACCTCGTGGACATCGCGGGGTTCCGCGACTCGCCCGAGCGGGCGGCGCAGATCCTGTTCGGCGTGATCAGTCTCGGGACGGCCGCGATCGTGCTGCTCAAAGGCAAGATCTGGACCGGGCTCGTCGGCCTGTTCTTCTTCCCACTGCTGCTCATCGGCGCGATACGGCTGGCGCGGCCGGGCTCGCCGTGGGCGCGCTGGCGGTACGAGACGAGCTCCCGGCGGATGCTGCGCGCGCTGCGCCGCGAGCGCCGGGTCCGCCGACCGTTGATCCGCGCGAAGATCGCGGTGCAGGAGCTCATGGCCGGCCGCCCTGACCTGCTGCCGCACCTGCGGGAGGACGCGGAACGCGAGCTGGATCGCACCGTCGTGCCCGCGCCGGCGCCGCCCCGTCGACCGAGGTCCATGGCCCGCCGCCTGACGATTTCGAAGAACCGGCGCCGATCTGGCACAATCAACAGGTTGCCCGGGCTGCGTGCTGCCCGGGTGTATCCGACTGCGGCGCAGTCGGCAGGACAGGAGTACGAACCGGTCGAACCCCCGCGGCAGTAGTCGCGACGGGCCGCCAGGGTCCTCTGCTCGCGAAGACATGTAAGAAACGGATGATCCAGCGATGAACACGCTCGACTTCATTGACCAGCAGTCCCTGCGCAGCGATGTGCCCGACTTCCGCCCCGGCGACACCCTTGACGTGCACGTCAAGGTCATCGAGGGCAGCAAGGAGCGCGTCCAGGTGTTCAAGGGCGTCGTGATCCGCCGCCAGGGCGGCGGCGTGCGCGAGACCTTCACCGTGCGCAAGGTTTCCTTCGGCGTCGGTGTGGAGCGCACCTTCCCCGTGCACTCCCCGAACATCGCCAAGATCGACGTCCTCACGCGTGGTGACGTCCGTCGCGCGAAGCTGTACTACCTGCGCGACCTGCGTGGTAAGGCCGCCAAGATCAAGGAGAAGCGCTGATCTAGGCTCCGGCCCGGCAGCAGACCTCACCGCTCCCCGCAGAAGTGCTCCGTCGCCCCGCGAATACCCGTGGCGCGCGAGGACATCTGCGGGGAGCGGCTGTTTCTCCGGGCGTGATGCCCGCTCGGTAGTGTGTACCCGTGCCCGAGCAGACGAATTCCCCGGACAACCCCGACCAGGCCGACGGCGGCGAGCCGACGGCCGACCGTCGGACGGGCGGACGGCACGCGGCACCCGAAACGGACCCGGCACCGTCGGACGGTGCGGGGGAGAAGAAGGCGAAGCGCGAGAAGAAGACCAACTGGCCGCTCGAGGTCGGAGCGATCGTCCTGGTCGCGCTGGTGCTGAGCTTCTGCCTGCAGACCTTCGTCGGCCGGCAGTGGTACGTGCCGTCGGAGTCGATGGAGCCCACCCTGATCGGCTGCGCAGGCTGCACCGGGGACCGCATCGTGACGCAGAAGATCAGCTACTTCACGGGTGACCCGAAGCCGGGCGACGTGATCGTGTTCAAGGGCCCGACCTCGTCGTGGGGGCTGGATCCCGTGCAGAAGGTGCGCTCGGACAACACCATCATCCGCGGCGTCCAGGAGGCGCTGTCGTACGTGGGCCTGCAGCCGCCGAACGAGAACGATCTGGTCAAGCGCGTGATCGCCGTCGGCGGCCAGAAGATCGAGTGCCGCCCCGAGACCGGTGTCACGGTGAACGGACGCAAGCTCGTGGAGCCCTACATCGCGGAGAACGCCAAGGCCTTCGCCAAGGACCAGGACGCGTGCTGGGGCAAGCCCTTCGGGCCGATCACGGTCCCCGAGGGCAATGTCTTCGTCATGGGTGACAACCGGATGGCATCGGCGGACTCGCGCTACCACCTCGAGGACGAGCTGCAGGGAACGATCCCCAAGGCCGACATCCGCGGCAAGGTCGTCGCGATCATCTACCCGTTCAGCCGCTGGCAGACGGTCAAGGCGATCAACCCGCAGCAGGGCTGATCGGCCGTGCGGGACCGATGGCCCCCGCGGCCCGTGGTAAGGGCATCGTCGGGCCTGAGCACGTTGGAGACGGTGCTGGGTCGGGCGGGGCTCGGCCCCGTCGCGGGGATCGACGAGGCCGGGCGCGGCGCGTGCGCGGGCCCGATGACGGTGGCCGCCTGCATCCTGCCGGCGCGGATCCCGCCGTCGCTGGCGCGCCTCGACGACTCGAAGAAGCTGACCGAGAACGCGCGCGAGCAGCTGTATCCGAAGATCCTCGAACTGGCCGTGAGCTGGTCAGTGGTGTCGATCCCGGCGCCGGAGATCGACCGGATCGGGGTGCACGTGGCGAACATCATGGGGATGCGGCGCGCGGTGGCCGGCCTGCAGGTGCGTCCCGGGTACGTGCTCATCGACGGTTTCACCGTGCCCGGGCTCGGCATTCCGTCGCTGCCGGTGATCGGCGGCGACGCCTCCGCGTCGTGCATCGCCGCGGCCAGCGTGTTGGCCAAGGTGACGCGCGACCGGGTGATGACGGAGCTCGACGGTGACTTCCCGGGTTACGGCTTCGCGGTGCACAAGGGCTACTCGACGGCGGTCCACATGACGGCGTTGGGGGAGCTCGGCCCGAGCAGCCAGCATCGCCTGCGCTATCAGAACGTGCGGGCGGCACTGGCCGCGTCGGCGGCCGGCGCCGCGGCGGCGCGGTAACCTGGAGCGGTTACGAACGATGACCTGAGGTGAGGAGGGCGACGTGAGCGCAGAGGATCTCGAGAAGTACGAGACCGCGATGGAGCTGTCCATGTACCGCGAGTACAAGGACGTGCTGAGTCAGTTCACCTACGTGGTGGAGACGGAGCGTCGGTTCTACCTGGCCAACGGGGTCGACCTGATCCCGCGCAACGCGGACGGCGAGGTCTACTTCGAGGTGCGGATGACCGACGCGTGGGTGTGGGACATGTACCGCCCGGCGCGGTTCCTCAAGCAGGCCCGCGTGGTGACCTTCAAGGACGTCAACATCGAGGAGCTCGACAAGCCCGAGCTGCGGCTTCCGGACTGAGCCGGCCGGACCTTCTGCAGGCACCGTTCCCGTTGGGGGCGGTGCCTGCGGCGTTGTCGGCGAAGATTAACGGTACACAGTGTCTCGAATATCTGTTATCGTTCTATAACGAGTCACATTGTCTCGATATAGAAGGAATAGCTCATGTTGCTTGATCGGACTGATAGTTCCAGGGGTGTCCACCGCACAGCGCCGGCCGTCGTGTCCACCGCCTTCGCGTTCCTGGTGGTCATGATGGGTACCACCCTCCCCACGCCCCTCTACTCGATCTACTCCGCGCAGCTCGGATTCAGCTCGCTCACGGTCACCGTGCTCTTCGCGGTGTACGCGCTCGGCGTCGTCGCCGCACTCACCGTCTTCGGGCGGCTCTCCGACGAGATCGGGCGCCGCCCGGTGCTCCTCATCGCCGTGACCCTGGCGGTCGTCAGCGCCCTCCTCTTCCTGCTGCCCCCGTCGCTGCCGCTGCTCATCGTGGCCCGCATCGTCTCCGGCCTCGGCGCCGGTCTCATGAGCGGCACCGGCACGGCCGCCGTGATCGACCTCGTCGCACCCGAGAAGCGGGCGGCCGCCGGCACGCTCGCCGTCGCCGTCAACACGGGCGGCCTGGCTCTCGGCACCTTGCTCGCCGGTACGGTCGCCGACCTCGCGGGGTCGCCGCTCGTCGTGCCCTTCGTGGTCCACCTCGTGCTCTCGGTGATCGCGTTCGCCGGACTGTGGGCGTTCGCGCCCAGGACCGCGATCGCCGGCAGCGTGCGGCTGCGTCCGCGGCGCCCGCGTGTGCCCGGCGAGATCCACGGCGCCTTCGTGCGGGCGGTGCTCGCCGCCGGCTCCGCGTTCGCCGTGACCGGAGTTCTCACCGCGGTCTCGGCCATCTTCCTGGCCCGCTTCCTGCACCTGCCGGGCCATACCCTCGCCGGCTTCGTGGTCTTCCTGGCTTTCGCCGGCATGGCGATCGGCCAGCTCGTCGCTCGCACGCTGGCGCCGCGCACGGCGCTCGTGGTCGGCTGCGGCGGGCTGGTCGTGGCCGCGGCGCTGCTCGCGACGGCCCTCGCGGCGCAGTCCCTGGTCGCCCTGCTGCTCTCGGCCGCCGTGCTCGGCCTGTTCGGCGGTCTCTGCATGAACGCCGGCATCGCCACCACCGTCGAGCAGGTCGAGCCCGCGCACCGCGCCGAGGTCTCGTCGTCCTTCTTCGCGGGCCTGTACGTGATGCTCGCCTTCCCGGCGATCGGCGTCGGCGCGCTCTCCGCGGCCGTCGGGCTGCGTACCGCCGGCCTGGTCTTCTGCGCGGTCGTCGCGGCGCTGGCCGCGATCGTCTGCGGCGTCGAGGCGCGGTCCGCGGCCCGCGCCCGAGCGGTGGTGGCGCGCGCGTGACGGCGCGGCGCGTGCCGAGACGGTTGTTACGGTGACGCGATGACGCAGACCGAGCGGCAGGCCGGGCGGCCGCGCAGTGCGGAGGCGCGCGCCGCCGTGCTGCGGGCCGTCGACGACATGCTCGTCGAACAGGGTTACGCCGCCATGACGATGAAGGGCATCGCTGAGCGGGCAGGGGTCGGCCGGCAGACGGTCTACCGATGGTGGTCGACCAAGGCCGAGATCCTGCTCGAGGCGAGCGCCACGGACGCCGCCGGCGAGCTCGCCGTCGAATCCTGTTCGACGGTGCGCGAGGACGTCGAGCGTTTCCTCGAGGCGGTCGTGCGGTTCCTCACGCAATCCGATGCGGGCCTGGCCTATCGGGCGCTGATCGGGGAGGCCCAGCACGACGCCAAGGTCGCCCGGCTGATGGCGGGCGCCGACCCGCTCGGCGGCGCCGCGCGCACCGTCGTCGTGCGCAATCAGCAGGCCGGACGGCTGCCTGCCGAGCTGGATCCGTCGGCGGCCGCGGCTGAACTCGTGGGTCCGGTCGTGTTCCGGGTCCTCGTGCAGGGGGCGTCCGTCGGCCGGGCGGAGATCGTCGCGATGGCGGGACGATTCGTCCGACAGGAATGAGTCCACGGCGCGCGCTGTCCACAACTATGCGTACATAACCTTTTCTCTCCACAGGCGCCGCCTTCCCGGGCGGTGCCTGTGGTGTGCGCGGCGCATGATCGGCGCATGGGGAACAACGAGGTGGGGCGCGCCGGTGAGGACGTGGTCTGTCGATTCCTGACGGACCGCGGCTGGACGGTACTGGCCCGGAACTGGCGGTACTCGGGCGGAGGGCTGCGCGGCGAGCTGGACGTGATCGCCCGCGCGCCCGACGGCCTGCTGGCGATCGTGGAGGTGAAGACGCGGACGGGGACGGCGTTCGGCACGGGTTTCGACGCGGTGACGCCGCGCAAGGTCGCGCAACTGCGCGCCCTGACCTCGCGGTGGCTCGCCGAGACGGAGGGTGCGTTCGCGCAGGTCCGCATCGACGTGGCCGCCGTCTTCACGCCGCCGGGCGGACCGGTGACACTCGAGTACCGCGCCGGGGTCGCGTGATGTCCGCGCTGAGCAAGGTGCATTCCGTCGCCATCACGGGGGTGGACGGTGCCGTGGTCGAGATCGAGGGCTGCATCGGGCCGGGTCTGCCCGCCGTGCACCTGGTGGGCCTGCCCGACACGGTGCTCAAGGAGTCCCGCGACCGGATCCGGGCGGCCGTGGTCAACATCGGCATCCGGTTCCCGGACACCCGGGTCACGGTGGCACTTTCGCCGGCGACTCTGCCGAAAGTGGGCTCTGTGTACGACCTTCCGTTGGCCGTCGCGATCCTGCTCGCCGCGGAGCGCGTGCCCATCGGTCGGCTCGACGGTGCCGTTCTACTCGGGGAGCTGGCGCTCGACGGCCGGGTCCGGCCGGTCCGCGGGGTGCTGCCCGCGGTGCTGGCGGCCAAGGAGTCGGGCTTCTCCCGTGCGGTCGTGCCGCTGTCGAATCTCGACGAGGCGGGGCTCGTGGACGGCATCGAGGTGCTCGGCGCCGCGCACCTCGCGGACGTCGTCGCGTGGCTCGAGGGGGAGGGTGTACTCGCCGAGCCCGGTCCACTCGTCGTCGACGATGTGGATCCGACGGTGGCGGACCTGGCCGATGTGGTGGCGCAGCCGGAGGCGAAGTTCGCGCTCGAGGTCGCCGCTGCGGGCGCGCATCACATCATGATGACGGGGCCGCCCGGGATCGGGAAGACGATGCTCGCGTCCCGACTGCCGGGCATCCTGCCCCCGCTCGGGCGCAGAGAGGCACTGGAGGTGAGCGCGATCCACTCGATCGCCGGCGACCTTCCGGCCGATCGGCCGCTGATCACCGTGCCGCCCTTCGTCGCGCCGCACCAGACCTCGACGGTGAGCGCGCTCGTCGGCGGCGGCAGCGGGCTGGCCCGGCCCGGTGCGGTCTCGCTCGCTCATCGTGGCGTGCTGTTCCTCGACGAGTGCGCCGAGATGGGGCCCAAATCCCTGGAGGCACTGCGCACGCCGCTGGAGGAGGGGCAGATCCGCCTCGCTCGGCGCGACGGCGTGGTGAAGTACCCGTCCCGGTTCCTACTGGTGATGGCGGCCAATCCCTGCCCGTGTGCTCCCGCGCGGGACAACGACTGCACGTGCACGGCGACGGTCCGCCGGCGCTACCTGGGCAGGCTGTCCGGACCGCTACTGGATCGGGTGGACCTATGGGTGCGGATGGAACCGCCCACCACCGGTGCGCTCCACGCGGAGGACACCGCGGAGGAGCCCAGCGCCGTGGTGCGCGAGCGCGTACGCACGGCGCGCGAGGCGGCTGCGTCACGGTGGGCCGGCGAGGGCTGGTTGACCAATTCCGAGGTGCCGGGAGTGGTGCTGCGCCGGCGATTCCGGCTGCCCGCGAAGGCGCTGCGCCCATTGGAGACCTATCTGCGGCAGGGGAAGGTCACCGCGAGGGGCGCGGACCGTTCGCTGCGGCTGGCGTGGACGCTCGCGGACCTGCAGGGCCTGGACCGGCCCGGTGAGAGCGAAGTGGGGCTGGCACTGCAGTTCCGGGAGAAGGGGTGGACATGAACGACGACGTCCGACGCGCGTGGGCGTACCTGAGCCGGGTGGCGGAGCCGCCGTGCGGTCCGCTGGTCGCGCTGATCGATCTCGTGGGTGCCGCGGAGGCCGCGCAGATGGTGCGGCGGCGGGAGTTCCCCGAGGGCTTCGAGGCGGTCGCCGACGCGACAGCGGGGCGCGCTGCAGCCGATCGAGCCGCCGCCGATCTCGAACACGTCGCGCACCTCGGCGGCCGGCTGGTGACCCCCGACGACGAGGAGTGGCCCGAGCAGTCCCTGCGGCGGCTCGCCGAGCGCCACCCGTCGGAGGACACCGAGCACGAGGATGAGGTCCGCGAGCTGCGTCCGGTCGCGCTGTGGGCGGTGGGTCGCGGCCGGCTCGACGAGTTGCTGGAGCGATCGGTGGCGATGGTGGGCACGCGCGCACCGTCGACCTACGGGGAGCGGGTGACCGACGAGTTCGCCGGTGACCTGTCGGCGGAGGGTTTCACGATCGTCTCCGGCGGCGCCTACGGGATCGACGGTGCCGCCCACCGCGCCGCGCTCGCGGCGGAGGGGCGCACGATCGCCTTCGTCGCCGGCGGCCTCGACCGGCCGTATCCGGCGGGCCACGCCGGGTTGTTCCGGCGGATAGCCGAGGCGGGCGTCGTGGTGTCCGAGTACCCGCCGGGAACGGTGCCCGGCCGGCATCGGTTCCTGAACCGGAACCGGATCGTCGGCACCGCGACCGGGGGAGTCGTGGTGGTGGAGGCCGGCTTCCGGTCGGGGACGCGCAACACCGCTACGTGGGCGGGGCGGCGGGGCATCCCGGTCTGCGCCGTCCCGGGACCGGTCACAGCGGCCACCTCGGTGACCTGCCACCAGTTGATCCGGGACGGCGCGACATTGGTCAGCAGGTCTAGCGAGGTGATCGAGGAGGTCGGCCGGATCGGCGAACTCGCCCTCGAACTCGAGGTCCCCGAGCGACCGACGGACGGCCTCGACGGGCCCGCGCTGCGGGTGCACGACGCGCTGCCCGCGAAGTCCGGACTGCCGGTGTCCGAGATCGCCTCCATCGCAGGGCTTCCCGCACGGGCGGTGATGATGCAGCTGGCCGTGCTCGAGACGAAGGGCCTCATCCGCCGCGATGGAGCGCTCTGGCGGCTGGCGAACTAGGTAGGCGCCGGACGGAAGGCGCGGCCGTGCCATGAGGAAGGGGCCACGGGCGGGCGGCTTGTCGATTCGTGACCGATGCCGAGTCGGCCGCCTCGGGCGAACGGTGCCGCCGACTCGGTATCGTTCTTCCGTGACCGAGCCCCTGGTGAGCGCATCGCGCGACGAGCGCCCGCAGCGACGGACCCAGATCCTCACCGGCGCGGTGGGGCACCTCGTCGAGTACTTCGACTGGAGCGCGTACTCGTTCCTGGCGATCTACTTCTCCCGGCAGTTCTTCCCCGGCGGCGCGGACTCGGTCGTGCCGCTGCTGGCGACCTTCGGCGTGTTCGCGGTGGGCTTCCTCGTGCGTCCCGTGGGTGGCGTGCTGATGGGCCGGCTCGCCGATCGCTTCGGGCGTAGACCGGTGCTCGCCGGCGGTGTCGCGCTGATGGGGCTGGGCAGCCTCCTCATCGGGCTCGCGCCGACGTACCAGCAGGTGGGCCTCCTGGCGCCGGTCATCCTGACGGTGGCGCGCTTGATCCAGGGCCTGTCGACCGGGGGCGAGCTGTCGACGGCCACGGCGTTCCTCGTCGAGTCCGCCCCCGCGGACCGTCGCGGCACCTACGGCAGCATCACGAACGTCAGCTCCAGCCTGGGCAAGGTCCTGTGCCTGCTCGCGATCACCCTGCTCGTCCGTTCCGTCGGTGCCGGAGCGATGGCGGACTGGGCGTGGCGGGTGCCCTTCCTCATCGGCGCGGTGCTCGCCGTCGTCGCGTGGTGGATCCGGCGCAGCGCGGACGAGACCCTCGAACCGGCTCGCGAGCGGCCCGCGGCGAACCCGTACCGGGAGATCCTGACCGACCATCGGGGCGCGTTCTGGCGGGCCCTCGTCCTGGCATCCGTCACCGCGGCGGTGTTCTACACGTGGAGTACGTACGTGCCCACCTGGGCGATCCTCACCGCCGGCCTGGACAAGGCCGACGCGGTGACGATCTCGGCGATCGCGTTCGTGGTCTACGGCCTGGTCCAGATCCCGCTCGGCCGGCTGTCCGACCGGATCGGGCGAAAGCCGTTGATGTACGCCTTCCTGGTGGCCGGCGCGGTCTGCACCGTCCCCCTGTTCCTCACGATCAGCGCCGAGCCCGCGGTCGTTCTCGCGGTGCAGAGCACGGGGATGGCGATCACGGCGCTGATGATGGCGTGCCTCGGCACGGCGCTCGCGGAGATGTTCCCCGCCCACATCCGCGTCCTCGGCACCGGAACGGCGTTCGCGCTGGCGACCGCGGTCTTCGGCGGCACGGTCCCGGCGATCGGCACGGCGCTGCACGGCAAGGGCCTCGACCTCGCCTTTCCGATCTACCTCGTCGTTCTGCAACTCGTCGCCCTCCCGGTGGTCCGACGGTGTGGGGAGACCGCCCACGCGCCCCTGCCCGATTGAACACTGTTACCGACGGTGAAACCGCAGGTCAGAATGTTCGTAACAGTGTTCAATCGGGGACGGGGGCGGAGGGGTCCTACGCTGGTGCCATGAGTGATGCGCTGGCGGAGTACGAGACGTATCTGCGTCTCGAGCGCGGGCGCAGTGCGAACACCGTGCGCGCGTACCTCGCCGACCTCACCGCGCTCCTGTCGTTCGCCGGCGAGCGGGGGGTGACGGCGGACCGTCTGGACCTGGCGACCCTGCGCGCCTGGCTGGGGGAGCGGGCGGCGTCCGGTGCCGCCCGCACCACGCTGGCCCGGCAGGCGTCCTCGGCGCGGACCTACACCGCCTGGGCCGCCCGCCGCGGGCTGCTACCGGAGGACCCGGGAACCCGGCTCAAGGCCCCGCGCGCGCACCGCACGCTGCCCGCGGTCCTCTCCTCCGACGATGCCGCCCGGGCGCTGCGCAACGCGGCCTCGGGTGCGGCCGAGGGCGACCCGATCGCGGTGCGGGACCTCGCGATCGCGGAGCTGTTGTACGCCACTGGGATCCGCGTCAGCGAGCTGTGCGGGCTCGACCTCGGCTCGGTCGACCACGGGCGGCGCGTGCTCAGCGTGATCGGCAAGGGCGACAAGGAGCGGACGGTGCCCTTCGGCGCGCCCGCCGCCGCGGCCCTGTGCAGGTGGCTCGACGAGGCCCGGCCCGGCCTGGTCGGCGCGCGCTCGGGCGACGCACTGTTCCTCGGGGCGCGCGGCGGACGGCTCGACCCGCGGCAGGCGCGCACCGTCGTGCACGAGATCACGGCGTCCGTGCCGGGCGGGCGCGAGGTGGCACCGCACGGGCTCCGGCACACCGCCGCCACCCACCTGCTCGACGGTGGCGCGGACCTGCGCGTCGTGCAGGAACTGCTGGGCCACTCGTCGCTCGCCACCACGCAGCTGTACACGCACGTGAGCGTGGCCCGGCTCCGGGCGGCGCACGAGCAGGCCCACCCGCGCGCGTGAGGCCCTAGTCGCGCCAGCTGCGCTCGAAGGGCAGGCGCCAGGCGTTCGGGGCGATGAGCTGGTGGATCGAGTTCGGGCCCCACGAACCGGGCTCGTACTGGCGCACGGGCGGCGGGTCGTCGAGCAGCGGGATCGACCGCTCCCACAGGGATTCGATGCCCTCGGCGGTGGTGAAGAGGGTGTGGTCGCCGTTGATCGCGTCGAGGATGAGCCGCTCGTAGGCCTCGAGCACGTCGTCGGCCTGCTCGGTGTCCTCGGTGGAGAACTGCATCGACAGCTTCGACAGGCGCATGCCCGGTCCGGGGCGCTTGCCGTAGAACGACAGCGACACCTTGGACTCGTCGGCGAGGTCGAAGGTCAGGTGGTCCGGGCCCTGCTGGCCGATGCCCGAGCCGGCCGGGAACATCGACTTGGGCGCCTCTTTGAAGGCGATGGAGATGATCCGCATGCCCTGCGCCAACTTCTTGCCGGTGCGCAGGTAGAAGGGCACGCCGGCCCAGCGCCAGTTGTCGATCCGCGCCTTGAGCGCGATGAAGGTCTCGGTGTCGGACTCCGGGTCGACGCCCTCCTCCTGGCGGTACCCGGCGTACTGGCCGCGGATCACGTCCTCGGGCCGGATCGGCTCCAGCGAGCGGAAGACCTTGTTCTTCTCCTCGGAGATCGCGCGCGGCTCCAGCGCCGTCGGCGGCTCCATCGCGACGAAGGCCATGACCTGGAACAGGTGCGTGACCACCATGTCCTTGTACGCGCCGGTGGGCTCGTAGAACGCGGCGCGCGCGTCGAGGCCCAGCGACTCGGGGATGTCGATCTGGACATGATCGATGAAGTTGCGGTTCCAGATCGGCTCGAACAGGCCGTTGGCGAACCGGAACGCGAGGATGTTCTGCGCCGCCTCCTTGCCGAGGAAGTGGTCGATCCGGAAGATCTGCTTCTCCTTGAAGGTCCTGTGCACCTCGTCGTTGAGGGCCAGCGCGGATTCCAGGTCCTCGCCGAAGGGCTTCTCCATGACCACGCGCGAACGGTCGACGAGGCCGGCCTCGTTCAGGGTCGCGATCACCTTCGTGGCGGCCTTGGGCGGCACACTGAGGTAGTAGAGGCGACGCACCCGCGCGGGATCGCCGTGCTCGTCGGTGTCGGCGAGCACCTTCTCCTCCGCCGCCACCTTCGCGGCCAGCGCCTCGGGTCCGGCGGAGGTGTTCACGTAGGACAGCTTGGGCGCGAACAACTCCCACTGCGCGTCCGTGAGCTTGCGGTTGCCGAGTTCGTCGATCGCCTTCTTCGCGAAGGCGCGGAACTCCTCGTCCGTCATGTCGTCGAGACTGGTCCCGATCACCCGCATGTCCGGCGCGAGCCCGGACACCGCGAGATAGCCCAGGCCGCACAGCAGCTTGCGCCGCGACAGGTCGCCGGTGGCGCCGAACAGAACCACGAGGGTCGGGTCGTCCTGCGAGGCCCTCCGGGAGCGGCGCGCCGATCCGCTCGGGTAGGCGATGGTCTGCGCCTCCGCCAGGCGTTCCGCGTTCGTCTCACCGTCGCCCGCGTCCGACGGTGCGCTGTCCGGGGTCTGTTCGTCCGTCACGGGACCATCGTCGCACTCCCACCCCGCGTGCGCCGTGTTCGGCGGTCCTCTCGGCGGGGCCGCGCCGCCCGTGTCGTCATGCACGGCCGGCGTCCGGGAGCAGCCGCACCGGCGCCGCGCCGACGAGCAGCAGCGGGTTGAAGTACTCCGCGGCGTGACCCGCGCCCCGTCGCAGGCCCCAATGCAGGCAGGCACTGACCGGACAGCCCTCGTGCCCCGCGGCGATGCGGCCGAGCGCGGTGCCCGTGCCGACCTCCTCGCCCTCGCGCACGAGCGGACCGTCGATCGGCTCGTAGGTGGTGAGCAGACCGTTCGGGTGCAGTACCGAGACGACGACCCGGTCGTCGACGCGTCCGACGTGGTTCACCCTGCCCGCGCCTGCGGCGTACACCACCTGCCCCGGGGCCGCGGCGAGGTCGGCCCCGCGGTGCCCGGGCTGCCACCGCTTCTGGGGATTCGCGAACGGCCGCGCCACCGCGGGCCTCGGGTCCAGGGGCCAGTCGTAGTCGCGCGCCATCGCCGACGGTGCGCCCGCGCCGGCGAGCAGCACGGCAAGGGCGGCCGAGGACGTTCGGGTGACGGTGCGCATGCCCCGACGATGCCGCACGGCACCGTCGGGAATCGGGCGGGACGTGCCTGCCTGTGGAGGAAAGCCGGTTATCCACAGGCGCACGGTGTACAGGTCTTTCGGACCGTGGTCCGCAGGCCTCGGGGAGTACCATGCGACCCATGCCCCTGAGCGTGCTCGCCCCGCCGGCCTGAGCTCTACTCCGAGCCGGTGCCGTCCTGCTTGCTCTGGGAGTTGCGGCGCCACTCGTCGATCTTGCGGCTCATGCCGGTGGCGACGTCCGTGACGCCCTGCCCGACGGTGTTCACGGCGGACGAGCCGAAGTCGCGGAGCGTGGTGATCAGCGGGTCCGCCGAGGCGTCGAAGCCCTCCTTGTAACCGCGCGCCGCGGTGCGGAATTCGTCTGCGGCGCTGGCCTTGTCGTCGTCGGCCCGCTGCGGGTACGCGCCGCCCACGATACGCCCGTAGTCGCCGCGCTCGACCCACCGGTTCAGGTCTGCGGCGCGCAACACCGAGAACGGGTGCGACTGCAGCTCCAGATTGAGCAGCTTGAGCACGCCGTCGCGCAGGTCGCCGGTGCGCTCGTACTCGGCCGCCTGGGCCAGGAAGCGCTGGGTGTCCATGTCGGACAACCGGGTGCCGCCCGCGGTCTTCATGTGCACGCGCATCGCGACATCGGGGTCCTGGACGCAGAGCAGGCCCGCCCGGTCGCCGGAGAGCTCGGACTTGCGCTGCCACTCCATGAGCGCCGCGACGATCGCGCGCAGCGCCCAGCCGCCGATCGGGACCCAGCCGAAGCTGCCCGCCAGCCGCAGCAGGTGCATCAGCATCGTGCGGTACACCGCGTGCCCGGACAGCGCGTGCCCGAGCTCGTGGCCCACGACGAACCGCTGCTCCTCCTCGTCGAGCAGTTCGAGCAGGCCCGTGTTGATCACGATGAAGGGCCGGTCCATCCCGATGGTCATCGCGTTGACCGTCGGGTCCTGGACGACGTACAGCTCGGGCGTCGACGAGGCGTCCAGCACGCGCACGCAGTCGGTGAGCAGGTCGTTGAGGTGCGGGAACTGGCGGTCGTCCACGCGGACGCCGGAGGCGAGGAACAGCAGCCGGTGCTGGCGCTCGCGCAGCAGCGAGGAGATCGCCTTGAGCACCGTGTCGAAGCCCTTGAGGTTGCGCAGTGCGACGAGCGCCGCGCGGTCGGCCGGGTGCTCCCATGCGCGTGTGCTGATTCCCGGTAGTGAGCGATAGCTTCGAGACACTGAATCGGTCATGTGTCCCACGCTACCGTCGGGCGGTTGGCGCTCGCTTGGCCACGACGAAGGACACCGCGGCGCCCACCGCGCACAAGACCATCACCGCGCCCAGGACCACGGGGTTCCCGCCGATCCCGGCGAACAGCGCCGCGACGCCGCCGAGCACCATGCGCGCCGCGCCGAGCGCCGCCGACGCCGTGCCGGCGAGCGAGCCATGGTCGTCGAGGGCGAGCGCGGCCACCGTCGGCATCACCAGGCCGAGGCTCGACACCGTGACGAACAGTGACGCGATCACCAGCGGCGGATGCCCGAGCGAGAGGGTGATGAGCGAGGAGACGGCGCCCACGACCATGCCCGCGAGGCCGATCCGCACGAGGCTCGCCACCGGTACCCGCCCGACCAGCCGGCCGCCGATCAGGTTGGTGGCGAGCAGGCCCAGCGCATTGACCGCGAACACCACGCTGAACGCCGACTCCGAGTAGCCGTAGTGGCTCTGGAACACGAACGCCGAGGTGGAGATGTAGGCGAACATCGCCGCGAAGGCGAGTCCGCCCGTCAGCGTCAACGCGACGAACCGACGATCGCGCGCCAGCGATGCGAAGCCGTTGGCCACGGACGCCCAGCCCACCGGTCGACGGTCCGCCTCCGGGAGGGTCTCCGGCACCTTCGCCGCGGCGATCGCGAGCAGCGCCACGCCGAGCACCGCGAGCACCACGAACAGGCCGCGCCAGTCGGTGAACCGGAGCAGCTGCGAACCGGCGAGCGGCGCGATGATCGGCGCCACGCCGCCCACCGCCATCAGGGCCGCGATCATCCGGGCGGCGGCGACACCGTCGAACATGTCCCGGACGATCGCCAGGCTGAGCACGATCCCCGCGGCGCCCGCCAAGCCCTGGAGCAGGCGCGCGGCGTCCAGCAGGTACACCGACGGTGCCACGGCGCACAGCAGCGAGCTGACGACGAACAGCGCCATCCCGACGACCATCGGCCGGCGTCGTCCGATGGAGTCCGACAGCGGCCCCACGAACACCTGCCCGAGGGCGAGGCCGATGAGGCACGCGGTGAGCGTGGCCTGGATCGCGGGCTGCGAGGCGCCCAGGTCGGCGGCGGCGGCCGGGAGAGCGGGGAGGTAGAGGTCGGTCGTGATGGGACCGAACGCCGACAGCGAGCCCAGGATGAGGGCGAGCCGCACGTTCCCCTTCTGTGCGCGGGAGGCGGATTCTGACACCCGTCAATCCAACCGCAGGTGCGCGCTCTCCGCGAAATCCGGGGCGAGCACGAGGGTTCCGTCCGGCCCGCGCCGGCAGGCGGCGACCGCGAGGTGCGCGGGCCGCGCCAGGTCCGCGGGCAGCGCCGCGCCACCGTCGATCTGATAGCGCGTGTTGGTGACCTTCCAGGACCGTGCCGTCGGGTCGGTGGGGGAGCGCGGCGGTCCCGCGACCCGCGCGGCGATGTACACCTCCGTGATCTCGGGCGGCCAGTCGAAGGTCAGGCGTCCCCCCGCCAGCGCCACGTTGGTCACGGCGGGGAAGTCGTTCGGGGGCGCCGCCGGCGGTCCCGACGGTGCCCGTCGCGCCGGTGCCGGGGTGACGGGGACGGGCGGCGCCGCCTCGGCGCGGGGTGCGGCGCTCGATCGGGCCTCGTCGGAGGCGACGCCGTCGACGACCGCGATCACGGCGTAGGTCGGGACCGTGCGGCGCGGCGCGCCACCGTCCTCGAGCTCGGTGGCGCGGGTGCGCCCCACCACCTTCCACGCGCCGTCGGGCTGCTGCCGGCTCACCCGGTAGTCGGCGGCCGGGTGCGGCGAGGCCCAGGTGACGAGCACGGCACCGTCGACCTGGCGGGCCGTGACCGCCGTCGGCGCCGCGGGCCGGGCCGACGGTGCCGGCGTGGTGGCGGGAACGGGAGGCGGAGGGGCGACGGGGGCCGGCGCGGGGCCGCCGAGCGCGCGCTGCGCCTCGTCGATCGCGGTCGGGAGGTCGGGCTGGCCGGCCGGCGCGGGCGCGTCCACGGCGCGACGCTGCAGCTGCGCGAGCACGCGGGCGGCGTCGGCGTACCGTCGGTCCGCCCGCGCCGCGACGACCTCGCGCCAGAGGTCCGCGGCCTCGTCGAGCACGCGCTGCGCCTCGTCCGCGACCGCACGGACCTGCGTGGCCGCCGTGCCGTCGTCGAGGTCCCGGGCCTGCGCGGCGAGCCGGGCCGCCTCGGCGGGCCGACCCCGGCGCAGCGCGGCGCGGGCCGCCCGCAGTGGCGCCTCCCACGCCCGATCCCCGCCCGCCGGAACCGGATTCGGCGGTGCCGGCGGTGCCGGAGTGGGGTGCGCCTGTGCCGGCGCGGGTGCGGGCGGCGCGTGCCCGACGCCGCCGCCGTACTCGGCGGCCAGGTCGGCGAGCACCTGCTCGGCCACGGCGCGGTCGATGCCCAGGCGCACGCCCTCGTCGGCGAGGAACTCGTAGTCGGGGCCGACCAGCCTGTCCTCGATGAGGATCGCCGCGCGCACCTTCGGGCGCAGCGCCTCGGTCACGTCCTCGACAACGGCGCGCGCGTAGGCGTCGGCGAGGGGCCCGCCGGCGGCGAGCACGTCGCGCACGTGCACCACCAGCTCGTCGAGCACGGCCCGTAGGCGGCCGGGGGGCAGTTCTCGCGCCCGCCCGTGCAGGACGTCGGCGCGTTCCCGGATCTCCACCACGTCGTGGGCGTCGGCCGGACCGAGGCCGAGGAGGGCGAACAGGGTCGGGACGAACTCGTCGCGCAGGCCGCTCCACTCCGCGAGCAGCGCGCTGATCTGCGCGCGGCGCTGCGCGGTCAGGCCGGATGGCACCGGTGGTGTCGGGGCCGGCGCTGCGGTGTCGGGGAGCAGCCGGTGCCGCCGCAGGCGCTCGGCGACCTCGGCCGCGCTCAGCCCGCCGAGGGCGCCGATCTCCTCCAGCCCGGGCACCTTCTCGGCGGGCACGCCGCCGTAGCGCTCGACGAGCCGGGAGATCGCGGTGTCGAGGATCTCGTACCGGCCGGCGTCGCGCTGTTCCCGCGTCGTCCGCACCCGCTCGGCCTCGGCCCGACGGTCCGCCGCGCTCCGCAGCGGTGCGCTGCGCCGGTCGTGTTCGTCGACCAACTGCGCGACGAGGGTACGGTACTTGGGGTGGTCGCGCTGGCGCTGCCAGAAGCCCCACACGTCCTCGATCCGGACGGCGACCGCGGCGTCGGGGAGGTCGGCGGCCCCGTCGAGCGGGAGGTCGTAGAGCTCGAAGGCGTCCGAATGGTCGGGACCGCCGCGCTTGGCGACCTGCGCGAGGACGCGCTTGCGGTAGCCGTTGGGGTCGAAGGGCGGCAGCGAGGTCATGGCGTGCTCCGGTCAGTCCCGGCGGCGCGACCGCTGGACCTGGCCGAGCTCGCGCTCCACGTCGGCCTGCGAGAGCATCGCGCCCGTCTGCGCGGACAGCGTGAGCGGCATGTCCGCGTCCACATGGTGTGCCGTCACGTGCAGCACCCCGTCGAAGCCCATCTCGAAGGTGATGCGCACCTCGCTCCCCGCGGGGTAACCGGGCGGGATGTCGCGGATCGTGCCCTCCACCAGCAGTTTCGCGTCGGACAGGCGCGGGGAGGCGACCTGGCCCTGCTGCTCGACGACGGTGACCTCGATCTGCCGCTGGTCCTCGCGCATCGTGCCGAAGGAGCGCCGCACGCGCACCGGCAGCATCTGGTTGCGCTCCACGAGCCAGGTGACGCCCAGGTCGCCGCCGTCGCGCACCGCCAGAACACCGAAGCCGCGGGAGACGACGGTGTCCACCTGGATCTCCAGCATCCGGCGCACCAGCGAGACGGGCTGCGCGAAGGACGCCGCGACGCGCGCGATCGAGTTCTCCAGCTCGACCGCCGAGGCGTGCAGCGGGGGAGCACCGTCGGGCAGCAGCCCGCGGGTCACGAGGTCGGCCGCGACCAGCCGCTCCATCTCGAGCTTCTCGCCGTACAGGGCGGCGCCGCGGGCCACCGCGAGGTCGGGGTCGTGCAGCTCGCCGTCGAGACCGAGCTCCGCCCGCAGCGCGCCGGCCACCGCGGGCATCCGCGAGGACCCGCCCACCAGCAGCAGGCGGTCCACCTTCTGCACCCCGCGCTTGCGCGCCACCGCGAGGCAGTCGCGGGCCAGGCCGACGGTGCGCCGCAGCAGCGGCGCCGTCATCTCCTCCACCTCGACGCGGGTCAGCGGGACGACGGCGCGGGAACCGTCGTGCGAGACCACGACCTCCGTGCGGTCGGCGAACGTCAGCTCGTGCTTGGCCTGCTCCGCGGCCAGCAGCAGCGACTGCGAGCCCGCCGAGTCGTCGAGCGGGTCCTCCGCGTCGGGGTTCGCCTCGCAGAACCGCTGCGACAGGTGCAGCGCGATCCGCTCATCCCAGTCGGCGCCCCCGAGTTGGTGATCGCCCTCCACGGCCAGCACGGAGATGCGGCGGTCCGCGAGCTCGATGACGGTGGCGTCGAAGGTGCCGCCGCCGAGGTCGTACACGAGCACCGTCTCCCGCGGCGCGCCCTTGCCCAGGTCGAGGCCCCCGTCGAGGCGGCCGAAACCGTAGGACAGCGCCGCGGCGATGGGCTCGGAGAGGACGCCCGCCACGTCGAAGCCGGCGTACGCCCCCGCCTGCACGGTGGCCCGGCGCTCCTCGTCGCCGAAGTACGCCGGCACGGTGATGACGACCCGGCGCACGGGCTCGCCGCCGCTGAACTCGACATCGCCCGCGAGGCTCTTCAGGATCAGCGCCGAGACCGCCGGCGCCGACCAGGTGTCGCCGTGGGCGCGGAACCGCCACTGCGAGTCGCCCATCCGGCGCTTGACCAGGCTGCACACGTGTTCGGGGTCGAGCCGAGCCTGCCGCCGCGCGCCCTCGCCGACGAGGTGGTCGTAGGCGGATGCGAACAGCACCACCGACGGCACCGTCGTCTCGCCCCCGAGCCCCCTCATGATCTCCGGGCGACCGTCGACGCCGATGCGCGCGATCGCGGAATTGGTCGTGCCCAGGTCGATTCCGTACACCCCCATGGCGGCATATTAGCAGCGCAGAGGGCGCGTAGGGTGGGCGAGCATGAGCCCAGAGGACGCCGCGACCGAGGCCGTCGAGCACGCAGTCGACGGGGCCGAGACCGCCCGCGCGACGGAGCGCCGCCTCGAGGAGCGGGTCGAGGACCTGGCCCGCATCCTCGCCCGGCAGGCGGGGACCGTCGAACGGCTCGCGGACGCCGAGCAGGCCCGCGCGACCCGGGACCGGCTCGGCGCGGACCTGCCGCTCGTGGTCGACCTGTTCGCGCTCCTCGGCGACGTGGCGGCGTGCGCGCGGACCGCCGAGTCGGACCGCGAACGTGAGGCCTTCGAGGCCGTCGCCGGCCGGGTCGAGCGGTTGCTCGTCGGGAGGGGCGGCACCGTCGTCCTCCCGCGCGCGGGCGAGGCCTTCGACGCCGCGACCATGGAGGCCTCGGACACGGTGGAGACCGCCGAGCCGGACGAGGACCGCACCGTCGCCGAGGTCATCGCGCCCGGGCTCGGCGTGCCCGGCCGCTCCGTACGCCCGGCCCGGGTGGTGGTGCGAGTATTGCGCTCACGATGATTCCAGGGGAACGCGGCGCCGTCGCGCGGCGTTGCCGCTGTTCATGTCCTCCTCGACCATCGCGGCACCCTCGCGGGTCCCCGCACTGCTGAAGAACTTCGGCTTCCAGATCGTCGTCGGCCTGATCGCCGGCGTGCTCCTGGGCCTGCTCGCCCGCGCCATGGCGCCCGCTGCGGACGGCAACGTCAACTGGCTGATCGGCACTCTCAAGACCATCGGTTCCAGCTACGTCAAGCTGCTCACCGTCGCCGTCGTGCCGCTCGTCGTGACCGCGGTCATCGCGTCGATCGCGAACCTGCGCAACGTGACCAACGCGGCGCGGCTCGCGGGCAAGACGCTGCTGTGGTTCGCCATCACCGCCTTCATCTCCGTGATCATCGGCATCATCCTCGGCCTCGTGCTGCAGCCCGGCGCGCACACCACCGTGACCGGCGCGGGCAAGGCACCGTCGAGCACCGGGTCCTGGTGGGCCTTCCTGACCGGCCTGGTCCCGTCGAATTTCCTCGGCCTGCAGGCCAAGGCGTCCGACGGTGCCGTCTCGCTCAGCTTCAACGTGCTGCAGGTGCTCGTCGTTGCCGCCGCGATCGGCATCGCCGCGCTCAAGGTGGGGGACAAGGCCGCACCCTTCATCACCTTCAACGCCTCGCTGCTGGCGATCGTCCAGAAGGTGCTGTGGTGGATCATCCGGCTCGCGCCGATCGGCACCGCCGCGCTCATCGGCACCGCGGTCGCGACCTACGGCTGGGACGCGATCGGCTCGCTCGGCGTGTTCACCGGGGCGATCTACCTGGGCCTGTTCCTCGTCGGCTTCGTTGTGTACCCGCTGATCATCAAGGCGCACGGGCTTTCGGTGAAGCAGTTCTTCAGCGGCGTCTGGCCGGCCGCGCAGCTGGGCTTCGTCTCGCGCAGCTCGATCGGCACCCTGCCCGTCACGGAGCGGGTCACGGAGCGCAACCTGGGCGTCCCCCGGGAGTACGCGTCGTTCGCGGTGCCGCTCGGCGCCACCACGAAGATGGACGGCTGCGCGGCGATCTACCCCGCGATCGCGGCGATCTTCGTGGCGCAGTTCTTCCACGTGCCGCTCGGGTTCACCGACTACCTGCTCATCGTCATCGTCTCGGTGATCGGTTCCGCCGCGACCGCGGGCACCACCGGCGCGACCGTCATGCTCACCCTCACGCTGTCCACGCTCGGGCTGCCGCTCGCGGGCGTGGGCCTGCTGCTGGCCGTCGAGCCGATCGTGGACATGGGCCGCACCGCGCTCAACGTGACCGGCCAGGCGCTGATCCCGACCATCGTCGCGAAGCAGGAGGGCATCCTCGACCTCGACGCCTACAACGCGCAGCGTACGGACGTGTACGCGGACGAGTCCGCCGATTCCGATGCGGCGGAGCGGGTTCCCGCTACAGCGTGAGAACGACCCGTCGGCCCGCGGTGTCCTTTTCGCCAGATCTCGGCGACGGACTCCGCGGGCACGGCGGTGACGTCGATCTCGATCCCCAACTCCACGATCGCCTCGAGGATGTTCGGTCGCGCCGCGATCACCTCGTCGGCAGTGAACGAGCCGAAGCCGCTGCCGAGCAGCCGGATGTCGGTCGAGCGCAGCAGTGCCCCGGGTAGCGCGATCTCCGCGCCCGCCATCGTGCCGATCTGGACGAACTCGGCCGGCCCGCGCTTCTCCAGCGCCGCCAGCGTCAGCTCCGCGGGGCGGCCCCACAGGTAGTCGACCACCACGTCGATCTTCTCCGCGCGCAGCGCCTCCGCGATCTCCGCCTCCGGTGCGCCGAGGTCGATCACGGCGTCGGCGCCCACGGTCGCCAGCACCGCGGTGTTGCGGCCCGCCGCGATCACGCGGGCGCCCAGGTGCCGGGCGACGGCGACCGCGGGGCGCCCGGAGCCGCCCGTCGCGCCCAGGACCAGCACCGTCCGTCCGGGCCGGACCCGAGCGCGGACCGTCATCGCCATCCACGACGACATGACCGCGTTCATCGCGGCGGCCGCCTGCAGGTCGTCGAGCGCGTCCGGAACCTCGACGAGGGCTTCCTCGGGCACCGTCACCGTCTGCGCCGCGGTGCCGGGCACCGAGAGGTAGACGCGCCGACCGTCCTCGGTGACCCCCACCCCGTCGACCCCGATGACGAAACCCGGGCTCGCGGGGGAGACGTAGTGCCGGCCGTCCGCGACGGCCCGCGCCAGGTTGTGCAGCGGGACGGCCCGCATGGCGACGGTGACGAGGCCGGGCCCGCCGGCCGGCTCGGGGGCGTCCACCCAGATCGGGGTGTCGGCGTAGGTGGCGATGGCGGCCTTCATAGCAATCTCCTTAACTGCGTTAAATCGACATTGAGCTTAACATTGTTAAGCTGTGCGCGTGGGATTGAATCGGGCGGATGTGGTCACCGCGGCGCTGGCCGTCCTCGACGAGGTGGGCGTCGAGGGTCTCACGCTGCGCCGGATCGCCGACCGGCTCGAGGTCAAGGCGCCCGCCCTCTACTGGCACGTCGCGTCCAAGGGCGACCTGATCGACGAGATGGCCACCGAGCTCATGCGGCGCGCACTGCCCGTCGGGCCGCCCGCCGCAGACTGGCGCGCCGAGCTGCTCGACGGTGCCCGGCGGCTGCGGTCCGTCCTGCGCGCCCACACCGACGGTGCCCGGGTGTTCAGCGGGTCGAAGTTCACCGACGTCGATGTCGTCCGCGCCCGCGAGCGGCCCCTGCGCGTGCTGGTCGACGCCGGATTCGCGGTGCGCGACGCCGCGCTCGCGATGTCCACGCTGCGCGACCTCGTCGTCGGTTTCGTCATCGAGGAGCAGGAGGTCTTCGGGCCCGACGGTGCGCCCCTGCCGGGCTACGACCCGGATGCTCGGGCCGCGGCCGTCGGCGCACAGGAGTACCCGCTCGCGGCGCAGGCTGGACCGACGGCGTGGGGTCCGCCCGACGAGCGGTTCGACGACGCCGTCCGATTCCTCCTCGACGGCCTCGCCGCGCGGCTACCCGGCTGAGGCCCACAGCGCGCGCAGTGCGACGTTCACCGCGCCCGGGTGCTGGGTGTGCGGGTAGTACCCGGGGACGCGCAGTCGCCGGGCGCCGATCCGCGCCGCCACCGCTTCTGCGCAGGCCAGCAGCGGTTCGCCCGCGTACATCCGGTACTCCTCGGGCGCGTCGTCCCAGGTCCCGGTGATGACGAGCGAGGGCCATGGCGCGGCGGCCAGAGGTGCCAGCGGTGGGTCCGATTCCCACACCGGCCGCTCGCGCATCGACGTCCGGACCGCTCGGAGCCGCTCCGGCGTGGGCGCGGGCATCGTCATCCCCATCCCCTCCGTCGAGACGCGGAGGAACTCGGCGGGGTCGATCTCCGGACGCGGGGCGGTGGCCGCGTCGACTCGGGTCAGCAGGGTGCGTACCGCCGGATGGTCCGCGGCGGCCCGCAGTGCCGACGGCTGGATCAGCGCGAGCGAGCGGACGGCGTCCGGCCGCAGTGCCGCGGCCAGCATGGCGGCGAGTCCGCCGTTCGAGTGCCCGACGAGGTGCGCCCCGGCCGGCTGCGCGTCGAGGAGCTCGACGAGGTCCTCGGCGTCGACCTCGACATCACTGCGGGCGGTGTCGGGCGAGCGTCCGTAGCCGCGCCGGTCCATCAGGAGCAGGG
Source organism: Tsukamurella sp. NPDC003166 (assembly GCF_040611135.1). Taxonomy (NCBI): domain Bacteria; kingdom Bacillati; phylum Actinomycetota; class Actinomycetes; order Mycobacteriales; family Tsukamurellaceae; genus Tsukamurella; species Tsukamurella sp. NPDC003166. The sequence goes on from NZ_JBEXNL010000002.1 coordinate 310,077, forward strand.
GCCTGTCGTCGGCCAGGGAGCGCTGCGCGACGAAACCGTAGGCGTCGTCGTCGCCCCAGGTGAAGACGCCGTGCACGAAGAGCGCGGGCACGGCGTCCCGGCGGCCGGGATCGGCGGGCGACCACACGGTGACGTGGACGGGCTCGCGCATGCGGCGTCTCCTCGGGCCGGTCAGTGCGACGGGATCGGCGCGAAGGGCGCGGGCGGGCGGCCGTGCCACAGCCGGCGCGACGGCTCCTCGGGATAGGGCGCCGTCGTCGACGGGTCGTCGAGGAGGCGGGTGCTCCGGCGTTCGGCGTCGAAGCGCCGCCAACCCGGATCGCCGGTGGCGCAGAACCGCGCCCACGCTCCGAGCAGCTCGTTCGACAGCGCACGGACCGCGGGCGCGGGATCGTCGCCGAAGAACATGCGGCCCGTCGGGCAGTCCAGCGTCCCGAAGGCGAGCGGGACGTCGATGCTGTGGCAAGCGCCGTACACCTCGGTCTCCCAGCGGATCTCGAACAGGAACGTGGTGCCGCCGGCCGCCGCGTTCGCCTCCGCGAGCAGCACGGACGGCATGCGGAAGGTGGCGTCGGAGGAGACGATCTCCATTATCTGCTCCGTAGTCGCGTCCGGGTACGCCGCGCGGTAGTCGACGGGGTCGCCGGGAGCGAAGGCCGCCAGCGCCCGGGCCGCATCCGCCTCGGTGAAGGTGTCGCGCACTCCCATCATGACGCTGAACAGGCGGAACTCGTCGCGCATGTGCCCGGTGAGCAGGTGGATGCCCGCGGCATTCCCGTCGGCCAAGGACTCCCACGGGGTCTGTGGCAGCAGATCCTCGCCGATGACCGGGCAGACGACGATCCCCAGCTGCGAGAGGCGGCCCCATCGATCGCGATGCGCCGGCGCGTCGAGGCAGAGGGCCGTCACCTCGTCGGCCAGGTGCTGCGGTGCGACCTCGGCGAACCCGGCCGCAGTCGGTGCGACGCCCAGGCGCTCCGCGAGCGCGGCGGTGACCTCCTGCGCCAACTCCGGCGTGATGTGCAGGCCGGGGACCGAATGCGTGATGGCCCTGCGGAACAGCGGACGGGCGCGGGGGATCGCGAGCAGTGCGGCGACCGAGCCCGCGCCGCCCGATGTGCCCGCGATCGTGATCGTGTCGGGGTCGCCGCCGAAGGCGGCGATGTTCCGCCGGACCCACTCGAGAGCGGCGATCTGGTCCAGCAGGCCCCGGTTCGACGGTGCGCCGTCGAGCAGCGCGAAGCCCTCGGCGCCCATCCGACACTGGACGCTCACGACGACCAGGCCCTCGGCCGCGAGCGCGGACGGATCGAACATGGGATCCGCCGCCGTCCCCGCCATGTAGCCGCCGCAGCAGATCCACACCAGGACGGGCAGTCGCGATCGTCCGGGATCCGGGGCGCACACGTTGACGGTGAGCCAGTTCGCGTCGTCCGAGGTCTCCGCCTGTGTGGGGCCGGACTGTGGCGGCGGAGGGCCGAAGTCGACCGCCGACCGCACGCCGTCCCAGTGGGGGACCGGAGCCGGGGCGGCGAAGCGCAACGCCCCGACGGGCGGCTGTGCGTACGGAATGCCGCGGAAGGTCGCTGTACCGCTGCCGCGGTACCGGCCCTCGACGACGCCCTCCGCCGTACGGACGCGGGGATGTTCGCGCATCTTCGTCACCTCTTGTCGTGGCGCGGTGCCCGGCCGCCGTCTTCAGCCAGTTGTATTATTTCAAGTGTATGAGAACCGTCAAGGGGGGCTGAGGTGCCGAAACAGGTCGATCACCGGGAGCGTCGCGAGGCGATCGCCCGCGCGTTGTGGCGCGTGGTGGGCACCGCGGGCGTGCAGCGTCTGAGCCTGCGGGAGGTGGCGAAGGAGGCCGGGATGTCGCACGGTCAGCTGCAGCACTACTTCGGCTCCCGGCAGGAGATGCTCGGCTTCGCCATGGATTTCGCCGCGGAGCGGAGCGCAGCGCGGGTCGCGCAGGGCCTGGAACGCCTCGGCGCGGACCCTCATCCGCGCGACGTGCTGCGCCTGGTGCTCGTCGAGATGCTGCCGCTGCACCCGGATTCGCGGGCGACCAGTCGGATGAACGCCGCCTACGTCCTCGAGGCGCTGCACGACGAGGCGATCCGCGCCCGGACCCGCGACGGCTTGTCGCGGGGTCGCGCGCAGGTCGAGCAGCTCGTCCGGGCCGCGATCGCCGACGGTCGCATCGCGGCGGACCGTGCACCGTCGACGGAGACGGACCGGCTGCTGGCGCTGACCGGCCTGACGCCCCTGCTGGAGCTGCGGGTCATCGAGTCGGGGGACGCCCTCGCCGCGATCGACCGGCACCTCGAGGACCTGTTCACGACCTGACGGGTCGGCTTCCGGGCGGGTCCGGACGGCACCGTCGACCTGCGGTTCCGTGACGATTTCGCTGGTCGTCCGGACCGGCGTACACTTGCTTCTGCACTCCGTCCAGATGGCGGAGTGACTACGCGTGTTCCCCAGGCGCCGCTCGCGGCGCGCCGTGCAGCGCGGTCTCCTTCTCGAAGGAGTGCAGCGCGGCGGAACACCAGGACACCGCGCACCGTCCGGCCCGCTGAACTGCGGGAACCGGTCGTCGCGGCGTGGACAACTGCAACGTGAGAAAGAGGCATCATGGCTGTCGTAACCATGAAGCAGCTGCTGGACAGCGGCGCGCACTTCGGTCATCAGACCCGTCGGTGGAACCCGAAGATGAAGCGCTTCATCTTCACCGACCGCAACGGCATCTACATCATCGATCTGCAGCAGACGCTGACCTACATCGACAAGGCCTACGAGTTCGTCAAGGAGACCGTCGCCCACGGTGGCACCGTCCTCTTCGTCGGCACCAAGAAGCAGGCCCAGGAGTCGATCGCCGAAGAGGCCACCCGCGTCGGCATGCCCTACGTGAACCAGCGCTGGCTGGGCGGCATGCTCACCAACTTCCAGACGGTCCACAAGCGCCTTCAGCGGATGAAGGAGCTGGAGACCATGGAGCAGACCGGTGGCTTCGAGGGTCGCACCAAGAAGGAAATCCTCATGCTCACGCGCGAGAAGAACAAGCTCGAGCGCACCCTCGGCGGCATCCGCGACATGGCCAAGGTCCCGTCGGCCATCTGGGTCGTGGACACCAACAAGGAGCACATCGCCGTCGGCGAGGCCCGCAAGCTGGGCATCCCGGTCATCGCGATCCTCGACACCAACTGCGATCCCGACCTCGTCGACTACCCGATCCCGGGTAACGACGACGCCATTCGGTCTGCTGCGCTGCTCACGAAGGTCGTGGCTTCGGCCGTGGCCGAGGGCGTGCAGGCCCGCGCCGGTGTCGCCACCGGCGATGCCAAGCCCGAGGCCGGCGCCGGCGAGCCCCTCGCCGAGTGGGAGCAGGAGCTGCTCGAGTCGGCCACCGTCGCCGCCGAGGCCCCCGCTGCCGAGGCCGCGGCGACCGAGGCTCCGGCCGAGGCGCCCACCGAGACCCCGGAAGCCTGATCGGCCTCCGGTCGCTCTTCCCTACAACGCTAAGGAGCCGCATTAATGGCGAACTACACCGCCGCTGACGTCAAGCGTCTCCGCGACCTCACCGGGTCGGGGATGATGGACTGCAAGAACGCGCTCACCGAGACCGACGGCGATTTCGACAAGGCCGTCGAGGTGCTGCGCATCAAGGGCGCGAAGGACGTCGGCAAGCGCGCCGGTCGTTCCACCGCCGAGGGCCTCGTGGCCGCCAAGGGCGGCGTGCTCATCGAGCTCAACTCCGAGACCGACTTCGTGGCGAAGAACGCGGAGTTCCAGGAGCTGGCCGATGCGATCGTCGCGGCCGCCGCCGCGTCGGACGCCGCCACCGTCGAGGCCGTTCTCGAGCTGCCGCTCGAGGGCGAGACCGTCGCGTCGCGCATCGAGGCCGCGTCGGCCAAGCTGGGCGAGAAGCTCGTGCTGCGTCGCATCGCGCGCTACGACGGCCCCGTCGCCGTCTACCTGCACAAGCGCAGCTCGGACCTGCCGCCCGCCGTGGGCGTGCTGGTCTCGTTCGCGGGCGAGGGTGACACCGCTGCTGAGGCCGCTCGCGGCGCCGGCATGCAGGTCGCTGCGCTCAAGGCGAAGTACGCCAGCCGGGACGAGGTTCCCGCCGACGTCATCGAGAACGAGCGTCGCATCGCCGAGGAGACCGCGCGTGCCGAGGGCAAGCCGGAGCAGGCGCTGTCGAAGATCGTCGAGGGCAAGACCGTGGCCTACTACAAGGACACCGTTCTTCCCGACCAGCCGTCGGTGACCGACAGCAAGAAGTCGGTCCAGCAGGTGCTGGACGAGGCCGGTGCGAAGGTCCTCGCCTTCACCCGCTTCGAGGTCGGCCAGGAGTAACTCCGGTAGTCCCCGCGTACGAGGCCCGCACCGATGCAGTCGGTGCGGGCCTCGCCGTTTGTCGGCCCTTGCGATTGAACACCGTTACTGCCCGCCGCGACCTGCACGTTCGCCGTTGGTAACAGTGTTCAATTGGGGCGGTGTGCGGAAATCTTCAAGCCCGACGGTGCCGTCGGCTGCCAGTCTTGAAGGCATGAACACGACACGCAAGGACACGAACATCTGGCCCGGACTCACCTACGACGACGCGCTCGCGGCGCGGGAGTGGTTGCGCCGCCTCGGCTTCGAGGAAGGGGTCCTCGTCGAAGGGGACGCCGACGGTGAGGTCGTCCACTCCGAGATGCTGTGGCCCGACGGCGGCCGCGTCATGGTCCACTCCGCCGCCAAACAGGACACCACCTTCTCCACTCCGCGCGGCAGCGGCAGCGTCTACGTGGTCGTCACCGACCCCGACGCCGTCTTCGCTCGGGCACAGGAGCTCGGCGCCCGCCTGGTGCGGGAGATGCGCGAGGAGGACTATGGGTCGCGAGGCTTCTCCATCGCCGACCCGGAGGGCAACACGTGGAGTTTCGGTACCTACGCGGGGTGAGCGGCCCCGGGATCGCCCGGGCCGCCGCGTACGACATCAGCGGCGTCGTCCCGGGCACCCACCTCGCCGTGCCCTCGCCGACGCTCACGATGATCATCGACCTCGGGCACGGCCTGGACCTGACGGGGCCGGGCCTGCCCGGGCGCACGACCTTCCGCCTGTGCCTCTCGGGCATGCACCCGACGCCGTACCTGGTCCACCACGACGGCCTGCAGCGCGGCGTGCAGGTGGACGTGCGGCCCAGCCTCGTCCGGGCCCTCACCGGCGCCCCGGCGGCCGAACTCGGGGGAGAGGCCGTCGAACTCGACGACCTCCGCCCGGGCCTCGCAGCGGAGCTGTACGGCCGCGTCGCGGCGGCGGCGGACGCGCAGCGTGAGGCCGTCGCGGCGACGGTGCTCGCCGGCCACGCGGTCTCGGACCGCGAGGTGCAGCCGGACGCCGCCGCGGCGTGGTCGTACCTCGCGGCCCGCAGCGGCGCGGTCACCGTCGCCGAGCTGACCGAGCGGTCCGGCTGGTCCGCCCGCTACCTGGCGATGAAGTTCACCGCCGAGTTTGGCATGGGGATCAAGCAGGCGGCGCGGCTGATGCGCTTCGACGCCGCGCGGCGCGAGCTCGAGGCGGGAATCCCCGCGGCGGACGTCGCGGTGCGCCGCGGCTACGCCGACCAGGCGCACCTGAGTCGCGACGTGCGCTCCTTCCTGGGCCTGTCACCGTCGGCCTACCTCGTGCGTCGACGGACCGAGTTCACGCCTGTGTAGTCTCGCCGGGGTGTCCTGGATCCGGCGTGCGATCGCAATGCCCCTCGTGGCCTGCCTCGTGCTCGCCGTCGCCGGGTCCACCGCGATCGGGGGCGGCAGCGGGTACACGCACTACCAGAGCAACGCCGTGAGCTACATCCCCGACCTCCCGGGCGGCGCGCAGTACGTCGCGATGGGGGACAGCTACGCCGCATCGGGCACGCAGGCCAAGATGCAGCCGATGGACCTCTGCGCCCGCAACGGCGACGACCTCGGCCACGTCCTCGCGCAGCGACTGCAGCCCTACTCGTTCACCGACCGCGCCTGCTCCGGCGCCACGCTCGACGACCTGACGCAGCCCTCGCCGAAGCCGAACACCTCGCCGCAGATCTACGGGGTGGGGCCGTTCACCCGGCTCGTGACGATCCTCATCGGCGCGAATTCGATCGGCTTCGGCAACATCGTCGTGCACTGTTTCGGCGACCCCGACGATCGCTGCGGCGCCGTCGCCACGCAGGACCTCCCGGGCTCGCAGGGGTGGAACTTCGTCCGCGCGCAGTACGCGGCCACCGTCGACGCGATCAAGAAGGCGGCGGCGCCCGACGTGCGGATCGTCCTGGTCGGGTACCTCCCGCTGTTCTCGGTCGACGGTCCGCCGGACCGCGCCTGCCTCGACCGGGCCGGCATCCCGGAGCGGAACGTGGAGCACTGGCGCACCTGGTACCGCAGCGTCGACCGGCTGATCCGTGAGGTGGCAGCGGACCGCGGGGTCATGTACGTGCAGCCGCCGCTCGACCACACCGCGTGCGACCCGGATCCCTACGCCCGACTGGGCGGCCCGAAGCTCAAGGCGCAGGAGCCCGAGGCCAATGGATTGCACCCGACGGCCGCCGGTCAGCGAGCCCTGGGCAACCTGATCGAGGACCGGCTCCGAGGAACTGCGCCGCCCGCATAGGATGGTCCGCGTGACGGACACGGCCCAGGGACTTCAGACGGATCAGGACGCGACGCAGGATCAGGCACGGCACGGCTACAAGCGGGTGCTGCTCAAGCTGGGCGGGGAGATGTTCGGCGGCGGCGAGGTGGGCCTCGACCCCGATGTGGTGACCACGGTGGCGCAGCAGATCGCCGAGGTCTCGCGCAGCGGCCACGAGATCGCGGTGGTCATCGGCGGTGGCAACTTCTTCCGCGGCGCCGAGCTGCAGAACCGCGGCATGGACCGCGCGCGGTCGGACTACATGGGCATGCTCGGCACGGTGATGAACTGCCTCGCGCTGCAGGACTTCCTGCAGAAGGAGGGTGTCGACACCCGCGTGCAGACCGCCATCACCATGGGACAGGTCGCCGAACCCTACCTGCCCCTGCGTGCCAAGCGCCACCTCGAGAAGGGCCGCGTCGTGATCTTCGGCGCCGGCATGGGCATGCCCTACTTCTCCACCGATACCACCGCCGCGCAGCGCGCGCTCGAGATCGGCGCCGAGGTCGTGCTCATGGCCAAGGCGGTGGACGGCGTGTACGACAGCGACCCCCGCACCAATCCCGACGCGAAGCTGTTCGCCGAGATCACCCACCGCGCTGCGCTGGAGAAGGGCCTCAAGGTGGCCGACGCGACCGCGTTCAGCCTCTGCATGGACAACAAGATGCCGATGCTGGTGTTCAATCTCCTGGAGGAGGGCAACATCGCCCGCGCCGTCGCGGGGGAGAAGATCGGCACCCTCGTCCGGCCCTGACGCCGGACCGAAGACCACCACTGGACAGACGAAAAGGACGTGTGAGGCAAGTGATCGACGAAACGCTCTTCGACGCCGAGGAGAAGATGGAGAAGGCCGTCTCGGTGGCCCGGGAGGACTTCCAGTCGATCCGCACCGGCCGCGCCAACCCGGGGATGTTCTCGAAGGTGGTCGTGGACTACTACGGCTCGCCCACCCCCATCACGCAGATCAGCTCGATCACCACGCCCGAGGCACGGCTCGTCGTGATCAAGCCCTACGAGGCGAACCAGCTCGGCAACATCGAGACGGCGATCCGCAACTCGGACCTGGGCGTCAACCCCACCAACGACGGCCAGCTGCTCCGCGTGAGCATCCCGCAGCTCACCGAGGAGCGCCGCAAGGACCTGGTCAAGCAGGTCAAGGGCAAGGGCGAGGACGCCAAGGTGTCCATCCGCAACGTTCGGCGCAAGGCCAACGACCAGCTGGCCAAGATCGTCAAGGACGGCGACGCCGGCGAGGACGAGGTGGCCCGCGCCGAGAAGGAACTCGACAAGACGACGGCGAAGTACGTCGCCCAGATCGAGGACCTCGTGGCGCGCAAGGAAGCCGATCTGATGGAGGTCTAGCCGTGCCGGAATCCCCCGACTCGGTCGGCGCCGACAGCCCCGCTCCGGGCGCGCCCGAGGCACCGTCGGACCCCGGGAAGCGCAAGATCAGCGCCGGGCGCAACCTCCCGGCGGCGATCGGCGTGGGCGTGAGCCTGGGTGCGATGATCGTGGCGATCCTGGTCTTCGCACCGCACCTGTGGGTGCCGCTCGTCGCGGCCGCGGTCGCGCTCGCCACCTGGGAGGTCGTCAAACGGTTCCGCGCCGCGGGCACGAATCTCGAGCTGTGGCCGATGCTGATCGGCGGCCAGGCGATCATCTGGCTCAGTTGGCCGCTCGGCCCCGAGGGGGTACTGGCGGCGTTCGTGGCGACCGTCCTCGTCGCGATGATCTGGCGGCTGCTGGGGCACCAGAGCACGGCCGCGCCCAACTCCTTCACCCGCGACATCTCGACGACGGTGTTCGTGCTCGCCTGGATCCCGCTGTTCGCGGCGTTCGGCACGATGCTGGTGCTCCCGGAGGACCGCGGCCCGCAGCGCGTGGTCGCCTTGGTGCTGCTCGTGGTGTGCTCGGACGTGGGCGGCTACGCGGCGGGCGTGCTCTTCGGCAAGCACCCGATGGTGCCGGCCATCAGCCCGAAGAAGTCCTGGGAGGGCTTCGCCGGGTCCATGGTCGCGGGCGCGGTCGGCGCGGTGCTGGTGCTGAAGTTCCTGCTCGACGTGAACCCGCTGTGGGGCCTGCTGCTGGGGCCCGTCGTCGTCATCACCGCGACGCTTGGCGACCTGCTCGAGTCCCAGGTCAAGCGCGACCTGGGCATCAAGGACATGGGCACCCTGCTGCCCGGCCACGGTGGCCTGATGGACCGCCTGGACTCGCTGCTGCCGAGTGCGGTCGTGGTCTGGGCGGCATTGACCGCCCTCATGGGCAGCTGACGGTCCACGGTCCCGCCCGGCGCGTGGCCCGACACCGCGTGGCCCGACACCGCGTGGCCGGACGGTCCGCGTCAGCGCGCCCGGCGGAGGGACTCGCGCAGGGGTCGCGGCACGACGCCCTCGCGGCGCCGGGCCTTGCGGCGCGTGACGACGACGCCGATCAGCGCGATCGTCCAGAGCGGGTACTGCGCGAGCCAGGCGGTGCGGAAGCCGTCGAAGGTCAGGCCCCCGCCGGCGCCCATGATCGAGCCCATCGCCTGGATCAGGACGAGGCTCGCGAGGAAGCCGCCGATGTTCACCATGCCCTGTGCGGTGCCCAGCACCCGTGAGGTGTTGAAGGATCGGGCGTAGTCGAAGCCGATCGCGCTGCTGGGACCACCGACGGAGATCACCAGGACGAGCACCGTGAGCAACCACACCGGTGCGGGCTCGTCGCGGACCAGGACTGCGGTCCACGCCGCGGCGCTGCCGACGATGATGGCGATCACCATCCACGAACGGCGGGTCGGGAACCGCCCGGTGAGGTAGCCGATGACGGGGCCCGACGCGAGCGTCGCGACCACGCCGAAGGTCACGATCGCCCCCGCCTCGCCGGACGACAGGCCCTGCGCGGTGGTCAGGTACGGGACGCCCCACATGAGCATGAAGGCCGTCACCGAGAACATCGCGCCCATGTGGGTGAAGAAGCCGAGCCGGGTACCCGGATGCATCCACGTGGAGCGGAGGATCCCCGGAATGTCGCGAGCGCGGACGGTGACCTTCGGCGCCACCTTCTCGGGCGGAGCGTCGCGCACGAACGCCAGCACGGCGACTGCGGCGATCAGGCCCAGGCTCGCGGCGCCGAGATACGCGGGAGTCCAGCCGTCGGCGTGCAGCAGCGCGAGGAAGGGCACGGCCGACAGGATCTGGCCGAGCTGGCCCGTCATCCCGGTCAGCTGCGTCACCAGGGGGATCCGGCGGACCGGGAACCAGGCCGGGACCAGGCGCAGTACCGACACGAAGGTGAGCGAGTCGCCGATGCCCACGGCGACGCGGCCGGCGATGGCCAGCGGCAGCGACTCGGTGAGCGCGAGGGTCATCTGCCCGGCGGCCATGATCAGTGCCCCGGTGAACACGAGGCGCCGAGAGCCGAATCGGTCGAGCAGGAGGCCCGCCGGGATCTGCATGCCCGCGTACACCACGAGCTGCAGGACGACGAACGCGGAGAGCGTCGCGGGCGCCGCGCCGTACCGTGCGGCGGCATCGGTGCCGGAGACGCCGAAGGAGGTCCGTTGCAGGACGCCGATCACATAGGCGAGAGTCGCCACCGACCAGACGATCCATGCGCGCATGGGACCATCGTTCCATCGCGGGCCCCGACTCCCGGTCGCGGGTGCGTGCTGGCTCCGGGCGTCGCCGGGTCAGTCCTGCAGCTTCTTCGCCGCCCGCCGGAGCTGGATGATGCGCAGCGCCCCGGCGAGGCCCACGAGCAGCGCTCCGCCGATCGCGGCGATGAGCAGCGAGACACCCAGCGGCAGCGTGGTCTTCCAGAAGATCAGGCTGATCTCGGTGTTCTGCTGGTTCTGCACGATGAACACCAGCAGGAGCAGGAGGACCACCGCGCCGCCGAGGAGTCCGGACCAGAGTGCGGCCGACCGCGTGTGCTTGACCTGCTCGTAGGCGTTGCGGGTGTCGACGCCGCGCTGCGATGCGGGCGACACGCCCGGGTCCGGGCCCGCACCGTCGAATTCCTCGCGCGCGGCGGGGAGCCGCGCGCCGCCCGCCGCATCGTCCGGAACGGGCGGTCCGAGCGACTCTTCACCGTCCCGAACGCCGTCTTCGTCCTTCGCCATGGCGGCCATCCTGCCACCTCCGGACGTACCCGGCCGGGGGACGTGCGGTGGCGCGGATCACCCGCGGATCGGCGTGGTCGGCGGTTCGGTGCTGACGTGGGAGGATGGGGGAGTTATGAGCACTTCTCTGCCCCTCGTATTCGACGCCCCCAAGCGCGGCAAGCCGCCGCGCCACCTCGCCGACCTCACCGACGACGAGCTCAAGACCGCGGTCAAGGACCTCGGTCTGCCCGCCTTCCGCGCGAACCAGCTCGCCCGGCACTACTACGGCCGGCTCGAGGCCGACGCGTCGACGATGACCGACCTGCCGGCCGGCGCGCGGGGCACCGTCGGGGAGGCGCTGCTACCCGAGCTGATGACGCCCGTGCGGCACATCGCCACCGACAGCGGCACCACCCGCAAGACACTGTGGCGCCTGCACGACGGAACGCTGCTCGAGTCCGTGCTCATGCGGTACACCGACCGAGCCACGCTGTGCATCTCGAGCCAGGCCGGCTGCGGCATGGCCTGCCCGTTCTGCGCGACCGGGCAGGGCGGGCTCGACCGCAACCTCTCGACCGCGGAGATCGTGGACCAGGTGCGCAGCGCCGCCCGTGCCATGGCCGACGGTGACGTGGCCGGCGGCCCGGGACGCCTGTCGAACGTCGTGTTCATGGGCATGGGGGAGCCGCTCGCGAACTACAAGCGGGTGGTCCAGGCCGTGCGGCGCATCACCGCGCCGGCGCCCGAGGGGCTGGGAATCTCGCAGCGGCACGTCACCGTCAGCACCGTGGGACTCGCGCCCGCCATCCGGAAGCTGGCCGACGAGGGCCTGTCCGTCACGCTGGCGGTGTCGCTGCACACGCCCGACGACGAGCTGCGGGACACGCTGGTTCCCGTCAACAACCGGTGGAGCGTGGCCGAGGTGCTGGACGCGGCGCGCTACTACGCCGATCAGACGGGCCGGCGCGTGTCCATCGAGTACGCGTTGATCCGGGACGTGAACGATCAGCCGTGGCGGGCGGACATGCTGGGGGAGAAGCTGCGCAAGAAGCTGGGCCAGTTCGCGCACGTCAACCTGATCCCGCTGAACCCGACGCCGGGCAGCGAGTGGGACGCGTCGCCGAAGGACCGGCAGGACGAGTTCGTGCGCCGGGTGATCGCGCAGGGCGTGTCGTGCACTGTGCGCGACACCCGGGGCCAGGAGATCGCGGCGGCCTGCGGTCAGCTGGCCGCCGAGGAGAAGTAGCTCAGTACTTCCACTTGCGGCGGCGGGTGACCAGCCACTGGACGAGGATCGTGCCGAGGATCGCCACGGCGAAGCCGACGAGGAAGATGTCCTCGGTCTTGCCCTGGTGGTTGCCGTGCATCATGAACAGCAGCAGGGCCGCGAACAGCACGCCGGCGATCCGCGCCGAGGTGGGGGCGTTGCCGCTCCAGCCCCAATCGCGCGACGGGACGTCCGCGACGTCGACCTTCGAAGTGCTCTGACGCTCCAGGTCGGTGGTTGCCACTGCGTTCTCCTTCGTCGCTTCCGTCAGCTGTGCATCGGGGCGACCCGCGACGCACACCGGGCGCGGGCCCGGGATACGGGAGAATCCTATCCCGCTACGACCGTGCGTCGTACGAGGGGCGCACAAATCCTGGGTAGCGTGGCGGTGTGATCTTCCACCTGGCCCTCCTCGCCGACTGGAACGCCGCCCGCGCGGCCGGCGCGTACGCCGTCTCGACCCGCGGCGCGTCGCTCGCGGACGTCGGATTCGTGCACTGTTCGACGGCGGAGCAGTGGCGCGGCGTACGGGAGCGGTTCTACGCCGATGTGCCGGTCGCGGACCTCGTCCTGCTGTCCATCGACCCGACGGGGCTCGACGTGCGGTACGAGCCGCCCGCGCCCGGCGTGGAGGAGCTGTTCCCGCACGTCTACGGCCCGATCCCGGTGTCCGCGGTGGTGGCCGTCGAGGCCGTGTCGCCGTAGTCGATTCCACTTACACTGAGATCGCGGCACGAAACGTGTTATACCGACGACCCACCGTCACGGCCACGAGAGGAGGTGCCGAGATGGCTCAGCCGACCTACTCATTTCCCGACTATTGGGGCGAGTCCGATCTGGACGTGTTGCCGGACGACGGGCACCGCTACGAGATCGTGGACGGGAGCCTGCTCATGACGCCACCGCCGTCACAGGGGCATCAGAGTATTGGTGGGAATCTCTTCATTGCTCTTCGCCTCGCCATGCCGCGGGGCTTCCGCGGGCTGTACGAGGTCGGCGTGCGGGTGCCCGGCGGTAACTTCATCCCCGACATCGTGGTCCTGAAACCCGGAGCCCCCCGAGTTGCCGTGTGGAGCGAATCCTGCGATGTCGCGCTCGTTGTCGAGATGGCGTCGCGCTCCACACGGGTCACCGATCGCACGCTCAAGGCAGCGAAGTGCGCGGAGGCGATGATCCCGTCGTACTGGCGCGTCGACGAGGACGGGACCGTCACGATCCACACGGATCCGGACGGCTTCGAGTACACGCGCTCGCAGGTCGTCCGGCCCGGCGAGCGGTTGCGCGTCGACGCTCCGTTCCCGGTGGACCTGGATCCCGCGTCGCTCGTCGATTGACGCCTCCTAGTCTGAAGTGGTGACCACCCGCGTCCTCATCCTCGGCAGCACCGGCTCCATCGGCACTCAGGCGATGGAGGTGATCGCGGAGAACCCGGACCGGTTCGAGGTCGTCGGGCTCGGCGCGGGCGGCGGCAACGTCGACCTCCTCGCGCAGCAGGCGCGCGCCGCGGGCCTCGACGGTGCCCGCATCGGCATCGCCGATCCGTCCCGCGCCGCGGGCTTCGACGGTGCCCTCACCGGCCCCGAAGCGATGACCCGGCTGGTGGAGACGGTCGAGGCCGACGTGGTGCTCAACGGCGTCGTCGGGAGTCTCGGGCTCGGCCCGACCCTCGCGGCGCTCGACAGCGGCGCGCGGCTCGCGCTCGCCAACAAGGAGTCCCTGGTCGCGGGCGGAGCACTCGCCATGCGCCGGGCCGCGCCGGGGCAGATCGTGCCGGTCGATTCGGAGCACTCCGCGATCGCGCAGTGCCTGCGCGCGGGGACGCCGTCGGAGGTGGACCGGCTGATCGTCACCGCCTCCGGTGGGCCCTTCTTCGGTCGCACCCGCGGCGAGCTCGCCGACGTGACGCCCGAGCAGGCCGCGCAGCACCCCACCTGGTCGATGGGGCAGATGAACACGCTCAACTCGGCGACCCTGGTCAACAAGGCGCTGGAGGTGATCGAGGCGCACCTGCTGTTCGGGGTGCCCTACGACCGCATCGACGTGAGCGTGCACAGGCAGTCGGTGGTGCATTCGATGGTCACGTTCGTGGACGGGGCGACCATCGCGAAGGCCTCGCCGCCGTCGATGAAGCTGCCGATCGCGCTGGCCCTCGGCTGGCCGGACCGGGTGCCGGGTGCGAGCACGCCGTGCGATTTCACGCAGGCGCACACCTGGACCTTCGAGCCGGTCGACGAGGCGACCTTCCCCGCGATCGCCGTCGCCCGTGACGCCGGCACCCGCGGCGGCAGCCTCACCGCCGTCTTCAACGCGGCCAACGAGGTGGTCGCCCAGGCCTTCCTGGACGGCCGATCGTCGTTCCTCGCCATCGTCGATACCGTCGCGCGGGTCGTGTCCGACGGTGCCCAGTGGCAGGCCGAGCCGCGCGACATCGCGGATGTGCTCGCTGCCGAGGAGTGGGCCCGGGCGCGGGCATCGCAGCTGGTCGGGCTGGTCTGATCAGCCAGCTATTCTGGAACCCATGATGTACGCACTGGGTATCGCGGCGTTCGCGCTGTGCATCCTCGCGTCGATCGCCTGGCACGAGTGCGGGCACATGTGGGCGGCGCAGGCCACCGGCATGAAGGTCCGGCGCTATTTCATCGGCTTCGGGCCCACGCTGTGGTCGGTGCGGCGTCCCAAGACCGAGGACGGCATCGAGTACGGCGTCAAGGCCCTGCCGCTGGGCGGATTCTGCGACATCGCCGGCATGACGCTGCTCGACGAGCTCAAGACGCCCGTCGAGCAGGAGAGGGCGATGTACAAGCAGGCCGCGTGGAAGCGCCTGTTCGTGATGTTCGCCGGGCCGGGGATGAACTTCATCCTGGGCGCGCTGCTCATCTACGGCGTGGCGGTCACCGCCGGCCTGCCGGCGATGAACACGACCCCGCGGGCGGCGATCGCGGCCACCGGCTGCGTCGCCGACGCGACGACCAAGCCCACCAAGGAGCAGCCGAGCAAGCCCCTCGGCGAGTGTCGCCCGAGCCCCGCCGCACAGGCCGGTTTGCAGCGCGGTGACGTCATCACGTCCGTGAACGGCAAGGCCGTCGACGCGGACTCGGTGTTCGACGCGCTCCAGGCCGCGTCGGGCCCGATCGCGCTCGGGATCGAGCGGGACGGGCAGGAGCGCGCCGTCACCGTCGACCCCCTGACCAGTAAGAAGTGGCGCCCGACGGCGGACGGCAAGGACCTCACCGAGGTCTCCGGGCCCACCATCGGTATCAGTGTCGGCACGATCGGCGTGATCGATCATTACAACCCGATCACCGCGTTCGGCGGCACCGCGGCGTTCACCGTGGATCTTGGCAAGCGCACGGTCGTCGCGATCGGGCAACTGCCGCAGAAGATCCCCGCCCTCGTCGACGCGATCAAGGGCGAACAGCGCGGGCTCGACACGCCGCAGTCGCTGCTCGGCGCGTCGATGATCGGCGGCGAGGTGGCCGAGCGCGACATGTGGAGCGTGTTCTTCCTGCTCCTGGCGGGGCTGAACCTCATGCTCGGCCTGATCAACCTCCTGCCGGTGCCGCCGTTCGACGGGGGCCACATGGCGGTGATCATCTTCGAGAAGCTCCGCGACCTGGTCACCGGGCGCAAGGGCGGCCCCGTCGACTACATGAAGCTCGCGCCGCTGACCTACGTGGTCCTGGCGCTCGCAGGCGGGTACATGCTGCTCGTCCTCACAGCCGACATCGTCAACCCGATCAAGCTCTTCAACTGAACTGGAGTAGCAGGAAATGTCCGTAGGTTTGGGAATGCCGGCAGCCCCGGTCCCCGTTCTGGCCCCGCGCCGCAAGACCCGCCAGCTCAACGTAGGCGGCGTCGGCGTCGGCAGCGACAGCCCGATCTCGGTGCAGTCCATGTGCACCACCAAGACGCACGACGTGAACGCCACGCTGCAGCAGATCGCCGAGCTGACGGCGTCGGGCTGCGACATCGTGCGCGTCGCCTGCCCCCGGCAGGAGGACGCCGACGCGCTGCCGATCATCGCCAAGAAGGCGAACATCCCGGTGATCGCCGACATCCACTTCCAGCCGAAGTACATCTTCGCCGCGATCGACGCGGGCTGCGCCGCGGTGCGCGTGAACCCCGGCAACATCAAGGAGTTCGACGGCCGCGTGGGTGAGGTCGCGAAGGCTGCCGGCGCTGCGGGCATCCCGATCCGCATCGGCGTCAACGCGGGTTCGCTCGACAAACGGTTGATGGAGAAGTACGGCAAGGCCACCCCCGAGGCGCTGGTCGAGTCCGCGCTGTGGGAGGCGTCGCTGTTCGAGGAGCACGGCTTCGGCGACATCAAGATCTCCGTCAAGCACAACGACCCGGTGATCATGGTCGAGGCCTACCGCCAGCTCGCCGCGCAGTGCGACTACCCGCTGCACCTCGGCGTGACCGAAGCCGGCCCCGCGTTCCAGGGCACCATCAAGAGCGCCGTCGCGTTCGGTGCGCTGCTCGCCGAGGGCATCGGCGACACCATCCGCGTCTCCCTGTCGGCGCCGCCGGCCGAGGAGATCAAGGTCGGAGACGCGATCCTGCAGTCGCTGAACCTGCGCCCGCGCAAGCTCGAGATCGTCTCGTGCCCGTCGTGCGGCCGCGCGCAGGTGGACGTCTACAAGCTCGCCAACGAGGTGAGCGCGGGACTGGAGGGCATGGAGGTCCCGCTGCGCGTCGCCGTCATGGGCTGCGTCGTCAACGGCCCCGGCGAGGCGCGCGAGGCCGATCTGGGTGTCGCGTCCGGCAATGGCAAGGGGCAGATCTTCGTCAAGGGCGAGGTCATCAAGACCGTGCCCGAGTCCAAGATCGTCGAGACGCTCATCGAGGAAGCCCTGCGCATCGCCGAGGAGTCGGGGGATAGTGAGACCGGTGCGCCGGTCGTGACGGTCACGTAGGGACGTCCCGCCCGTCGCCATGAGAGTGCGCGCAGCCGAACGAGTGGATGCGCCCGAGGTGTGAGGAGCTGCCGGTGCTGAGGATGCTGCACGAGCGGCCGGTCTCCGCGCGGGATCTGCCGAAGGTGGTGGCCGTCCTCGACGCCGATCCCGTCGCCTCGTGCATGGTCGCCGGCCGCGTCCAGGAGTGCGGCACCGATCCCGGCAGTCTCGGCGGTGAGCTCTGGACGCACCGCGACGCGGGCACCTCGCTGTGCTTCTCGGGTGCGAACCTCATGCCGCTCCGGGGAGACCTCGACGACATGCGGTACTTCGCCGCCAGGGCCGCTCGGGGCGCGCGGACCGCTGCGTCGATCGTGGGTCGCGCGGAGTACGCGATGCCGCTGTGGGAGGAGCTCGAGCCGGCCTGGGGTCCCGCCCGGGAGGTCCGTCCGGAGCAACCACTGATGACGATGACCGAGCCCTCGCGATTCCCGCACCCCGGGGTGCGGCCGGCCAGGATGGCGGAGATCGATCGCTACCTCGACGCCTCCATCGCCATGTTCACCGCCGAGGTCGGCATCGATCCGCGCGGCACCGACGGGGGACGCTCCTATCGGCGCCGCGTCGCCAACACCATTCTCGGCGGGCGCGCGTACGTCCTGTTCGACGGTGCCGAGGTCGCCTTCAAGGCCGAGGTCGGGGCCGTCTCGCGCACCGTCGGGCAGATCCAGGGCGTGTGGGTGCGGCCCGACCTGCGTGGGCAGGGCCTCGGCGGCGCCGGGACCGCCGCGGTCGCGGAGTCGGTGCGACGCTCCGGACGGATCCCCAGCCTGTACGTCAACAGCTTCAACATCGCAGCGCGGCGCGCCTACGAGCGCGTCGGCTTCCGCCAAGTAGCGACCTTCGCCACCGTTCTGCTTACCTAGTACCTCGTGAACACCTGGGGGTACGTGGCCGTCGTCGTCGTGATGGCGATCGGCCTGCTGGGGATCCTGATTCCGGTCCTGCCGGGCTCGACGCTGGTGGCACTCGGAGTACTGATCTGGGCGATCGTCACCGGCGGGTCCGCGTGGTGGGTCTTCGCCGGCGCACTCGCGGTGATGGTGCTCGCCTGGGGCGTGAAGTACCTCGTGGGCGGTCGGACGATGGCGAGGGCGGGCGTCGGGAAGTGGTCGCTCGTGGTCGGCGGCGTCGCCGGGATCGTGCTGTTCTTCGTGATCCCCGTCGTGGGGCTGGTGATCGGATTCGTCGGCGGCACGTTCGCAGCCGAGGCCGTGCGGCTGCGGGACGCCCGTGCGGGGTGGTCCGCGGCGCTGGCCGCCACGAAGGCCGCCGGCCTGCTCATCCTCATCGAGCTCGCCGGTGCGCTCTGTGCGGTGGGGATCTGGCTTGCAGCCGTGATGAGCTGACTCACTTCGCGCCAACGCCGGTTCCCTTCGTGCGACATGGCGGTGCCGCGCAACTGCCGACCCGACGACCTACGCCGCTCGGCGGGACCGAAACGGGTATTCAGGTCGCCGACCGTGCTCGAGGAAGGCTATCGCTCGGTCCCGGAAACGGGTTCCCGGACGCGCGGCGAGGTGCTGCGCGGGGTCCCAGACCACCCAGTGCAGTTCGGTGGCGAGCGCGTTGGCGAACGCCAGTACCTCGTCGAAGGCATCGGTGATGCGGTGCGCGTTCGGTGCGATCGGGAATGAGATCACCATGATCCCGCCCTTGCGGACCTCCAGTACGACGCCCCTGTCGGCGTCGGCGAAG
Organism: Tsukamurella sp. NPDC003166; assembly: GCF_040611135.1. Taxonomy (NCBI): domain Bacteria; kingdom Bacillati; phylum Actinomycetota; class Actinomycetes; order Mycobacteriales; family Tsukamurellaceae; genus Tsukamurella; species Tsukamurella sp. NPDC003166. Next base: position 328,748 of record NZ_JBEXNL010000002.1, read on the forward strand.
ATCTCGGTATCCAACCGGCCCCAGCGGACTTCCATGTTCTGGACGAGGTGCAAGCCACCCGCATAGCCGGCGCAGAAGCTCCGGACGGCCATGAGCTGCTCCTCGCGATCCGAGTCACCGTGGCCGTTGAACAGGGACTCGGTGTCCGGGTCCCGATCGAAGGCGGCGTCGTACTCGCGGCCGTAGTCGCGGTCGTCGGAACGACTGAAACCGTTGTGATAGTTGTAGCTCAGTGGATCACGGCTCCCGCAGTGGTGACATTCGTAGCTGCGCTCGTAGGAGTCGTAGCCGTATCCCTCGCGCCTTCCGCGGGGCCCGATGACGAACGCGTACTCCTCCGCGATCGGGCCGTTGAGGAACCGCGTCGTCACGCTGGCCTTCGTCGCGCGGATCTCCGACCGCGAACCGTCGGGCCCCTGCGCCACGACCTTGCCCTTGATGACGTGGCCCATCGGCTTGAGGTAGTGGCGAACGAGGAATCGCAGCCACTCCGCCGAGCGATCGAAGTCGGGATCCCGATCCCAGACGATCGCCGTTCCGTCCCGGTTGGATACCCAGTGGCATGCGCCGCGCGGAATCTTCGCCCGCTCCGGCACCGGCAGACTCCGCGTGAGGATCGCCTCTCGCTCCTCGGTCGTGAGGGGCGGCTCCACTGCGAACTCGCCCTCGAATGATGCCTCGTTGATCATGGGTTCCCCCGATCGTCTCTTTCCCCTTACTCATTGGACGCACCGGCCACTCGATCGGTTCCGTAGGGTGACGGACATGAATCCTCAGACTGCTGCGCTGTTCGCCCTCACCGGCCGTACGGCGCTGGTCACGGGCGCCAGCTCGGGGATCGGGGCGGCGATCGCGGACGCGCTCGACGGTGCCGGCGCCCGCGTCCTGCGCGCCGGGCGGGACCGGGCCCGGCTCGGTCCGGACGGGATCAGCGCGGATCTCACGCGTGGCGCAACGGAACTCATCGAGCAGGTCGACGCGCGGCTGGGGGAGGGCGGCACCGTCGACGTGCTCGTCAACTGCGCGGGCAGCAATCCCCGCCCGCCCCTCGCCGCCATCGACGACGCGCTCTACCGCGAGATCCTCGCCGTGAACCTCGACGCGCCCTTCCAACTCGGCCAGCACTACGGGCCGCGGATGGCGGAGCGCGGCTGGGGCCGGATCATCAACGTCGCGTCGACGCAGGCGCACCGCGCCTTCGGCAACAGCGGCGCCTACGGCGTCGCCAAGGCCGGGATCGCGGGCCTGACCCGCTCGCAGTCCGAGGCCTGGGCGCCGCGCGGGGTGACGGCGAACTCGCTCACACCGGGCCTCGTCGCGACGCCCATGACCACCGCCGTGCTCGCCGATCCCGAACGTGCCGAGTACTTCCGGCGCCGCGCGCACACCGGGACGCTCGGCGCACCGTCGGACTTCGCGGCCGCGGCGGTGTTCCTGGCGGGCCCGGGCTCGGCGTTCGTGACCGGGCAGAACCTCTGCGTCGACGGTGGCCTCTCGGTCACCTGAGCCCCAATGGTCACAGCCCCGCGCGGCGCACCGGAACTGTCGGTGCCCCGTCGTAGCCTTGCGGCGTGGAGAAGCTACGCGCCCGTCTGGTGGTGATCGTCGCGGTCGTCGTGGCGATGATCGCGCCCTCGGCGTGCGCCCCCGCGAACACGAACGGCCCGGGCCCCGTCGCGGTCCGGTTCGGTGCCGCGCTCGCGGACAAGGACTTCGACGGTGCCGCGGCGCTCACGACCTCCCCGGACGCCGCGAAGGCGGCGCTCCGCGCGGCGTTCGACGGCCTGCAGGCCCGGGGTGTGCAGATCAAGGTCGGTCAGGTGCGCACCACCGGCGCCACCAGCGAGGTCGAGTACGAGTACGTGTGGGACCTACCCGCCGACGCGGGTCGGTCCAGCCGCACCTGGGACTACCGCGGATCGCTCACGAGCATCCAGGAGAACGGGCAGTGGAAGGTGCGCTGGGCGCCGACGGTGCTGCACCCGCGCCTCGGCGCCAATCAGACCATGGTGCTGCGTTCGCTCGCCGCGACCAAGGCGCCGGTGAACTCCGCGTCCGGCGGGGCGGTGCTCGTGCCGGGCGTGATCAATCGCATCCGGCTCGACGCGTCGAAGGTCCCCGCGCCGACGACCGTGCTCGACGTCGCGGGGCAGCTGGTGCGCGCGCTGCAGCCGATCGTTCCCGGTCTGGACCCGGTGCAGATCACCGAGCAGGCCACCTCGTTGCGTGCGCCCTACGTGGTGGCCTCGGTGAATCAGGCCGACCTGCGCAAGCTCGCCGGAGACGTGACCGCGCTTCCCGGCGTCACGCTGGTCGAGCAGGCCGACCTCGTGCCCACCGACCGCACCTTCGCGCCCGCGCTGATGTCGTCGATCAAGAAGAACGTCACGGGCGACCTCGCGGGCAAGGACGGCTGGGAGGTGATCGCGCAGGCAGACACCGGCGCACGCGTCACGACCCTCGCCTCGACGGCGCCGCAGACGGCGTCCGCGGCCACCGTGAGCATCTCGCCGCTGGCCCAGGCGGCGGCGCAGGCCGCAGTCGATACGCGGCGCGACCGGCAGGCGATGATGGTCGTGATCCAGCCGTCCACGGGCAACGTGCTGGCCGTCGCGCAGAACCCCGAAGCGGACAAGCTGGGCTCGCTCGCCACCTCCGGTCTGTATCCGCCCGGCTCCACCGGCAAGATCGTGACGGCCACCGCGGCGATCTCCACGGGCCTCGCGACCCCCGACACGATCGTCCCGTGCCCCGGCACCATCACGATCGGCGAGCGGTCCGTGCCGAACTACAACGAGTTCTCCCTCGGTGACGTCACGATGCAGCGCGCCTTCGCCCGCTCGTGCAACACCAGCTTCGCGTTCCTCGGTGCCAAGATGAAGCCCGACGCGCTGCACACCGCGGCCGCCGAGCTCGGCATCGGGCCCGAGTACACGATCGCCGCGCTCCCTGTCTCGTCCGGCCAGTACCCGCTGCCGAAGGCCATGGTGAACCAGGTGGAAGACAGCTTCGGTCAGGGCGAGGTCCTGGTCAGCCCGTTCTCGATGGCCCTCGCGGCCGCGTCCGTCGCGCACGGCGGCGCCGTGACCCCGCAGCTGATGCTCGGCAAGCCCACGAAGGTCGACGGGGAGCGGCCCCCGCTGGATCCGAAGGCCGTCGACGGGGTGCGGGCCATGATGCGCGAGGTCGTCGCCTCCGGCACCGCCGAGCTCATCCGCGGCGCCGGCGACGTGCTCGGCAAGACCGGCGAGGCGGAGGTCGACGGGGGCTCCCACGCCTGGTTCGTCGGCTACCGCGGCGACCTGGCCTTCGCCACCCTCCTCGTGCTCGGCGGCAGCTCCGACAACGCGGTCGCGGTCACGAAGGAGTTCTTCGACCGGTTCGACGCGCCGGTCGCCGCCGTCCCGAACTGAGCGCCCGCGCGAACACCGCCGACGCCCGGGAGTGCGCCGCCGCGGCGAGCATGGGCCCGCTCCCCGCGCCGGGCACCGTCGGGCGCCCGATACGCTGGTGCGATGACCCGCGCTGCACTGGTTCCCGGCACCGTCTCACCCCGTCTGGCCGTCCCGGCGAAGATCGTGCGGCCCGAGTACGTCGACAAGCCCCGCGCCGACGAGGGCAACGAGCCGTGGGTGCAGACGCCGGAGACGATCGAGAAGATGCGCGTGGCCTCGCGGATCGCCGCCGACGCGCTGCAGGCCGCGGGCGCCGAGGTGGCGCCCGGCGTCACCACCGATCACCTGGACCGGGTGGCGCACGAGTACATGCTCGACCATGGCGCGTATCCCTCGACGCTGGGCTACCGCGGATTCCCCAAGAGCTGCTGCACCAGCCTCAACGAGGTGATCTGCCACGGCATCCCGGACTCGACGGTGATCGAGGACGGCGACATCGTCAACATCGACGTCACCGCGTACATCGACGGCGTGCACGGCGACACCAACGCCACGTTCCTCGCCGGTGACGTCTCCGAGGAGCACCGCCTGCTCGTCGAGCGGACGCACACCGCGACGATGCGGGCGATCAAGGCGGTCAGGCCCGGCCGCGAGCTCAACGTGGTGGGCCGCGTCATCGAGTCCTACGCGAACCGCTTCGGCTACACCGTGGTCCGCGACTTCACCGGGCACGGCATCGGCGAGACCTTCCACAACGGGCTGGTCGTGCTGCACTACGACGAGCCCAACGTCGAGACGGTGCTCGAGCCCGGCATGGTCTTCACCATCGAGCCCATGATCAACCTCGGCGGCCTCGACTACGAGATCTGGTCCGACGGCTGGACGGTGGCCACCACCGACAAGAAGTGGACGGCCCAGTTCGAGCACACCCTCGTCGTCACCGACGACGGCGCCGAGATCCTCACCCTGCCGAGCGATTCCGTCGCTGCCTAGCCGATGGAGCTGCACGGCGCCCTTCTCATCGCCGGCGCCACGTCCGACGCCGGGAAGTCCACCGTCACGGCCGGACTGTGCCGTCTGCTCGCCCGACGGGGCGTGCGGGTCGCCCCGTTCAAGGCGCAGAACATGTCCAACAACTCCGTCGCCACGGTCGAGCCCGACGGCACGAGCGGCGAGATCGGCCGCGCCCAGGCGACCCAGGCCCTCGCGTGCGGTCTGGCACCGTCGACCCGGTTCAATCCGGTCCTGCTCAAGCCCGGCAGCGACCGGCGCAGCCAACTGATCCTGCACGGCAGGCCGGCGGGCGACGTGGGCGCGCGCGACTACATCACCCGCCGGCAGTGGCTCCTCGACGAGGTCACGACCACCCTGAAGGAACTCCGCGAGGACTTCGACGTCGTGCTCTGCGAGGGTGCCGGCAGCCCCGCCGAGATCAACCTGCGCGCCACCGACATCGCGAACATGGGCCTCGCCCGCGCCGCGGACCTGCCGACGCTGATCGTCGGCGACATCGACCGCGGGGGAGTGCTGGCCCACCTCGCGGGCACCGTCGCGGTGATGCCGCCCGAGGATCAGCGCCTCGTGTACGGCTTCGTCGTCAACCGGTTCCGCGGCGATGTCTCGCTCCTCGAACCCGGCCTCAGGCAGCTGAAGAACCTGACGAACCGCTCCACGTTCGGCGTGCTCCCGTACCTCACCGATCTCTGGCTCGACGCCGAGGACTCGCTCGCCGCCCTGGGCACCGACCTGGTCGGCCGTGGCTCGACCGCCGCGGACCCGATCACCGTCGCCGCGATCGCCCTGCCCCGCGTCTCCAACACCACCGACGTCGAGGCGCTGGCCGTCGAGCCGGGCCTGACGGTCCGCTGGACCACCCGCCCCGCCGACGTGCTCGCCGCCGACCTGGTCGTGCTCCCCGGCACGAAGAGCACCGTCGGCGACCTGGCCTGGCTCCGGGACACCGGCCTCGCCGACGCGGTGCGACGCCGCGCGGACACGCGGGCCCCGTTGGCCGCGGTTTGCGGTGGTTACCAGATGTTGGGCCGCACCATTGTGGATCCGCACGGCGTCGAGGCGCCCGCGGGAACCCGAGTTCAGGGCCTGGGCATCCTCGACCTCGATGTCGAGTTCGCGACCGGGAAGACCGTTCGGAACGTCGTGGGGACCGGCCTCGGTGTGCCCGCAGCGGGCTACGAGATCCATCACGGCACCGTCGTCCGGACCACGGAAAGTCCTGCGCTGCAGGGCCCCGAGGGGCCGGAGGGGGCGTTGCGCGAGGCCGTCCTCGGGACGCACTGGCACGGCCTGTTCGGCTCCGACGAGTTCCGTCGCGCCTACCTCACCCGGACCTTCGGGGCCCGGTACACCGCTCCGCCGGGGCCCGGGGCGAGCTACGACGGTGCCCGGCTCGCCCAGCTCGACGTGATCGCGGACGCGATCGAGGAGCACTGCGATGTCGATGCGGTTCTGCATCCACTGCGTTCCGGGGGTGCGTTTTCGGCGATCCTGCCGTCCATCCGGATCATCAGTGACTAGCGTTACCGGTCATGGGGATCGATTCAGCGCAGACGGTGCAGGTGCCCGCGGGCTCGTGGACCTTCGACGTGTCGCTCGGGGGGTCTGAGCACGGCGTACCCGTTCTGCTGCTGCACGGGTTCCCGCAGACCGAGGAGTGCTTCGACCAGGTCCGCGAACGTCTGCACGAGGCGGGCCTGCGGACGATCGCGCCGCGCCAGCGCGGCTACAGTGCCGGGGCCCGGCCGCTGGGCGCCGATCAGTACACGATGAAACACCTCTCGGAGGACGCCGCCCGCATCCTCGACGCGCTGGAGGTGCCGTACGCGCACGTCGTCGGGCACGGTCTGGGTGCGACCGTCGCGTGGCACTTCGCCGCCGCCTACCCGCTGCGCGCGATGAGCCTGACCGCCGTCTCCTTCGGTCATCCGTCGGCGTTCGGCGCGGCGATGGCCACCGATCAGGATCAGCGGCAGCGCTCCCGGTACCTCGAGCTGTTCCTGCAGGCCGGCGTCGCGGAGAAGGCGCTGCTCGACAACAACGCGCGCACGCTGTTGGCCACCGCACCGGGCGGCGGCATCGAGGCGCTGGCCGACGAGCCGGCGCTCACCGCCGCCTTGAATTGGTACCGCGCCAACCTCATCCCCGGCGGGGAGGGCTTGGACTGCCCCGTCATCGAGGTCCCGACGACGCTGGTGTGGGGCAATCGCGACGCGATCGCCGGGGCCGCGCAGGCCAAGGGCACCGCCCATTACCTCCGGGCCGACTACCGCCTGTCCGAGGTGCCCGACGGTGACCACTGGCTCCCGCTGCGCGCCCCTGCGGCCCTGGCCTCCGAGATCGCGCTGCGCACGCTCCGGAACTGATCCGGCTAGCCGTCCTTCGACAGCCCCAGCAGTGCGTTCTCCACGAGCTCCGGCAGCGCCGGGTGGATCCAGTACTGTCCCCGTGCGAACTCGAGCGCCGGGATCGAGAAGGACATCGCCGTGATCGCCGACTGGATCAGTGTGGACGCCTGCGGCCCCACGATGTGCGCGCCCACGAGCAGTCCCGTCGAGCGGTCCGCGACGAGCTTGCACACGCCCGCGACATCGCCCATCGCCCACCCGTAGGCGACATCGGCGTACTTCTGCACGGCCACGGCCACGTCGATGCCCTCGGCGCGGGCGACCGCCTCGTTCAGTCCGACCGACGCGACCTGGGGGTGTGAGAACACCGCGCCGGGAACGAACCGGTGGTCCGAGGTCGCGGTCGGAGTGTCCCAGCCGGACAGCACGTTCTCCGCGGTGACCCGGGCCTCGTGGTTGGCGACGTGCCGCAGCGGGAACCGCGTGCTCACGTCTCCCAGCGCCCAGACGCCGCGCACCGGCGTGCGTTGGTGCGCGTCGACGGGGATGCGCCCGGCACCGTCGAGCTCGATCCCGATGGCCGACGTGGCCAGCGTGTCGCCGTTGGGGGTGCGTCCCGTCGCGACGAGAAGGGCGTCACCGGCCACCGTCGAGCCGTCCGTGAGGTCGACCTCGACGCCGTCGCCGACGGCGCGCGTGGCCGTCACCTCGGTGCCCAGCCGTACGTCCCACTTCTCGGAGACCAGCTCGGTGAACAGCTCGGAGATCGTCTCGTCCTGCGAGCGCAGGAGGCGCTCGCCCCGCGCGACGACGGTGACCCGTGCCCCGAGCCCGGCGAAGACGTGCGCGAACTCCGCGGCGATGTAGCCGCCGCCCACGATGATGACGTGACCCGGCAGTGCGTCGAGCCGCATGATCGTGTCGTTGGTGTGGATCGGCGCCGAGCCGGCGGTGAACACGGGCGGGATCACGGGCCGCGAGCCGGCGGCGATGACGACATCGCGTCCGGCCACGACCGTCCCGTCACCGAGCTCCAGGCGGTGCAGCCCGTCACCGGAATCCGGCAGGAACCGCGCCTCCTGCTGGAAGACGGTGATGTTGGGGCACGTGTCGACCCGGTACCGCAGGCCGCCGGCGGCGTACCTGTCGACCCGCCCGAACACGCGGTCCCGGATGTCCGACCAGCGGGTCCCGGTGACCTCGGCGTCGACGCCCAGCGGGGCGGCCGTGCGGGCCTCGTCGGCGACATCTGCGGGGTACACGAACATCTTGGTGGGGATGCAGCCCACGTTGAGACACGTGCCGCCGAACGCGCCGGTGTCCGCCATGCCCCGGTCGACGATCGCGATGGTCCGGTCGTCGAAGCGGTGGTCGGGGATGGTGTTTCCGGCTCCCGACCCGATGATGACGAGGTCGAACACCTGCTCGTCCATGTCAGGCCTCGATCTCCCGGGCGAGCCAGGCGCCCAGCTCGGCGTACGCGCGCTCGCGCGCCGGCTGCACGGAGAGGAAGACGTCGTGCTTGGCGTCCTCGACGGGGACCACGGAGAGGCGGCCGCCGAGCGCGCCCGACCACTTGGCGATCTGCCGGGTGTCGAGCACGACGTCAGCGCGGCCCGCCTCCTCGCTCCACTCCTTCGGGGCGAAGCTCTTCGTCGAGCGCAGGACCAACGACGGGACGCCGATGTCGAGGCCGCGGTGCAGCAGGCTGTGCGCCACGCGGACCGCGCGCAGCCAGCCGAAGCGGACCGGGAAGCCCTCGACCGGCTTGATGCGGACGTCGAAATCGAACTCGCCGTGCTCGCTCACGTGGATGGTCTGGCCGTAGACGCCGACCGCCTCGACCGGGACGGGGCGGGTGCCGACGGCCTTGCCGATGAGCTTGACCACCGGCGTCGCCACCTCGCGCAGCACCACCGAGCCCTGCAGATCGAACCAGGGACTGTCGAGAACGAGGCCCACGATCGGGGCGGTCCGGCCGGCCTTGCGGCGCCGATCCAGCCACAACGGGGTGATCAGGCCGCCGGTGGAGTGCGCCGCCACCACGAGGCCCAGGCCCGGATGTTCCTGCTCGATCGCCGCGACCGCGAGGTCCAGCTCGCGGTCGTAGACCGTGAAGTCGGTCGCGTAGTGCGCCGATTGGCCCTCCCGTAGCGAGCGCCCGCACTTGCGCAGGTCCAGCGCGTAGAAGGCGTAGCCGCGGTCGGCGAAGAACTCCGCGACCGCCGTCTGGAAGAAGTAGTCCGAGAAGCCGTGCACCCACAGCACGGCGTGGTGCGGATCCTTCGGACCGGAGACGTGCTTGACCAGCGTCGCCACGATGTCGCCGCCCGGCTCGCCGTCCGGGTCCGGGCCCAGCTCGAAGGTGTGGGCGGCGTAGTCGTCGCCGAGGATGTCGGGGGAGTAGGTCAGCTCAGTGGTCGCCACGGGTTCACTGTAGTGCGGTGCTGGGCGACGTCAGCATTCGCACGGTCCGTCGCTCATCGGTCCGTCCGCTTCCATCAACAGGTCGCGTGGGCACCTGGCTGGGGACGTACTTCACGGTGTCACTCGCCTCGTCTGGCACGGTTTCGCCACCCGAGAGTGGGTCCGGGGCGCGTTCTGTCAGCCCTTCGAGCGGATCAACAGGGGGAATCGCGAACCTTCCGAGCGCCGAGTCGGGTAGGTACATCAGGAACGGCCAGCCGTCGCTCGTGTAACACGCTTCGCAGAGCTTCTGTACATCCTCGGGCGATGCGGTGGTCGGCAGAAATTTGGACATCGCGAGGTGCACGGCGTCGTCATGATCCAGATCAATCGCGAACACCGGATAGTCACGTCCACCCCACACCCCCTTCAGCTCGATGCTGTCCATCAGTTTGAGATCCGGGTAGCAGTATTTGCCGTCGGAGTGCGGGACGGGGTGCATCAGCGCGAGTGCATAGGCGACTTCCACCGACAGAGTGAGGTACCGCGCGGTGCACTTGCTGGTGACACGGAACCCGGTGTCGATGCTCGGACCGAAGTAGTCGAACAAATACAGCGAGGTGTCCCGATCGCCGGCCGTCAACGCCAGTGAGTTCAGGGTGACGACGTCCATCCCCGACGACTCGGTGCCGGGTTTGAGCGGGATTGTCGATTCAGAGTCAGGTCCCGGAAACGTGCCGAGGAAGATCCCGCCCTTCACGCCGAGACCGGATCGGTCCTCCGCCTGAAGGTTGCTCGCCTTGTACGCGCGCAGTGTGGCGATCCACACGTCGACCGCCACACAGATATCGGTCTCGGATTGCACGTCGCAGGTGAAGATCAGCTCGTCGCCGACCGCCTTCCACAGATCGAACTGGAGGTTGTCGGCATCGAGCTGTCTCTGTTGCGCGTACAGGCGCTGCGGAAACTCACGATAGAACTGGAGGAAGACCTTCTGCCACGGTGTGTCGCCAGAGCTACGGGGACGCTGTTTGAACGCGGTGGAGCCGGTGAGGTCGCACGACAAGAACAGTTTCGACACCGGTCCGGGCGCCTTCGGGGGAGCACTCACGACAGGTCGAGTACCTGCGCACGCACCTTCGCCGCAGCGGGAGAGACGTCGAAGTAGTTCGCGACCTTCCACTCGTCCTGCGCGCTCGCCCGCCACTGTCGACGGAACTCGTCTTTGGGCATGAGTAGAGCCGAAGCGAAGACATTTGCCTCCGTCTCCGCGCGATTTCGCTGCCCCCTTCCGAACGTCCGCTCGTCAGAGTGGCCGGCAAATCGATAGTGCAGGAAGTAGTGCCCCAACTCATGGGCGATAGTGAATCGGTCGCGCGCGGACGAGGTGAACTGCGGGACGAAGATGGTGAAGTCTCCGGCATCCCGAACGTGCAGTGCTTCGACGCTGTCGCGGTACTCGATCCGGCCACCGAACATCGTCACGAGACGGTCGAGGTCGACCTTGCCGTCGTCGTACACGTCGTTATCCCGGCCGACGCGTTCCGCGTAGTCCGAGATGTCGGCATTCGACAACCGTGCCGCCTCAGTCGTCGTCATGATGTTCCTTCCCTGCTCGATGGTCCCCCAGCTTAGCTCGCAGGCTCACTGGGGGATGCACACCGCGCTGTTCGTCATGGCCCGATCATGTCGCGTCGGACTGACAAGTTTTGTGCGCCGCGTCTGGCGGTCCTCGCACCTGGTGCAACCTCACCCGTCCCGGTCGAAGGCCCCGGAGTAAGGTTCTCGCCCAGAAGGGGGACCCGCGCTGCGGGCCCCGCCCCACGTCGAGGAGTGAACTACCAGATGGCCCGTAACGTGATCAGCACGGACGTCGCGCTCGTCGGAGCGGGAATCATGAGCGCCACGCTCGGCACCCTGATCCGGAAGCTGGAGCCCAGCTGGTCGGTCAGCGTGTTCGAGGCGCTCGATGCCGCCGCCGCCGAGTCGTCCGATCCGTGGAACAACGCGGGTACCGGACACTCCGCGCTCTGCGAGCTGAACTACACCCCGCAGGCCGCCGACGGCTCCGTCGACATCTCCAAGGCCATCACGATCAACGAGCAGTTCCAGGTCTCGCGCCAGTTCTGGTCGTACGCGGTCGACGCCGGTGTCCTCGACGACCCGTCGGACTTCATCAACCCCATCCCGCACGCCAGCTTCGTGCACGGCGCGGACAACGTCGAATACCTGCGCAAGCGCTACGACGCGCTCTCCGGGCAGACCCTGTTCGAGGGCATGGAGTTCTTCACCGACCCGGCCACCTTCAGCGAGCGACTGCCGATCATGGCCGCGGGCCGCAACTTCGGTGACCCGGTAGCCGTGAACTGGTACGAGGGCGGCACCGACGTCGACTTCGGCTCGCTGACCAAGAAGCTGATCAACTACGTCGGCAAGGGCGGCGCCGTCCACTTCGGGACCAAGGTCACGAACCTGGGGCGCACCAAGGACGGCTGGCGCCTGACGATCAAGAACCTGCGCACCCACGAGGTGTCGTACGTCGACGCCCGCTTCGTCTTCGTCGGCGCCGGCGGCGGCGCGCTGCCGCTGCTGCAGAAGTCGGGCATCAAGGAGGCCAAGGGCTTCGGCGGGTTCCCCGTCTCGGGCCAGTTCTTCCGCTGCAGCAACCCGGAGCTCATCGACCATCACGCCGCCAAGGTCTACGGCAAGGCGGCCGTGGGCGCGCCCCCGATGTCGGTGCCGCACTTGGACACCCGCGTCATCGAGGGCAACAAGGGTCTGCTGTTCGGCCCGTACGCCGGGTTCTCGCCGAAGTTCCTCAAGGCGGGCCAGTACACCGACCTGCCCCTGTCGGTGAAGCCCAACAACCTCCTGCCGATGATGGCCGTGGGCCTCAAGGAGATGGGCCTGACCAAGTACCTCATCGGCGAGCTGTTGCAGTCGCCGGCGGACCGCGTCAAGACCCTGTCCGAGTTCGTGCCCCGCGCGACCGGCGGCGACTGGGAGCTCATCACCGCCGGTCAGCGCGTCCAGGTCATTCGTAAGGGCCCGGGCGGCGGCAACCTCGAGTTCGGCACCGCGGTCATCGCCGCCGACGACGAGTCGATCGCCGGTCTGCTCGGCGCCTCGCCGGGCGCTTCCACCGCCGTTCCGGCGATGCTCGACGTGCTCGGCAAGTGCTTCCCCAAGCACATGCAGGCGTGGAAGCCGCTGCTGCAGGAGATGATCCCGTCGTACGGCACCACCCTCAACGACAACCAGCAGCTGTTCACCCAGGTCTGGGACTGGACCAACCGCACCCTGCAGCTGGCCCCGGGCGTCGGGGCCGACGCGCAGGGCTGAGCCCGTGCGCCGCGCCACCGGCGACGCACTCGACGCGAGCACCCTGTACGCGCTGCTGAAGCTGCGCGCGGAGGTGTTCATCGCCGAGCAGCAGAGCCCCTGGCTGGACGTCGACGGGCGGGACCTCGACCCGTCGACCGTGCACTTCTGGCTGCCCGACGGTGCCCCCCGGACCGGCCCGGATGGTGACGTCGTGGCGACGGTCCGGCTCACCGACGAGGGTCCGGGCCTGGCCCGGATCGGCCGGGTGTGCGCGGCACCGTCGGCCCGTGGGCAGGGGCTGATCGGCCTGCTGATGGCGGCCGCGCTCGATGAGCTCGGCGACCGGGCGTGCCTGCTGGAGGCGCAGTCCCACCTGGAACCGATGTACGCGAAGTACGGATTCGCCCGCGAGGGAGACGAATTCGTCGAGGACGGGATCCCGCACGTCCCGATGAGGAGGCCGGCACGTGACTGACCGCTACCCGTTCAGCGCGGTCGTGGGCCATGACGAGCTGCGGCTCGCGCTGACACTGTGCGCCATCGCGCCCGCCGTGGGCGGCGTGCTCGTGCGCGGCGAGAAGGGCACCGCGAAGTCCACCGCCGCGCGAGCGCTCGCTCCGCTGCTGCCCGCCCGGCCCGACGGTGCCCGCGCCCGCCTCGTGGAGCTGCCCATCGGCGCCACCGAGGACCGCGTCGTCGGCTCGCTGGACCTGCACCGCGCGCTAGGTGAGGGCGCGGTCGACTTCACGCCCGGCCTGCTCGCGGACGCCGACGGCGGCATCCTCTACGTCGACGAGGTCAACCTGCTCTCCGACCACCTGGTCGACGTGCTGCTCGACGCCGCCGCGATGGGGCGCGTCACCGTCGAGCGCGACGGGATCTCCCGCGCCTACCCCGCCCGGTTCGTGTTGGTGGGCACCATGAACCCGGAGGAGGGCGAGCTGCGCCCGCAGCTGCTCGACCGCTTCGGGCTCGCCGTGGACGTGCACGCGAGCCGGGACGTGGACGTGCGCGTCGAGGTGATGCGCCGACGCCTCGCCTTCGAATCCGACCCCGCGGCGTTCGCCGCCGAGTACGCCGACGCCGACGCCGACCTGGCCCGCCGTATCACCGATGCCCGCGACCGGCTTCCACGGGTCGCGTTGCCCGACGCCGAGCTGCGCCGCATCGCCGCGGTGTGTGCCGCCTTCGACGTCGACGGCATGCGCGCCGACCTGGTGATCGCGCGTGCCGCGCTGGCGCATGCCGCGTGGCGCGGCGCCGCCGAGGTCACCGAGGCCGACGTCCGCGTCGCCGCGGAACTGGCACTGCCGCACCGCAAGCGCCGCGACCCCTTCGACGAGCCCGGCCTCGACGACACCGAGCTCGACCGCGCCTTCGACGACGCCCGCGCCGACGACGACCCGGAGCCCGAACCGGATCCCGATCCCGACGGCCCGGGAGGCGGCGACGCCCCGGAGCCGCCGCTGTCCGGGCCCGACTCGGCGGGATCGCAGGAACAGCAACCGGAACCGGCGGCCGGCGGCGCCCCGCTCTCGACCGCGCGGCACCGCACCGTCGGGAAGCTGACGGTGCCCGGCACCGGGACCGGCGGAGCGACGGGACGCCGCTCCAAGACGCGCTCGGATCGCGGTGGCGTCGTCCGCGCCGCGCCGGCGGGCACCGGTTCCGGCCTCCACCTCGCCGCGACGTTGCGGGCGGCCGCGCCCGAACAGGCCGCGCGTGGCCGGGCCGCCGGGCCGCTGCGCCTCGCGCCGTCCGACCTGCGGTCCCCGGTGCGCGAGGCGACCGAGGGCAACCTCGTCGTCTTCGTCGTGGACCTCTCCGGGTCGATGGCGGCACGCGAGCGGCTGGCGCTGGTCGGCGAGGCCGCGGTCTCGTTGCTCCGCGACGCCTACCAGCGGCGCGACAAGGTGGCCGTGATCGGCTTCCGCGGCGCCGAAGCGACGTTGCTGGTCCCGCCGACCCGGTCGGTCGACGTGGCCGTCGCGCGGTTGTCCCGCGCCCGCACGGGCGGCCGCACCCCGCTCGCCGAGGGGCTGATCGAGACGCGGAAGCTGTTGCGCCGTGAGGATCTGCGGCCCGACGCCCGGCGGCCGCTCGTCGTGCTGCTCACCGACGGCCGCGCGACCGCCGGCCGTGACCCGCTCCCGCGGGCGCTGGCCGCCGCCGCCGGCCTGCACGCGGACGCCCGTGCGTGCGTGGTCGTGGACTGCGAGACGTCCATGGTTCGGCTGGGGCTGGCCGCGAAGGTGGCGGCGGCCCTCGGGGCCACGATGCTCCCACTCGACGGATTGAGCCCCACCGACCTGGCCCGCGCGGCCTGACGAAGGAGAAGCCATGCCGCAGGGCAAGGTCGAGACGGTACCGCAGGACGGGCTCACCACCCGGCAGCGCCGCAACCAGCCGGTGCTCGCGGTGCACACCGGTCCGGGCAAAGGGAAGTCGACGGCCGCGTTCGGCATGGCCATGCGGGCCTGGAACCAGGGCTTTCCCATCGGCGTCTTCCAGTTCGTCAAGAGCGCGAAGTGGAAGGTCGGTGAGGAGGCCACGATGCTCGCCCTGAACGAGGTGCACGAGCGCACCGGCGCGGGCGGGCCCGTCGAGTGGCACAAGATGGGGCAGGGCTGGTCGTGGCTTCGCCGCACCGGCGACGCCGAACAGGACCACGCCGAGGCCGCCCGCGACGGGTGGCGGGAGATCGCGCGGCGCCTCAGCGTCGAGCAGCACCGCTTCTACGTGCTCGACGAGTTCACCTACCCGCTCAAGTGGGGCTGGATCGACGTCGACGAGGTGGTCCAGACCCTGGTGAACCGTCCCGGGAACCAGCACGTGATCATCACCGGCCGCGACGCCCCGCAGGCCCTCATGGACGCCGCCGACCTGGTCACCGAGATGACCAAGGTCAAGCACCCGATGGATGCGGGGAGGAAGGGGCAGAGGGGGATCGAGTGGTGACGAACGGCTCCGGGGTCCCGGGAGGCGCGGTGGCCGGGGAGAGTAGGGGCATCGAATGGTGACCACGCCTGCGGTCGTGATCGCGGCACCGTCGTCGGGGAGCGGCAAGACCACGATCGCGACGGGGCTGATGGGGGCCCTGGCCCGGACGAGCACCGTCGCCCCGTTCAAGGTGGGCCCCGACTACATCGACCCCGGCTACCACGCCCTCGCCACCGGCCGGCCCGGCCGCAACCTGGACCCCGTGCTGTGCGGGGAGCACCGCATCGCGCCGCTGTACCGGCACGGCGCGCGTGGCACGGACATCGCGGTCGTCGAGGGCGTGATGGGCCTCTTCGACGGCCGGATCGTGGACGGCCCGGGCGGCGCGGCCGTCGAGGGGATCGGCTCCACGGCCGACGTGGCGGAGAAGCTCGGAGCCCCGGTCATGCTCGTCGTGGACGCCCGCGGCCACTCGCAGTCCCTCGCCGCGCTGCTCGCCGGATTCACCACGTACCGGCCCGGCGTCGCGCTGGCCGGGGTGATCCTCAACCGCGTCTCGAGCGCCCGGCACGAGCGGGTCTTGCGCGATGCGTGCGCGCACGCCGGCCTCGAGGCGGTCGGCGCGGTGCCCGGCGCCGCCGCGCTGGAGGTTCCCGCGCGGCACCTCGGACTGATCCCTGCCGCCGAGCGCGGTGCCGAGGCGGTCGACGCCGTCGCCGCGATGACGGAGCTGGTGGCGCGGCACGTGGACGTCGAGCGGATCCGCGAGCTCGCGCGCCCCGTCGCGGACGGGCCGGTGTGGTCACCGTTCGACGAAGTCGGACACTCGTCGCGGCCGGGGGACGTGGCGCGCGTCGGCCGCACGAAGGAGTCGACTGTCGGCTCGCCGACGGTGGCCCTCGCGGGGGGCCCCGCGTTCAGCTTCGGTTACGCCGAGCACGAGGAGCTGCTGCGCGCGGCGGGGGCACGGGTGCGCCGCTTCGACCCGCTCGCGGACGAGCTGCCCGAGGGCGCCGCCGCCGCAGTGTTCCCCGGCGGGTTCCCCGAGGTCTATGCGGAGAAGCTGTCCGCGAACGAGGCGCTGCGCGCGCAGGTCCGGGACCTCGTCGCAGGAGGGGGAGTGGTGCACGCGGAATGCGCGGGACTGCTCTACCTCGCCGAGTCGCTCGACGGTGTCCCGATGTGCGGGGTGGTGCCGGGCGCGGCGACCTTCACCCGGCGCCTGCGGCTCGGCTACCGGGACGCGGTGGCGCTCGCGCCGAGCCCGTTGTTCGACGCGGGGCAGCGGGTCACGGGGCACGAGTTCCACCGCACGACGTTCGTCGGCGGCGGCGCCCCGGGGGGCTCGCCGGCGTGGGGATGGCGCGACGGCGACGGGGTCGCGTCGACCGACGGTCACGTCTCGTCCGCTGTGCACTCCTCGTATCTCCACGTGCACCCTGCCGGATACCCCGAGGTGGCGGAACGCCTGGTCAGAGCGGTCGCGTGAGGAGTTCGTCTCACCCTGAGCGGGGGCCTCGCGCGGGCTGAGAGGTTCCTGTACAAAAGCCTCATGCACACCTCGATCAAGCTCGTCTCCGTCACCTTCGCCGCCGCCGCCGTGGTCGCCACCTCCGCCTGCGCCGCCGGCTCCTACGCCGCCCCCGGCTCGCCCTCCGCCTCCGCCAAGCCCAGCGCCTCGGCCAAGCCCAGCCACGCCGCCCCGTCCTCGGCCAAGGCCGCACCGTCGTCGGCCAAGGCCGTCGCTCCGAAGGCCGTCCCGGTCAAGGCCGGCACTCCGAGCGCGGTCCTCGCCTCGACCGCGTGGGAGACCACCTCGGCCAAGGACGCCAAGGGCGCCAAGGTCGCGCTGACCGACAAGAACGTCAAGAACTACGTGGGTTGGGCGTACTTCAAGAAGGACGGCACCTTCACCCTCTACAACCTGGACGACAGCGCCAAGGGCAAGGGCCTGTGGACCGTCTCCGCCGATGGCAAGACCCGCGACATCACGGCCCTCAATGCGGACGGCAGCGTGCAGTACAAGCGCACCGTCGAGATCGTCACGCTGACCGAGAAGGAGTTCACCTACCGGGTGTACCCCGAGGCCTCGAACAAGGCCGTGTACTACGACATCGTGCACACCGCCACCAAGCACGCAGAGCCGCGCGCGTAGTCGCAGTGGCCGCTCACTAAGCTGAGCGGAATGAACAGCCACGGCGCCCCGCAGGATCCCTACCTCGTCGGTCTGGACCTGCGAGGGCGCCGTGTCGTCGTCGTGGGGGCCGGCACCGTCGTCCAGCGCCGCCTGCCCGTGCTCCTCGCCGCGGGCGCCGACGTGCACGTCATCGCCCCCGAGGCCACGCCCGCCGTCGAGTCGACGCCCGGCATCGTCTGGCACCGTCGGGAGTACGCCTCCGGCGACCTCCTGGGCGCCTGGTACGTTCTGGCCGCCACGAACGACCCCGTGGTCAACGCGGCCGTCGTCGCGGAGGCCGAGGTGCAGCGCACCTTCTGCGTCCGGGCCGACCTGGCCCGCGAGGGCACCGCGGTCACCCCCGCCACCGTCGCCGCCGACGGGCTGCAGGTGGGCGTGCTGGCGTCGGGGGATCACCGCCGGTCCGCCGCCGTCCGGGACGGCCTGCGTGCGGTCCTCACGGGGGAGTCCGACGGTGCGCCGTCGAACGAGGGCCGGAAGGCGGGGCTGGCGGGGAGTGTCGCGCTCGTCGGCGGCGGTCCGGGCGACCCGGACCTGATCACGGTGCGCGGACGGTCGCTGCTCGCCCTCGCGGACGTGGTCGTCGCCGACCGGCTCGCGCCGCCGCGGCTGCTGGCCGAGCTCGCGCCGCACGTCGAGGTGATCGACGCGGCGAAGGTGCCGTACGGTCGCGCGATGGCGCAGCAGGCCATCAATCAGGTGCTCATCGACCGCGCGCGCGAGGGGAAGTTCGTGGTCCGGCTCAAGGGCGGCGACCCGTACGTCTTCGGCCGCGGCTTCGAGGAGCTCGAGGCGCTCGCCGCCGAGGGCATCCCGGTCACGGTGGTCCCCGGCATCACGTCGTCGATCGCGGCGCCGTCCGCGGCGGGGATCCCGGTGACGCACCGCGGCGTCACCCACGAGTTCGTCGTCGTGTCCGGGCACGTCGCCCCCGGCCACCCCGACAGCCTGGTCGATTGGGACGCCCTCGGGCGGCTGCGCGGCACCGTCGTCGTGCTCATGGCCGTGGAGCGGCTCGCGGCGATCGCGGCCGCCCTGATCGCGGGCGGCCGCCCCGCGCAGACGCCTGCGGCCGTGGTCGAGAACGCCACGACCGGGGGACAGCGCACGGTGCGCGGCACGCTCGCCACCATCGCGGCCGATGCCGCCGCCGCCGAGGTGAAGCCGCCCGCGGTGCTCGTCGTCGGGGCCACCGCGGGGTTCACCATCGCCGCCGATCAGTCTTGATTCCTGTCACTTCAGTAACTTGTACCCCACTCGTTACCCGGATCGACTTCCGGATCCGGCTGATCACTCGGTAGCCTCAGGGCATCATGACCTCTACGATCGCGCCCGGCAGCCCGGCGCAGACCTATCGCGTCAAGGGCAGCGCCGTCGGCATCCCCATCCTCGTGCTGTGCGGGATGATCTTCCTCTCGGTGCTCGACGGCACCGTCGTCTTCGTCGCGATGCCCGAGATCCAGGACGCCCTGGGGCTTTCGGACGCCTCGAAGGTCTGGGTGTTCGGTGCGTACGCGTTGACCTTCGGCGGATTCCTCCTGCTCGGCGGCCGCCTCGGCGACACCTTCGGCCGGAAGAAGATGTTCCTGCTCGGCGTCGTCGGATTCACGATCGCCTCGCTGCTCGCGGGATTCGCGACCAATGAGGCATGGCTGCTCGCCGCCCGCGTCGGCCAGGGCTTCTTCGCCGCCATCGCCGGACCGACCGCGCTCGCGCTGATCGCGACCACCTTCGCGCCGGGTAAGGCCCGCAATCAGGCGTTCGCGGTGTTCGGCGCGATGGCCGGGCTCGGCTCCATCGCCGGCCTCATCGCCGGCGGCCTGCTCGCCACCATCGAGTGGCGCCTCATCTTCTGGATCAACGTCCCGGTCGGCCTCGCCTGCGCGATCGGCGGCTGGTTCACCCTGGACGAGGCGATGTCCGAGCGGCGGCACGCCCTCGACGTCAAGGGCGCCGTGCTCGCCGTCGCAGGCTGCGTCACCGGCGTCTACGCCCTGACCGCGGGCCCCGAGGCGCACTGGAAGAGCGTCACCGTCTACGTCGCCGCGGCGGTCAGCATCGTGTGCCTGGCTCTGTTCCTCTGGGTCGAGCGATCGGCGAAGAACCCGATCCTGCCCTTCTCCCTGTTCAACAACCGCAACCGGGTCGCGGCCATGGTCGCGATCCTGGTGTGCGGCGCCCTGATCCCGACGCTCGGCTTCTACGTGGCGCTGACCTTCCAGCTGGTGCTCGGGTACACGCCCTTCCAGTCGGGGCTGGCGCTGCTGCCCTTCGCGGTCGGCTTCGGCATCTCGGTCGCCGTCAGCGCCTCGCTGGTCCGGCGGTTCCAGGCGCGCTGGCTGGTCGCCGCGGGCGGGGTCGTCGTCTTCCTGCCCTGCGTCTACGTGCCGACCCTGATGAGCAAGGCGCCCGCGACCATCGGCTACTTCCCGCAGATCGCGCTGCCCGTGTTCTTCATCGGCATCGGCGTCGGCCTGGCGGTCGTGCCGCTGCCGCTGGGCGCGGTCGCCGGCGTGCGACCGTCGGAGATCGGCCCGCTGACCGCGCTCATCGAGGTCGCCCAGAACCTCGGCGGCATCGTCGGCCTGGCGTCCGTGCAGGTCGTGGTGACCTCCCGGATCATGGCGGAGCAGGGGCCCACCACCGGGCACCTCAAGCACAAAGAACTCACGGGCGAGGCGATCCACGCGCTCGCCTCCGGCTACGGCCTCGCGTTCCTGGCGTGCGCGGCGATCCTGATCATCGCCGGGCTCGTGGTGGTCCCGTTCATGCGGTTCACCCCGGACGAGATCGCCGAGGGCCAGGCGGCCAAGGAGTCCAGCGAGTCCGGTGGCGCGATCCCGTCGACCTCCTTCCCGGCGCAGGCCTTCGAGGCGGACGACGACGATGTCGCCGACGACTGGGAGCCGATCGAGGGCGACGTGACCTCGGGCCCGATCCCGGTGGTCCGCCGCGAGGATCTGGAACGCGCCTACAACGAGAAGCCGGGCGACCCGGAGCCGGTGTACTTCACCGACCGGTTCCGCGCGATCAAGCGCTCCGCCGTCGAGGCGCCCGGCGCGCAGCGCCCGCAGGCCCCGCAGCGGCCGCCCGCGCGGGCCCCGCAGCCGCCGACGCAGGCGATCCCGGCGGCGCGGCCGCAGCGTCCGGTACCGTCCGGGGCGGCACCGTCGGATACCCACCGGGCCTATTCGCACCCGAGTGACCCGCTGCCGCGCCGTACCGGTGCCCCCGGCGACGACCTGGCCGGCGTGGCCCGCCCATCCGGACCGATCCAGCGCGAGAGCGCGGACCTGCCGCGCCCACCCGCGCCCCCGCAGCAATCGGGTCGACAGCAGCAACCGGGTCGACAGCAGCGACCGCAGCAGCCGTACCGGCCCGGCGGGACCGCGCAGCGGCCGAGCGCGCCGATCCACCGTCCCAGCCAGCCGATCCAGCGCCCGAGCGGCGGGCCGAACCGCCCGAGCGCGCCGGTGGAACGCCCGAGCGGCTCGATGCCGCGCCCCGCGCAGCACCAGCCCCCGCAGTACCGCGGACCGGAACAGCAGCCGCAGGATGAGCGACCCCTGCCCAGGCCGGCGCCGAGCGACGGCGGCCGGCACGCCGCGCCCGCGCCGGACGGCATGCATCGCCCGGAATCGTCGGAGCAGGCGGACCGCGTGAGCCGAGCCCGTCGGCACCGTCGGGAGGACTGAAGCTCCGGTCGAGATCGCGGCCGCCCCCGGCCGAGCGCCGAGGCGCGAAGGGCGTGTCGTCCGAATTGTGACCTTCCGGTGACCCGGCCGATGCTCGATCCCCGGATCAGCACCGTGGTCTGCGGAAACAGCCACCGGAGATGGGTTCCGACCGCACGGATATTTCGTCACTCCAGTAACTCGGGTTACGAAAACCGGCATGAACGATTTCCGGGCAGCTTCTATCAGCCGGTAGCCTCGGACCTCATGACTTCCACGACGATGGCCCCCGGCGGCCCGGCGCAGACCTACCGCGTCAAGGGCAGCGCTCTCGGCATCGCCATCGTCGTGCTGTCCGGGATGATGTTCCTCGCCGTGCTCGACGGCACCGTGGTGTTCGTGGCGATGCCGCGCATCCAGGAGGCCATGCACCTGTCCGACGCTGCGAAGGTGTGGGTGTTCGGCGCCTACGCGGTCACGTTCGGCGGCTTCATGCTGCTCGGCGGCCGGCTCGGCGACACCTTCGGCCGCAAACGGATGTTCATGCTCGGCGTGGGCGGCTTCACCTTCGCCTCCCTGCTCACCGGCTTCGCCACGAACGAGGTGTGGCTGCTCGCGGCGCGCGCCGGGCAGGGCTTCTTCGCCGCGATCGCCTGCCCCACGGCGCTGGCGCTCATCGCGACCACCTTCGCGCCGGGCAGAGCGCGCAACCAGGCCTTCGCCATCTTCGCCGCGATGGGCGGGCTGGGCTCCGTAGCGGGCCTCATCGCCGGCGGCCTGCTGGCCACCTGGGACTGGCGCCTCGTCTTCTGGATCAACGTCCCGGTCGGCATCGCGTGCGTGATCGGCGGGTGGTTCGCGCTCGAGGAGTCGATGTCCGAGCGCCGGCACGCGCTGGACGTCAAGGGCGCGGTCCTCGCGGTCGCGGGCTGCGTCACGGGTGTGTTCGCGCTGACCGCGGGACCGGAATCGCACTGGCAGAGCCCTGCGGTCTACGTCGCGGCGGTCTTCAGCGCCGTGTGCCTAGTGGCCTTCCTCTACGTCGAGCGGACCGCGAAGAACCCGATCCTGCCGTTCTCGCTGTTCCACAACCGCAACCGTGTGGCCGCGATGGTCGCGATCCTCGTGTGCGGCGCCCTGATCCCGACGCTCGGCTTCTACGTCGCCCTGACCTTCCAGCAGGTGCTCGGATACACGCCGCTGCAGTCCGGCCTCGCGCTCGTTCCGTTCGCGGTGGGCATGGGCATCTCGACGCTGGTCGCCTCGAAGCTCGTGCTCAAGTACCAGGCGCGCTGGCTCGTGCTGCTGGGCGGCGTCATCGTCTTCCTGCCGTGCCTCTACGTGCCCACCCTGATGACCCGCGACCCGTCGACGGTGACCTACTTCCCGTACATCGGCGTGCCGGTGTTCCTCATCGGCATCGGAGTGGGCTTCGCGATCATCCCGCTGCCGCTCTGCGCGCTCGCGGGCGTGCGGCCCACCGAGATCGGCCCGATGTCGGCGCTGGTCGAGGTGTGCCAGAACCTGGGCGGCATCATCGGCCTGGCGTCGGTCCAGGTCGCCGTGACCTCGCGGATCATGGCGGGCGGCGGTCCCACCAGCGGCGAGCTCAGTACCGATCCGGCCGTGCACGCGGAACAGCTCACGGCGCTGGCCTCCGGCTACGGCCTCGCGTTCATCGCGTGCGCGGTGATCCTCATCGTCGCCGGGCTGGTCGTGGTCCCGTTCATGCGGTTCACGCCCGAGGAGGTCGCCGAGGGGCAGGCGGCCCAGGAGTCCAGCAAGTCCGGCGGCGCGATCCCGTCCACGTCCTTCCCGGCGCAGGCCTTCGAGGAGGACGACGACGTCGACGACGACTGGGAGCCCATCGAGGGCGATGTCACCTCAGGCTCGTTCGCCGCGATCCGCCGCGAGGACTTCGACCGCGCCTACAACGAGAAACCGGGCGACCCGGAGCCCGTGTACTTCACGGACCGTTTCCGGGCGATCAAGCGCGGGCAGGCCGACGGTGCCGCGCCGCAGGGTCCGCAGCCGCCCACCCAGAACTTCCCCGCGGCCCGTCCGCAGCGCCCGGCGGCCCAGGGCCCCGCCCGGCCGCGCCCCGCGCAGCCGCGCCCGGCACCGTCGGCGCCGCAGCAGGCCTACTCGCACCCGAGCGACCCGCTGCCCCGTCCGGCCTCGCAGCCCGGCGCCGACCTCGCCGGCCTGGCCCGGCCGTCGGGCCCGATCCAGCGCGAGAGCGCCGACCTGGAGCGTCCGCCGGTGCCGCCGCGGGAGCCCGCGCACCGCAGGCCGGCACCGCAGCCGCCGCGCCGGCCCGCCGCGGACCCGCACTACCCGCCGAGCCGCCCGATCCCGCACGCCGCGCGCCCGATGCCGCGGCCCACGGGTCCGCAGCCCGTCCCGCCGCCGCCGGCGCAGCGCGAGTTCGCGCCGCAGACCGGTGGCCGGCACGCGCTGCCGGAGCCGGACGGTATGCACCACGCGGCCTCGCCGCAGGCCGACCGCGTTCGCGCCCGCCGCCACCGCCTCGACGAGACCTGATCCCCTGCCGTCTCCCACCCCGTGCGCGCGGCCGCACCCCGCACGCGAGGTGTGGCGCCGCGGCGAGGGTGGGGGAGCCGAAGGCCCCGTCAGGCTGTGGTGACGATCGTGACCTCGGTGGGGGAGGACAGCTCCGCCTGCAGGCCGGCCTTCTCCGCGACCCGCACCACGGCCCGTGCGTCACCGGGCTCGGCGCGGGTGACCACCAGCGCCCGGGCCAGCAGCCCCTTGTGGTGCTTGTTGAAGTGCGAGACCACGGCGCGTGAGCCGTCGGGCTTCTCGGTGACGACGGTGGCCGTGACCGCCCCCGGCACCTTCCCGAGCGCCGCGTAGCCGCCCGAGCGCAGGTCGACGACGAGGCCGCGGTCGGCCGCAGCGAGTGCATCGGCCAGCGCGGGCTTCCAGGCAGCCGCCAGCGTGCCCAGCCCCGGCAGCTTCGATCCCGACGAGAGCCGGTACGCGGGGATCGCGTCCTCGGCGCCGACCACGCCGAACAGCGCCGAGCCCACGGCTAGGCGGGCGTCCGCCTTCGCGCGCTGCGCCTTCGTCAGCCCGCGGACGTCGAGGGCGTCGTAGAGCACGCCCGTGTACTGCTCGATCGCGGGCCGGGTGGACGCGGTGCGCAGGGCGCGGTTGCGCTCCAGCTCATCGGTCTGGCCCTCCGACAGGCCCAGCGCGGCGCGGGCGGCACCGTCGTCCTCCGAGAGCGCGATGAGGGCGTCGAGGAGGCGCCTGCGGGTGGGCGTCAGCGACGGGAAGGTGAGCGTCTCGAGGTCGAGGGGCGCACCGGAACCGCCACCGGCCTTGGTTTCGGACGGGGGAAGCAGGATCAGCACACCGGACACACTAAGCTGTGGCGTCGTGATCACCCGATTCTCCCAGCTGTTCCTGCGCACGCTCCGCGACGACCCCGCGGACGCGGAGGTTCCCAGCCACAAGCTGCTCGTCCGCGCCGGATACGTGCGCCGCATCGCGCCCGGCGTCTACTCCTGGCTGCCGCTGGGCCTGCGGGTGCTGCGCAACGTCGAGCAGGTCGTCCGCGAGGAGATGAACGCGATCGGCGGCCAGGAGATCCTGCTGCCCGCGCTGCTGCCGCGCGAGCCCTACGAGACCACCAACCGGTGGACCGAGTACGGCGACGGCCTGTTCCGCCTGCAGGACCGCAAGGGCGCCGACATGATGCTCGGTCCCACCCACGAGGAGATCTTCGCCCTCACCGTGAAGGGCGAGTACAACTCGTACAAGGATCTGCCGGTCATCCTGTACCAGATCCAGACCAAGTACCGCGACGAGGAGCGGCCCCGCGCGGGCATCCTCCGCGGCCGCGAGTTCGTCATGAAGGACAGCTACAGCTTCGACACCACCGACGAGGGCCTCTCCGAGGCCTACGCCAAGCACCGCGCCGCATACCAGAAGATCTTCGCGCGCCTGAATGTGGAGCACGTCATCGTCTCCGCCACGTCCGGCGCCATGGGCGGCAGCGCGTCCGAGGAGTTCCTCGCGGTGAGCCCCGTCGGCGAGGACACCTACGTCCACTCGACCGAGTCGGACTACGCCGCGAACGTCGAGGCCGTCATCACGCCCGCGCCGCCCGCGATCGAACTCGACGGGCTGCCCGCCGCGCAGGTCTTCGACACCGCGGACACGCCCACCATCGACACGCTCGTCGCCTGGGCCAACGCGGGGGCCGACGGTGCCTCCGTCCTCGGCCGCGAGGTCGTCGCGGGGGACACGCTCAAGAACGTCATGGTCAAGACCCGCGCCCCCGGCGGCGAGTGGGAGCTGCTCGGCATCGGCGTGCCCGGCGACCGCGAGGTGGACTTCAAGCGGCTCGAGGCGTCGCTGGAGCCCACCGAGGTCGCGCTGATCGAGGCGGAGGACTTCGCGAAGTACCCGTTCCTCGTCAAGGGTTACATCGGCCCGAAGGCGCTGTTGGAGAACGAGGTCCGCTACCTGGTCGACCCGCGCGTGGTGACCGGCACCGCCTGGATCACCGGCGCCGACGCGCCCGGCCAGCACGTGGTGAACCTCACCGCGGGCCGCGACTTCACCCCCGACGGCACCATCGAGGCCGCCGAGGTCCGCGACGGCGACGCCTCGCCCGATGGCCGGGGTGTGCTGCGGTCCGCGCGCGGCATCGAGATCGGCCACATCTTCCAGCTGGGCCGCAAGTACACCGACGCCTTCGAGGTGGACGTGCTCGGCGAGAACGGCAAGCCCGTGCGGCTCACCCAGGGTTCCTACGGCGTCGGTGTCTCGCGGCTCGTCGCCGTCATCGCCGAGCAGCAGCACGACGACAAGGGGCTGCGCTGGCCCAAGGGCATCGCCCCGTTCGACGTGCACGTCGTGATCGCGAACAAGGACGAGGGCGCCTGGTCGGGCGCGGAGGAGCTGGCCGGCGCGCTCGACGCCGCGGGCCTGCAGGTGCTCCTCGACGACCGCAAGGCCTCGCCCGGCATCAAGTTCAAGGATTCGGAGCTGGTGGGCGTCCCGACCGTGGTCGTGGTCGGACGCGGCTGGGCCGACGGGGTCGTCGAGCTCCGCGACCGCCTCACCGGCGAGTCCCGCGAGATCCCCGTCGCCGACGCCGCCGCGGAGATCACCGCCGCCGCCCGCTGACCCGAAGACGCCGCGAGGCCCGCACCCCTCATCGGGCGCGGGCCTCGCGGCGTTCGGCCGCGGAGCTCAGACGAGCAGGCTCGCCAGGTCGAGCACGGAGCTCGACGACGACGGTGAGGTCGCGATCGCGACGATCACGATGATCACCACCACCACGAAGATCACGAGGCCGATCGCGCCGGTGATCACGCCGGCCAGCGCCATGCCGTGACCGCCCTGGCCCGTCTGCTTGGTCTGCTTCATGGCGATGATGCCCATGATCACGCCGACGAGCCCGAAGACGATGCCCCCGTAGAAGCAGTTCGCGGGGATGGAGATGATGCCGCAGATCATGGCGGCGATCGCGAGGCCGTTGGTCC
Source organism: Tsukamurella sp. NPDC003166 (assembly GCF_040611135.1). Classification (NCBI taxonomy): domain Bacteria; kingdom Bacillati; phylum Actinomycetota; class Actinomycetes; order Mycobacteriales; family Tsukamurellaceae; genus Tsukamurella; species Tsukamurella sp. NPDC003166. Next base: position 355,568 of record NZ_JBEXNL010000002.1, read on the forward strand.
CGGTGGGCTGCTGGCCGTAGCCGGGCGCGGGATAGCCGGGCAGGTTCTGGCCGGGGTACGCGGGGAACCCGGGCTGCTGCCCGAACTGCTGCTGGCCGTAGTCGTTCTGCCCGAACTGTTGCTGGCCGGGGTACACCGGCGGGGCGGCGTACGGGTCCGCGTTCGGCGCGGCGTAGGGGTTCGGGGCCGCGTAGGGATCGGCGGGCGGGGCGTACGGGTTCGACGGTGCCGCGTACGGGTCCGGCTGAGCCGTCGGGTGCACCGTGGTCGCCGCGTCGGGGTCGCCGCCGACGTCCGACGCGGTGTCGCGCTTGGTCAGGTCCGGGCCGGACGGAGCCGGCTCGGCGGGACGGATCACCGTCGGATCGTAGGTCCCGTCGCCGGGCTGGTGCGGATCACTGGACGTCATCCTGCGAGTGTAAAGGCATCGCAACGCGCAGCGCCGTGGCCGAGGACACCGCCGGTAGGAGCGTTACGTACGGATCCCCGGGAAGGGGCCGGTCACGGGCGTGACGCCGAGCGCGGCCCGCCATCGTGCGCCGCGCACGGCGGCGCCCCCGAGACCGGTCACGCCCAGGTGGCGCACGCCGTCGCCGTCGCCGTGGGTGAGCACGCCGCGGTGGGCGGCGGCGCTGTCGTCCTCGGCGGCGACCGCCACCTTCGCGGCGCTCACCGGGTCGGTCACGGGCTCGGGCGGGTTGTAGGCGGCCGCGGCGACGGGCACGTCGACGCCGGCGGCGGCGAGGACCCGGGCCAGGGCGTCGCGCTGGGCGCGGTGTTCCGCCGCGTACGTGGCGATCTCGGCGCGGCGGGTGGGTGCGGCGAAGGCCTCGACCAAGCCGTACAGGTACACCGCCGCGTGCTCCGACGTCAGTGCCGCGGCGACCGCCTCCTGCGCGGGCGTCATCCGAGCACCACCTCGGCGTGCACGCGGGTGGCCGCGGCGACGGAGCCGAGCAGCGCGGCCTGATAGCCGGACGCCGCGACGGCGGCGTCGCCCGCCTCCCGGGCCGACCGGGCCAGCTGCGCGCGCAGCGACTGCCGGGTCGCCGGGGCGGGTGCCGCCGCGGTCGACGACGGTGCGGCGGTCACCGACGTGGGTCGCTGCACGTAGCGGGAGAGCTCGTCGGTGAGGGCGTTCGCGTGCTGGCCGCGCTGGTCGGCGATGAGGCTCAGCTGGGGGCCGGCGGCACCGTCGAGCACGGCGAGTCCGCGCGCGAGGTCGGCGTCGGCCTGGGCCCGGGAGGCCGCCGCCTGCAGGCGCACGGCCTGCGGATCGTCGGCGCGGTCCTCCGGGGTGGTGCACCCGGCGAGGGCGGCGCCGCCCACGAGGGCGCCACCGGTGACCAGCGCGGATGTCAGGGCGGTGCGCCGGTCGATGCCGCGGCGCGCGCGAGGGGGTTGGTCGATCACGGGCACGAGTCTATGGGTCCGGCGTACGGCCGACGGCGTGGCGGTCGGCTCGCGCGCCATGAGTACACTGGTCGCAGCGTTCGACACCGTGGGCGAGGTGCCCCGGGACAATTTCACAGGGAGGCGCGTATGGCATACGACGAAGCGGCGGTGAGAGCCGTCATCACGCCCCACCTGGAAGCGGCGGGCCTCGATCTCGAGCAGCTGAAGATCAACAACGCCGGCCCGAAGTCATCGATCACGGTGGTGGTCGACAGCGACGCCGGCCCCACGCTCGACGGCCTGGCCGTCCTGGCCCGGGCGCTGTCCGCGGCGGTCGACGACGCCGACGAGGTCTTCGGTGGCCAGGCGTTCACCCTCGAGGTCACCACGCCGGGCGCGGAGCGCCCGCTCGCCGAGCCCCGTCACTGGCGCCGCGCCCGCGGCCGTCGAGCCGCGATCGAGCTGCGCGACGGCTCGAACCTGCTGGCCCGCGTCGGAGCTCTCGCGGACGACGGGAGCACGGTCACCGTCGTGCTACCCGGGGCGAAGGGCGCCGCCCCGACGACCCGCGAGCTCGCCCTGGACGATGTGGCCGCGGCCGCCGCCCGGGTCGAGTTCCGCAGGCCCGACCCCCAAGAGATGGAGCTCTCGGGCATCACGCCCGGGCGCGTGGAGTCGGGCGCCGAGCCCGAGGATCTGACCGGCGACGACGCCGACGAGGAATGAGGACGAGATGAACATCGACATGGCGACCCTGCGGGCCATCGAGGCGGAGAAGGACATCTCCGTCGACACGGTGATCGAGGCCATCCAGGTCGCGCTCCTCACCGCGTACAAGCACAGCGAGGGGCACGAGCCGCACGCCCGGATCGACGTCGACCGGCGCACCGGCCAGGTCAAGGTGCTGGCGCAGGAGCTCGACGCCGACGGCAATGTCATCACCGAGTGGGACGACACCCCCGAGGGCTTCGGCCGCATCGCCGCGGACTCGGCGCGCCAGCTGATCATGCAGCGGCTGCGGGACGCGGAGAACGACCGCACCTTCGGCGAGTTCGCCGTCTACGAGGGCGAGGTCGTCTCGGGTGTCGTGCAGGCGGACGCCCGCGCCGCCGCGCGCGGTTTCGTCGTGGTCCGGATCGGCAGCGAGCGCGAGGGCCGCGAGGGTCTGCTGCCGCCGGCCGAGCAGGTGCCGGGGGAGAGCTACGAGCACGGCGACCGGATGAAGTTCTACGTCGTCGGCGTCAGCCGCGGCCAGCGCGGCACGCAGATCACCCTCTCGCGCACGCACCCGAACCTCGTGAAGAAACTGTTCGCGCTCGAGGTCCCGGAGATCGCCGACGGCAGCGTCGAGATCACCTCGGTCGCGCGGGAGGCCGGCCACCGGTCCAAGATCGCCGTCCGCACCTCGGTGCAGGGCCTCAACGCGAAGGGCGCGTGCATCGGCCCGATGGGCCAGCGCGTGCGCAACGTGATGAGCGATCTGGAGGGCGAGAAGATCGACATCATCTCCTACGACGACGATCCGGCCGTGTTCGTCGGCAACGCGCTCTCGCCGTCGTCCGTGGTATCGGTCACAGTGGTCGACGCGAAGGAGAAGGCCGCCCGCGTCGTCGTCCCCGACTTCAAGCTGAGCCTCGCGATCGGCAAGGAGGGGCAGAACGCCCGTCTCGCCGCCCGCCTGACCGGCTGGCGGATCGACATCCGCTCCGACGCGGAGGGCAGTGGGCCGCAGTGAGCGAACCGGTCCGCACCTGCATCGGGTGCCGGGGCCGGGCCGCCGCGGGGGAGCTGATCCGGGTCGTCGCGGTTCCCCGGGCCGACGGTCCGCCGCGCGTCGTCGTGGACGACCGGCGCCGGCTCCCGGGGCGCGGAGCGTGGCTCCACGACGATGCGCGGTGCCGCGAACTGGCGCGGAAGAAGAACGCGTTCCGCCGGGCGCTACGGGTTTCGGGTGCACTGGAGGAGTCCCTGGGGTGAAACCACTTGCCCCGACGCGCTACTATTGTGAGCGGTCTGAAGGCGGTTGGTCTTTTCCAAGGCCCACCCACTCGGAGACGAAGGAATCGAGCTGAAGACATGAGCACACCGTGAAGCACCAGCGATGAACGGCAATCGGAGTAACTAACCGAGGTCGGCGGGACCAGTGACGCCCTCTGACCTCACATTTGAGGAGAAGAGTGGCAGGCAAGGCCCGCGTGCACGAGTTGGCTAAGGAACTCGGTGTCACCAGCAAGGAAGTTCTCGCACGGCTCAGTGAGCAGGGCGAGTTCGTGAAGTCCGCGTCGTCGACGGTGGAAGCCCCCGTCGCGCGGCGCCTGCGCGAGTCGTACGGACCCAAGTCCGACGGCGGCGCGAAGCCGGCCGGCGGCGCGAAGCCCGGTCCGGCGCGCAAGCCGGCCGCACCGGCCGCCCCCGCGACCCCCGCGGCGAGCACCCCCGCAGCGTCGGCGCCCGCGGCCCGTCCGGCGGCTTCCGGCGCACGTCCGGGCCCCCGCCCGGCCGCGCCCGCGGCGCCCGAGCCGACCCCGGCTCCGGCCGCGCCCGCGGCGAGCGCCGCACCGTCGGCCCCCGAGACCGCCGCACCGGCGGCACCGTCGGCCCGCCCGGGCCCGCGTCCGGCCGGACCCAAGCCCGGCCCGCGCACCCCGAAGGTCGGCAACAACCCGTTCTCCTCGCAGGCTCCCGTCGAGCGTGCGCCCCGCCCGCAGCCGGGCCCCGGTGGCCCGCGCCCGCAGGGCGGTCGCCCGGCTCCCGGCCAGGGGGGCCCGCGCCCGCAGGGTGGTCGTCCCGCTCCCGGCCAGGGCGGTCCCCGTCCGCAGGGCGGTGCGCGTCCGGCCGCTGGTCCCGGCGGCCCGCGTCCCACTCCCGGCAGCATGCCTCCGCGCCCGAACCCGGGTGCGATGCCCGCACGCGCCGCGCGTCCGGCCGCACAGGGCCGTCCCGGCCCCGGTGGTCGTGGCGGGCCCGGCGGTCGTCCCGGCGGCGGTGGCGGCTACCGCGGTGGGCCCGGCGGCGGTGCCGGTGGTGGCGCCGGTGCACCCGCAGCGGGTGGTTTCCGCGGTCGTCCCGGCGGCGGAGGTCGGGGTCGTCCCGGCGGCACCGCGGGTGCCTTCGGTCGTCCCGGTGGCGCTCCGCGTCGTGGCCGCAAGTCGAAGCGGGCGAAACGCGCCGAGTACGAGAGCATGCAGGCGCCGATCGCCGGTGGCGTGCGGTTGCCCCGCGGCCAGGGCGAGACGATCCGTCTGGCCCGGGGCGCGTCGCTGAGCGACTTCGCCGAGAAGATCGACGCCAACCCGGCATCGCTGGTCCAGGCGCTGTTCAACCTGGGCGAGATGGTCACCGCGACCCAGTCGGTGAACGAGGAGACCCTCGTCCTGCTGGGCGAGGAGATGAACTACGTCGTCCAGGTCGTCAGCCCCGAGGACGAGGACCGCGAGCTGCTCGACAGCTTCGACCTCACCTACGGCGAGGACGAGGGCGACGAGGACGACCTCGAGCAGCGGCCGCCGGTGGTCACCGTCATGGGCCACGTCGATCACGGTAAGACCCGACTGCTCGACACGATCCGCAAGGCCAACGTCCGAGAGGGCGAGGCCGGCGGCATCACGCAGCACATCGGTGCCTACCAGGTGCTCACGGAGCTCGAGGGCAATGAGCGCCTGATCACGTTCATCGACACGCCGGGTCACGAGGCGTTCACCGCCATGCGTGCCCGGGGTGCCAAGGCCACCGACCTCGCGATCCTCGTGGTCGCGGCCGACGACGGCGTCATGCCGCAGACGGTGGAGGCCATCAATCACGCGCAGGCGGCCGACGTGCCGATCGTCGTGGCGGTGAACAAGATCGACAAGGAGGGCGCGCAGCCGGAGAAGATCCGCGGCCAGCTCACCGAGTACGGCCTGGTCCCCGAGGAGTACGGCGGCGACACGATGTTCGTCGACATCTCCGCGAAGCAGGGCACGAACGTCGACACGCTGCTCGAAGCGGTGCTGCTGACGGCCGACGCCTCGCTCGACCTGCGGGCGAACCCCGACATGGACGCGCAGGGCGTGGCCATCGAGGCGCACCTCGACCGCGGTCGCGGCCCCGTGGCCACCGTGCTCATCCAGCGCGGCACCCTGCGGGTCGGTGACTCGATCGTGGCCGGCGATGCGTACGGTCGCGTCCGCCGGATGGTGGACGAGAACGGCGACGACATCGCCGAGGCGTTCCCGTCGCGCCCGGTGCAGGTCATCGGCTTCACGTCGGTGCCCGGTGCGGGCGACAACCTCCTCGTCGTGGACGAGGACCGCATCGCCCGGCAGATCGCCGACCGGCGCGCGGCGCGCAAGCGCAACGCCCTCGCGGCGCGGTCGCGCAAGCGTGTCTCGCTGGAGGATCTGGACGCCGCGCTCAAGGAGACGAGCCAGCTCAACCTCATCCTCAAGGGCGACAACTCGGGCACCGTCGAGGCGCTCGAGGAGGCGCTGCTCGGGATCGAGATCGACGACGAGGTGCAGCTGCGGGTCATCGACCGCGGTGTCGGTGGCGTCACCGAGACCAACGTCAACCTGGCGTCCGCATCGAATGCGATCATCATCGCCTTCAACGTGCGGGCCGAGGGCAAGGCCACGGAGCTCGCCAACCGCGAGGGCGTGGAGATCCGGTACTACTCGGTGATCTACCAGGCCATCGACGAGGTCGAGGCCGCGCTCAAGGGCATGCTCAAGCCGGTCTACGAGGAGAAGGAGCTCGGCCAGGCCGAGATCCGCGCGATCTTCAAGTCGTCCAAGGTGGGCAACATCGCGGGTTGCATGGTCCAGTCGGGCATCATGCGCCGCAATGCGAAGGCGCGCCTGCTGCGCGACTCGACGGTCGTGGCCGAGAACATCACGGTCACCTCGCTCAAGCGCGAGAAGGACGACGCGACCGAGGTCCGCGAGGGCTACGAATGCGGTCTCACGCTCTCGTACTCCGACATCAAGATCGGCGACGTGATCGAGACCTACGAGCTGGTCGAGAAGGCCCGCGATTAGTCAGGGGTCACCGCCCGGGTGTCGATGCGCCCGGGCGGTGGCTCCCCGAGCCCCTGGGCCGGGTGGCCCGCACGATGTTCATAGGAGCTCTGGAGTTCGATCTCCTGCTGGGTGATGTCCATTCGCTCAAGCAGAAGCGATCCGTCATCAGGCCCGTCCTCGCCGAGCTGCGGAGATTCTCCGTCAGCGCGGCCGAGGTGGGCGAACAGGACCTGCATCGCCGGGCGACGCTCGGCGTCGGCGTGGTCGGCCCCGACCACGCGCACGTCGTCGAGATCCTCGATCGGTGCGAGCGCACCGTCGCCGCGCATCCCGAGACCCAGCTGCTCTCGGTGCGCCGCAGGCTGTTCGGCCCCGAGGATTAGCGCGACGTGATCGGGGTCGGTGCGGGACACATGTCCTTCGCCGCCCACCGGGATATGCTCGCTGTCCACCGATCGTTCGCGGCGCGCTCGGCGCCGTGGGTCGATCGTCAGAGGTTTCAAGGGAGGGAGTAGTCATGGCTGACCCGGCACGGGCAGCTCGGCTCGCCAAGCGGATCGGCACGATCGTCGCGACGGCGATCGAGCACGACATCAAGGATCCGCGTCTGGACCACGTGACCGTCACCGATACGCGGGTGACGAACGACCTGCACGACGCGACGGTGTTCTACACCGTCATGGGGCCCACGCTCGACGTCGAGCCGGACTACGAGGCCGCCGCGGCGGGCTTGGAGAAAGCCCGGGGCCAGCTCCGCAGCAAGGTCGGCGCGGGTACGGGCGTGCGATTCACGCCCACGCTCCGGTTCGAGCTCGACGGGGTGCCCGCCGCGGTCGCGAACATGGAGGCGCTGCTGGCCAAGGCCCGCGAGCAGGACGAGCGGGTCGCCGCTGTGGCGGCCACCGCGCAGCCGGCGGGCGACGCGGATCCGTACAAGCACGACGAGGACCCGGACGAGGATCCGCGGTGACCGACGCCCTCGCGGCCGTCGCGGCAGCGCTCGACGGGGCGTCCCGCGTGGCGGTGTACTGCCACGTGCGGCCCGACGCCGACACGCTGGGTTCGGGGCTGGCGCTGGCGCGGGTGCTCCGTGCCCGCGGTGCCGAGGTCTCGGTGAGCCACCCCGGTCCGGACCTGCCGTCGGGCATCGGCGGCCTGGCCGGCGCCGACGGCTTCTCGGCCCCGATCGACGCCGAGGTCGCGGTCGCCGTCGACTGCGCCAGCGCGGAGCGGCTCGCCGGACTGGAGGCCTCGTTCGGGGAGCACCCGGTGCGGGTCGTGATCGACCATCACGCCACGAACGGCGGGTTCGGCACCGTCGACCTGATCGACCCGTCGGCGAACAGCACCACGGAACTGGTGCTGGCGGTGGTCGATGCGCTCGGCGCCGAGCTCGACGCGGAGACCGCGGACTGCCTGTACGCGGGCCTGGTCACCGACACCGGCTCGTTCCGCTGGGCCTCGCCCGCGGGGCATCGGACGGCGGCCCGGCTGCTCGAGGCGGGCGCGCACGGGCGCGAGCTCACGCGGGAACTGCTCGACAGCCATCCGCGTGCCTGGTTCCCCATGGTCGCGGCGGTGCTCGGCTCTGCGACGGCCGTGCCGGAGGCCTTCGGCGGCCGCGGCGCGGTCTACGCCGTCTGTCGCGCCGTCGACCGCGGCCCGCTCGGCTGGGACGCCGCCGAATCCCTCATCGACCTGCTCCGGACGGCGGACGACTGCGAGGTCGCCGCGTTGTTCAAGGAGGCCGACAACGGCGAGTGGTCCGCGTCGCTGCGGGCGCGCACCGATGTCGATGTCTCGGCGGTGGCGCGCGTCTTCGGCGGCGGCGGGCACCGGCTGGCGGCGGGCTACTCGGCCACCGGCACGGCGGAGGACGTGGTGACGGCGTTCCTCGCCCGCGCATGACCGAGGCGGTGGCCGCCGTCCCGTCCGGTCTCGGCAGGCGGATCGTCGGACAGGCGCTGCCCGCGCTCGGGGTGCTCGCCGCCGAACCCCTCTACCTGCTGTGGGACACGGCGATCATCGGCCGGCTGGGCGCGCTGCCGCTGGCGGGCCTCGCCGTGGGCGGGCTCATCCTGGCGACGGTCTCGACGCAGCTGACCTTCCTCTCCTACGGCACCACCTCGCGCTCGGCGCGCCGCTACGGCGCGGGGGATCCCGACGGTGCCGTCACCGAGGGCGTGCAGGCCACGTGGCTCGCGCTCGCGGTCGGCGGTGTCCTGCTGACCCTGGTGCAGATCTTCGCGGGGCCGGTGACGCGCGCGCTCGCCGGTCGCGACGAGATCGCCGTCGCGGCGGAGTCGTGGCTGCGGGTGGCGGCGTTCGGCATCCCGCTCATCCTGGTCACGATGGCCGGGAACGGCTGGTTGCGCGGCGTGCAGCGGCCCCGGGCCCCGCTCGTGTTCGTGCTGGCGGGCCTGGGCCTGTCGACGGTGCTGTGCCCCGTCCTCGTCCACGGCTGGCTCGGCGCGCCCGAGCTGGGCCTGGTCGGTTCGGCGTGGGCGAACCTCGCCGGGCAGGTCGTCAGCGGTCTGCTGTTCCTCGGTGCGGTGGTCCGCGCGGCACCGGCGGGCGGACTCCGGTTCCGGCCCGCCGTGGTTCGGGCCCAGCTCGTGTTGGGCCGCGACCTGATCGTGCGCAGCCTGTCCTTCCAGATCTGCTTCATCTTCGCCGGGGCGGTCGCGGCCCGCGCGGGAGCGCAGTTCGTGGGCGCGCACCAGATCGCGATGCAGCTGTGGAACTTCGTGGCCCTCGTCCTCGATTCGCTCGCGATCGCCGCGCAGACGCTGGTGGGCGCCGCGCTCGGCGCCGGGAACACGGAGGCCGCGCGGTCGCTGGGGCACCGGGTCACGGCGTGGTCCACGGCCTTCGCGGTCGCCATCGCCGCGGCGCTGGCGGCCCTGGCCGGCACCCTGCCGCACGCGTTCACCGCCGACGCCCAGGTGCTCGACGCGCTGACGGTGCCGTGGTGGTTCCTCGTGGGGATGGTGCCGGTCGCCGGGGTGGTCTTCGCGCTCGACGGTGTGCTGCTCGGCGCCTCGGACGCCGCGTACCTGCGTACGGCGACGATGGTGTCGGCGCTCGTCGGGTTCCTGCCGCTGATCTGGCTCTCGTACGCCTTCGGCTGGGGGCTCACGGGCATCTGGTCGGGTCTGGCGGCGTTCATGGTGCTGCGCTGCGTGGCCGTGGTGTCCCGCTTCCTGGGCCATCGGTGGGAGCAGGTGGGCACCGCGCCCGGCTGATCGGGCGGGTCCGGCGGAGCCTCGGCGATCCGGCTTGCAATGCGGCCGTGAATGCGATCCTATGTTGCATATGGCATTCACTGTGATTGCGCGCACGCCCGCGTTCCGCCGGATTCTGGCCGGTACGGCCGTCGTCGCCGGACTCGGAGCGATGGTGGCATGTGCACCATCCGATTCGGGGTCGGTGCCCTCGTTCACCGTGAACCCGAGCGCGGGCTCGGGCCCGTCGTCGGCGCCCTCGTCCGCAGCGTCCGCGAGCGCCTCGTCCTCGGCCGCCGCGACCACGTCCGCCGCGCCGGCCCAGGTGGGCACGCCCGAGCAGCCCTACGTCGCCCCGTACCCGCCGGACACCACCGCCGCGTACCCGACGACCACGACCACGACGACGTACCCGACCGGGACGCAGCAGCAGACGACGCAGCCCTACCCGACCACCGTCGTGATCCCGCCGGGCATCGACGTGCCGCCGGGCGTGCCGCGCACCATCACCATCCCGCCGAACCTGCCCTTCCCGCGCTGACCCGAGCCCCGGTCAGCGCGACGCGCGCGGCGCGCCCTGGCCCGGATCGATCTGCACCGGTCCGTCCTTGCCCGGCGTCACGTCGAAGTCGAAGATCGACGTCGGGATGTACACGGTGGCACAGGAGTTCGGGATGTCGACGACGCCCGAGAGGCGGCCCTCGATCGGCGCCGCGCCGAGGAGCAGGTACGCCTGCTCCGGGCTGTAGCCGAACTTCGTGAGGTAGTCGATCGCGTGCAGGCACGCCCGCTGATAGGCGAGGTGGCTGTCCAGGTAGCGCTGTTCGTCGTCGAGGGTCACCGACGTGCCCGAGAAGGCGAGGAACTGCTCGTACCGCGGGCCCACGTCGCCGCCGGGCAGGAAGATCGCGTTCTCGCTGACGCCGTAGGTCTCCATGCCGCCGGCGATGATGTCGACGTGCAGGTCGATGAAGCCGCCCATCTCGATGGCGCCGCAGAAGGTGATCTCGCCGTCGCCCTGGCTGAAGTGCAGATCGCCCACCGACAGGTTCGCCCCGTCCACGAACACGGGGTAGAAGACGCGGGTGCCGCGGGTGAGGTTCTTGATGTCCTGGTTGCCGCCGTTCTCGCGCGGCGGGGCGGTGCGGGCGGCTTCCGCGGCGGCCGCGGTGAAGGCGTCGCCGGTGAGGGTGCCGAGGATCGCGTCGTTCGGCTCCGGCGGGAGCGCCAGCGGCGGGACCCGGTCCGGATCGGTCGCGATGAGCGCTGCCTCGCGGGTGTTCCACCGCGCCAGCAGGTCCTTCGACGGTGCCGTCCCCATCAGGCCCGGGTGGATGATGCCGGTGAAGCTCACGTGGGGCACGTGCCGCGACGTGGCGGTGTGCCCGGTGAAGTCCCAGACCGCCTTGTAGGCGTCGGGGAACTGCTCGGTGAGGAAGCCGCCGCCGTTCTCCTTGGCGAAGATGCCCGTGTAGCCCCAGCCCTGGCCGGCCAGCGGGCCGCTGTCCTCCTGCGGGATCGGCCCCACGTCCACGATGTCGACGATGAGCAGGTCACCGGGCTTCGCGCCCTCGACCGCGATCGGTCCCGATAGCGTGTGCACGGAGGTCAGCGGCGCGTTGAGGATGTCCTCCGCCGAGTCGTCGTTGTGGATGGCACCGTCGAACCATTCCCGGCAGTGGACCCGGAAGGTGTCGCCCGGCTTGACGGTGACGGCCGGCGGGATGGCGTAGTGCCACCGATTGTGGCCGACCTTCTCCTGATCGGTGAACTTCTTGCTGGAGTCGAGCGGAAAGACGACTTCGGGCATGGAACTGGCCTTTCTTCTGCGGTGGACGATCGGGGGGGGGATTCAGGGGCGGGGGAGTCCCGCGTGCCGGGGGTTCGACGGTGCGCCGCCCCCGCCTCCGCGCGTCCGCCCGGTCGGGGCGGAGACGACGGCCGGCTTCTCGGCCGTGGCCTTGGTGGCGTCCAGCAGCTTCATCGCCCGCGACGCCCCGCTGCCCAACCGGGGCGCGGTGATCCCGCGACGTGCCGGGGCCCCGCAGCGACAGGCCGTCGCCTCGGGGACCTCGCGCATGCTGTAGACGGCGTCGAAGGGTCCGCAACTGCTGCAGCGGAATTCGTAGGTGGGCATGAGTGGACCGTATTCCCTTCGTCGGGTTCCCGGGCGGAAACTACCGAATCGGTATCGTTTTCGATGGGTAACGTGTGCCCGTGCCCCCGAAGTCGACTGCGCCGCGCGCGCAGACCCGCAAGGCCCGGGTCGCCCGCCGCCGCGCGCGCCGGGTGGCCGCCGCCGACAACGACCTCACCGTGCCCGAGTGGAACGAACTGGTCGCCCTGTGGGGCGTGTGCGCGTACTGCGGCGGGGCGGGGCCGTTCCAGAAGGACTGTGTCCTGCCGATCTCCAGGGGTGGCCGCTACACGCAGACGAACGTGGTGCCCGCGTGCCGCTCGTGCAACGCCAGCAAGTGCAACTCCGAGGTCACGGGGTGGATGCGCCGCAAGAAGCTCGACGAGCGGGCCTTCCTGCAGGGGCACGCCGAGATCCTGATGCACCTGCGGGGGCGAACCTCGGACGACGGCGCGCCGGCCCCCGCGGAGGAGGCCGGCGCACCGTCGGATCAGGTGGAGTGAGGCGAGCGCCTAGCGCACCGGCGGGTCGGCGGGCAGGACGTGCGCACCGGACCTGTCCGTCGACAGTGCCAGCGAGCTGATGTACTGCTTCTCGCCGTCGGGGCCGGGCACCGCGGAGGCCACCATGTCGGGCCGCTCGAACTCGACGCCGGTCACGCAGCACAGGAGCTTCTCGCCCGACGGGTTGCCGTACTCGTCGAACATCGGCAGGTCGATGCCGTCGTCGCTGCGGCGCAGGTAGTACTTGCCCCGCGTGGCGACGGCGAGGACCGGCGGCAGCACCAGCGCGAGGACCAGTGCGACCAGCGGCGAGTAGGGCTGCAGGCCCGAGCCGAGGAGCCCGAAGAACGCGGCGATGGACAGGCCCGCCGCCACGATCACCGAGACGAAGCCGACCGGGTTGACGTCGTAGAGCATGCCGCGGCGGAACTCCGGGACCTTCGGCGAGATCTTCAGGAGGTACTTGTTGATCGCGATGTCGCTGGCGACGGCGACGATCCAGGCGATGCCGCAGTTGGCGTAGAAGTTCAGCAGGTTGTTGAGGAAGCTGAACATGTCGGCCTCCATGAGCACGATCGCGATGACCACGTTGAACACCAGGAACACCAGGCGGCCCGGGTAGGTCTTGGTGACGCGGGTGAAGCTGTTGGTCCACGCCAGCGAGCCCGAGTACGCATTGGTCACGTTGATCTTGATCTGGCTGATCACCACGAGGATCACCGCGAGGGTCAGGGCGAGCCAGTGCGGCAGGAAGTCCTGATAGATCTCCACGAACTGGTGCACCGGCTGATTGGCGATGCCGGCGTTGTCGATCGTGATCCCGATCAGGTAGACGGCCAGGAAGAGACCGACGATCTGCTTGACGGCGCCGAAGAAGACCCAGCCGGGGCCGGCGGTGATCACGGCGGTCCACCAGCGGCGCGAGTTCTCGGGCGTCTTGGGCGGCATGAACCGCAGGTAGTCGATCTGCTCGGCGATCTGCGCGATGAGCGACAGGCACACGCCCGCGGCCAGCATCGTGCCGGCGAAGCTGACGCCCTTGTGCAGGGGTGCACCGGTGGCGGTGTCGATGCCGCCGAAGGCGAAGAAGTCGCCGATCGCCTCGGGGTGCTTGAGCAGCAGGTAGCCGAAGGGCAGCACCATCATCACGAGCCACAGCGGCGTGGTCCACACCTGCAGCTTCGCGAGCGTGTTCATGCCGTAGATCACGAGCGGGATGATGAGCACCGACGAGAGCAGATATCCCAGCCACAGCGGGACGCCCAGGCCGAGTTTGAGGCCCTGCGCCATGATCGATCCCTCGAGCGCGAAGAAGATGAACGTGAACGACGCGAAGATCACGTTCGTCAGCACCGAGCCGTAGTAGCCGAAGCCGCTGCCGCGGGTGATGAGGTCCAGGTCGATGTTGTACCGCGCGGCGTAGTAGGCCAGCGGGTACCCGGTCAGCACGATGACCAGGGCGAAGAAACCGATGCCCCAGAGCGCGTTGCCGGTGCCGTTCGCGATGCCGATGTTCGCGCCGATCGCGAAGTCGGCGAGGTAGGCGATGCCCCCGAGCGCCGAGGTGGCGACCACGGCGGGGCCCCACTTGCGGTAGCTGCGCGGTGCGAAGCGCAGGGTGTAGTCCTCGAGCGTCTCGCGGGAGGCGCTGTCGCTGAGCGGGGTCGACGGTGCGGTCGTCGCCTCCGGGGGTTGCAGTGCGGTCACGAAAGATCCCTTCCGGCCCGGCCGTGCGGCGCGGGGTTGGAAGGAATCGTGCTGGGGAGGCGTTGGGCCGCGGTGTCCGCGCCGTAACGGGTCGGTTACGGGACCGGGCGCACTGTGACAGCGGCGTTGCCCGGTGTCGTCCGCGCCGCCGCGTCCTCCTTGCGCTTGACGGAATCCCGTATCTGGTCGATGTTCTCGCGCAGCATGTCGGAGACCAACTCGTCGGTCCGCTCGTCGGCGAGGACCTGGAGCACCATCCGGAACGAGGTGTCCACGATCAGCTGGATGATCTCGTCGTGGAACGGGATGTACTTGACCGCCTTGGTCTGCGGGTCGTTCTTCACCATCTCCTGGATCATCCCGCTCATCTCGGGCCGGTTCTCCTCGAGCGCCAGGGCGATGTTCTTGGTGTAGTGGCCGGTCTTGAGCACCTCGGTCACCTCGTCGAGGACGGCGACCGTGATCGGCCGCTTCACCGCGTCGACCACGGCGTCGGTGGCGCGACCCACGACGACGGCGGTGATCCGGTCGCCGTAGGCGCGGTCGATCGCGGTGGCGAGCCGTGCGATCACCAGGACGAGCCGGAGGAACTTGAAGGCCGACGGCAACGCCATCGTGACCACGAACGCGGGCACCATGCCGAGCAGCTCGTACCAGTTGAGCAGCAGGAACCTGCGCGACCAGTGCGCCGCGCGCCAGCGGGCCAGGAACTCCAGGAAGAAGATCAGACAGATCGCGGCGTCGATCCACAGCACGGTGATGTAGAGCCCGCGCGGCAGGTGCACGAAGGTCATCACCGTGATCAGGACGAGCGAGACGATCGCCAGCGCGATCATCGCCCAGTCCATCCAGTCGACGGGGCGGCGGCGGCCGGTGGTGGCCGCGGCCGCGGGGGCAGTGGGCTCAGTCATCGCCCTTGAGACTACTGAGCCGCGCCGGTATCGCCCCGGATTCAGCCCTTCGGCTTCACCAGGCGCTGCACGTCGTCGATGATCCGGCCCGCGCCGATCACGCCGATGCCCACCATCCAGGTCTCGTCCTCGACGGCGAAGGCGCGCCCGGCGGCGACGGCGGGCAGCGCACCCCAGCGCTCGGTGACGGACTTCGCGGTGGCGGTGGCGTTCGCGCCCTCGGTGTGGAAGACGGTCTCGCCGGTGATCTCGGCGAAGTTCTCCAGCGAGGTCTCGACCATCGAATACTCGTTCCACGCTTTCTGCGGGATGGTGAAGCCCATCGCGCGGATCACGGTGCCGGAGAAGGTGTCGGGACCGTAGAGGCGGAAGCCGTTGGCGCGGAAGCGCACGATGGACAGCGTGGTGCCCGGCGCGCCCACCTGCTTTCCGACCGCGGCGGCTCGGGCGTCGAGCTCGGTCAGCTTCGTGTTCATCGCCTCGGTGCGATTGACGGCGTCCGCGGTGATGTGCGCCTGCTCCTTCCAGTTGGTGCCGGAGTCCACGGAGAAGACGGTCGGCGCGATCCGGGAGAGCTGGGCGTAGAGCTTCTCGTGGCGCACCTTGGACCCGATGATCAGGTCGGGCTTGAGCGCCGCGATCTCCTCGACGTTCGGGGCGGTGGTGGCGCCCACGGAGGTGGTACCGCCCAGCCTGTCGCGGAGATAGCCCGGGAAGCCCTCGTTGGCGGCGGACACCGTCGCCCCGACGGGCGTGATGCCGAGCGAGACAAGAGCGTCCAGCTGGGGTGAGTCGATCACCACGATCCGCTTCGGGGCGACGGGGACCTTCGTCTCACCCATTGCGTGGACGACGGTGCGCGTGTGCTCGCGGTCGGCGTCGCCTCCGCCGGATCCGCACGCCGCGACCGTGGCGGCGGTGGCCACGGCGAGCATGGCGGAGAGGAATCTGCGGCGGTTCGGGGTGGCCATGAAGCGACCCTAGCAGTTGCTTAGCCTTGCCTTGCCAATCGGTAGATCGTCACTGAGCTGGCCGCAGCGAGTTGTTCGGGGGAGAAATTCATCTGTTCGGACGACGTCAGCAGGACGAGCCCGCCGCTACAGTTTCTGCGCATGCGAATCTCTGTTCTGGTGCCGGCGTTGGTGGCGTCGATCCTGGTGGCGGGCTGCGGCACAAGTAGCGGTGACGGCGCTACGCGGACGCCGACGGCGCAGACCACGACAGCTTCCGCCTCGTCGTCCGCGTCGGTCACGGCGACGCCGGCGCGCGTGGACCGTGTCCCGGTGCCGGACGTCAACCCGTCGGACACCCCGTTCAAGGACGGCTGGTCGAGCTACGGCGGCGTGCCCTACACCGGGTGTGGCGGAGCGTACTACTCCGCTGTTCACAGCGCCGAAGCGGTGCAGGTCTTTCGGCCGGAGTCCGGCGAGTTCTGGCACCCCACCAAGCCGAGCGTGCAACCGGGTGAGGTGGAGAACAAGACACACTGCACCCTGGCGGGCGTGCCCACCGACCCGGACCTCGTGTGGGTGCAGCAGGTCACGGTTCCCGCACAGGGGCTCTCGCCCGAACGCAAGACCGTCAGGGTGTCGGTCCAGAAGGTCGGGACGGACACCGTCGCCCGGACCGCGACGGTCGCGGTGGACGGTTGGACCGGATCACCCGCGGCGACGCGGTCCACCATTCTGCTGACGTACGGCAGCAAACTCGTCGGAGTGGACCTCGCGACGCTGAAGCAGGGCTGGACGGGACCGTCCGAGTACCGGTCCATCGGCCCGAACGGGCTGGTCG
The DNA here is from genome assembly GCF_040611135.1 of Tsukamurella sp. NPDC003166. Taxonomy (NCBI): domain Bacteria; kingdom Bacillati; phylum Actinomycetota; class Actinomycetes; order Mycobacteriales; family Tsukamurellaceae; genus Tsukamurella; species Tsukamurella sp. NPDC003166. Next base: position 372,233 of record NZ_JBEXNL010000002.1, read on the forward strand.
CGAAGGTGGACAAGAGCAACACCAACCGGGTGTGGACGCTGTTCTCCCCGACGGGCCAGCAGGTCGCGTCGTCGCCGGACCAGTCGGCGGACGGCAAAGGTCCTGTGGGCTGGTCCGACGGTGTCACGGGCGACGTGTTCACGACGCCCGACGGGTTCTTCGATGTCAAGGCGGGGGTGTACCGGCCCTTCGACAAGCGGCTGATCTCGGACGGCGCAACCGTCTCAGCGGTGGTTGGAAGGCAGATCTTCCTCAACGGGCCGGCGATCGCGGTCGTCGACGTGGACTCGGGACGGACGGTGTTCTCGATGACGGCGGCCGAGGTGTCCGCCGCGCGGATCTACGAGTCGTGGTACTTCGACGGTCACCTCTACCTGATCAATCGAAACGACGGCAGTGGCGCGTACTCCGTTACCACCATCGCCGACCGGAAGGAGATCGCCACCAGCTGGCTACGGCGGCCCGCGGCGACACAGCTCGGCTGGACCTGGGTGTCGGAGTCGAAGGGGACGTCGATGTGCGAGACGGTGGGCAGCACGTCGGGCAAGGGCTGTGCGGCTGTGCTGGTGCGGAACGTGGACGGCAGGTATCCGGGACCCTGGTACTGAGCGCGCGCCCGGTAGCGTGGAGGGGTGGCGAACCTCTGGGCGATCAGTGACCTGCACGTGGGGCACCGGGGGAACGAGGGCATCGTCGACGAGGTGTGGCCCACGTCCCCGGACGACTGGCTGATCCTGGCCGGCGATGTCTGTGAGCGCACCGACCAGCTCGATGAGGTGCTCACCGCCCTGGCGCCCCGGTTCGAGAAGGTCATCTGGGTCCCGGGCAACCACGAGCTGTACACCACGTCCAAGGACCCGATGCAGGTCTTCGGCGAGGCCCGCTACGACCACCTGGTGGAGATCTGCCGGCACCACGGCGTGCTCACGCCCGAGGACCCGTTCCCGGTGTTCGACGACCCGGACGACCCCGAAACAGCGCCGGTCGCGATCGTCCCCATGTTCCTGCTCTACGACTACAGCTTCCGCGACGAGGGCCTCACGACGCTGCAGGCACTGGCGCGCGCGAAGGAGAAGAGCGTCGTCGCGACCGACGAGTTCCTGCTCTCGCCCGAGCCCTACGCGACCCGGGACGCGTGGTGCCGGGCGCGCCTGGAGTACACGCGCCGCCGGCTCGCCGCGCTGCCGGCCGGCACCCGGACCGTGCTGGTGAACCACTGGCCGCTGCGCCGCGAGCCCACCGAGGTGCTGTTCTACCCGGACTTCGCGCTGTGGTGCGGCACCGTCGAAACCGCGGACTGGCACCGCACCTACAACGCCGAGGCGGCCGTCTACGGGCACCTGCACATTCCCCGCACCACCTGGTACGACGGCGTTCGGTTCGAGGAGGTGTCGGTGGGTTACCCGCGGGAGTGGCAGGAGCGGGGCCTGCCCGAGCCGCTGCTGCGGCGGATCCTCCCGGCGCCGGCGTACACGGAGGAATCACTGGGGCACTACGGCGTCCATTTCGAGGTGGACCCGAAGTACCGGGACGATCCGGAGCGGTTCGCCGCGGAACGCGCTGCCGCGCAGGAGCGCCTCAGTGACCGCCGGGTGGCGGCACGGGAGCGGATCGCGGAGCGTCGCGCGGCACGGGAGTCCGGCGCCGGACGGGGCGGTGGCCCCGGGGATTCCGGCCGCTCGGCGCGGGCGAAGGAGTCGGAGAAATGATCCTGCAGTCCATGCTCCCGCGCGGGCTCGTCGCGCGGGAGGCCCACGGCGATGTGGACGCGCCATTGCACCCGCGCGAGGCGGCGCAGATCGCGCGGGCCGTGCCCAAGCGGCAGGCGGAGTACGCGACGGTGCGCCAGTTGGCGCGGGAGGCGCTGGGGGAGTTGGGCATCGACGACGCCGTGCTCGTCAAGGGCGAGGGCGGCGGGGTGGACTGGCCGCGCAACGTGGTGGGCGCGCTCACGCACTGCGACGGCTACCGCGGCGCGGTGGTGGGCTACCGGATGGGGGTGCGCACCGTCGGGATCGACGCCGAGCCGCACCTGCCGCTGCCGGACAAGGTGCTGCCCACCGTCTCCCTCGACTCCGAGCGGGAGGTGCTCGCCGCCCGCGACCAGGACGGCCTGCACTGGGACCGGCTCCTGTTCTGTGCCAAGGAGGCCACGTACAAGGCGTGGAACCCGATCACGGGCCGCTGGCTCGGCTTCGAGGACGCGGAGATCACCTTCGGCCTCGACTCGCGCAGGGACGATTCGGCCGAGGGCACGTTCCGGTCCCGGATCCTCATCGACGGTAGGGCCACCGACGGCGGCCCGCCGGTCGCGTCCTTCGAGGGCCGGTGGCGGATCACCGACGGCCTCATCGTGACCTCGATCGCGGAGGTGTGAGATGACCACTCCCCACCGGGGCTTCCTCGAGCCCGACGGCGCCGGGCTCGTCATCGTGGACAAGCCCGCCGGACTGACCAGCCACGACGTAGTCGCTCGCTGCCGCCGCGCCATGAGTACCCGCAAGGTCGGCCACGCCGGCACCCTCGACCCGATGGCCACCGGCGTCCTCGTCATCGGCATCGAGCGCGCCACGAAGCTGCTCGGCCACCTCGCCCTGACGACGAAGGCCTACGCGGCCACCGTCCGGCTCGGCGCCTCGACGACGACCGACGACGCCGAGGGCGGGATCACCGGCGGCGCCTGCGCCGCAGGGCTTTCCGAGGATGCCGTCCGCGCCGCCATGCTCCCGTTGACGGGTGAGATCGAGCAGGTCCCGTCGACGGTGAGCGCGATCAAGGTCGACGGTAAGCGCGCCCACCAGTTGGTCCGTGAGGGTGCCGAGGTCCAGCTCAAGCCGCGACCGGTCACCGTCGACGAGTTCGCGGCGCACGCCTTCCGGCGCGAGGGCGAGTACCTCGACCTCGACGTGACCGTGGAGTGCTCGTCGGGAACGTACGTCCGGGCGCTCGCCCGCGACCTCGGCGCGGCGCTCGGCGTGGGCGGGCACCTCACCGCCCTGCGTCGCACGCGGGTCGGACCCTACGGCCTCGACCACGCGATCACGCTCGACGACCTCGCCTCGACTCCGCGCCTGTCGTACGGCATCGACGAGGCGATCGCCGCGGGGTTCACCAGCCGCGAGGTGACCGCGGAGCAGGCAGTCGACCTGTCGCTCGGTCGCTGGCTGGATCCGGTGGGGATCCCGGGCGTCTACGCCGCGGCCACCCCGGACGGCCGCGTCGTCGCCCTCCTGCAGGAGAACGGCAAGCGCGCGAGCTCGGTCTTCGTGGTGCGTCCGTCGGCCTGAGCGGCGGTCACCACTCGAGGAAGCGGGTCCAGCTCTCGCGGGGCGTGGATTCGTCACCGAGCGTCGGCAGGGTCGTGCCCTCGGAGACGAAGCCCAGCGCGGCCAGGTCCGCGGTGGCGCCCGCATGGCGGTCCGCCAGCGCGATCGTCAGTCGCCGGGTCCGCTGATCCTCCGCGGCGACCCGGCAGGCGGCGACGACGGCCGCAGTCGCGCCGTCGCGTTCCGCATCACGGTTCAGGCGATCGATGATCTCGGTCGTCGAGGTACCGCCGTCGACGTGGGTGCTGATCGCCCCGATGGGTCGACCGTCGACGGTCGCGGTGTGCTCGCCGGCGCGGGTGGGGAGGAAGCCGATGTCGTGGCCTTCGACGGCGCTGGTGGCGGCGAACGCGGCGTCGGCCGTCGGGGTGGCGCGGGCGGCGCGTGCCCGGGCGCGCAGCCGGCGGACCCCGTACCGGGCCACCCCGAGGGCCGCGCCGGGTGACGGCCGGCCCGCGGGGCGAGGCGGCAGCGGCTCGGCGCCGATCGAGGCGATGACCGCAGCCAGTTCCGCCCGCGCCGCCGCGACATTGCGGTGGACGTGGATCACGTGATCGGTCGGTCGGCCGTCGTACTCGCGGAGCCCGCGGAGTGTCTGCAGGTAGGTGAAGCCGACCGATTCGGCGAGGGCGATCGCCGGCCGGTTGTGCACGGCCATCGGCCCCACGATGAAGGGCAGGTCGGGGTGCGCGGTGAACGCATCGAGGAGGCAGGCGGCGGTGACGAAGACGGCGACCTCCGCCGAGCGGGGGAGGCCGGCGATCCATGTGGACGCCTCGGCGTGTCCTGTGCGCGGATCCCGGCCCGCCCACACCTGGTAGCCGACCACCCGGTCCTCGGCGCCGTCCTCGACGGTGAGCACGCGCGCGATGCGTACGTCGGGGTCGTGGGTCGCCGTCCACCAGCTCTCCGCCCAGGAGGCGGGGGAGTGCGCCGCATCCCAATCGGTGTCCGGGCTGCCGAACGCCGGCCGCAGGCGCTTCTCGTGCTCGAGGTTCGTGCGGCGCCACGATCGTCCGTCCGAGAGGCGCGGGGCGCGCAGCTCGACGACGTGCTCGCCGATGCGGTAGCGGCCGGCGTTCGACTGGGTGGTCACCATGTGATGCTACTGCAAAAGATCTCCGACGTAGCGGGCCGACGGCCGGATGATCTTGCCCTGCCGGACCTGCTCGAGGACGTTCGCCGTCCACCCGACGACGCGGGCGACCCCGAAGGTCGGCGTGAACATCGACGGCGGCAGTCCCACCTCGCTCATCACCACGCCCGCGTAGTACTCGACGTTCGCGTACAGCCGGCGGCCCGGCTTGAGCTCGTTGATCGCGGCCTCGATCTCCGACTCCACCGCGAGCGCCTGCCGGACCAGCGGCGAGTCGTACCGCCGCGCGACGCCCTTGAGCAGCTCCGACCGGGGGTCGTGGGTGCGGTAGACGGCGTGTCCGAAGCCCATGATCTTCTCGTCGCGGGAGATCTTGCCGCGCACCCACTCCCGGGTGTTCGACGGGTCGCCGATCTCGTCGAGGGCGGCCAGCGCCCGGCTGGGCGCGCCACCGTGCAGTGGCCCGAGGAAGGCGCCCAGGGCGCCGAGTAGGCACGAGGCCATGTCCGATCCGGTGGACGCGATCACCCGGCCCGCGAAGGTCGAGGCGTTGAAGCCGTGATCGATGGTGGCCACGAGGTAGGTCTGCAGCGCCGCCGCGTCGCCGGGATCGGTGTTCCCCGTGGCCATCCGGAGGTAGTCGGCGGCGTGGCCGGCGTCCGGGTCGGCCTCGACGGGCTCCTCGCCCAGGGCCAGACGGTGCGCCGCCGCGAGGATGGTCGGCGTCACCGTCGCGGATCGCAGCGCCGCAGCGGTCCGCTCCTCCTCCGGCAGGTCCATGAGGGGCCGGTCGCCGAGGCCCAGTGCGGCGAGGGCCACGCGCAGCGCGTGCATGGGCTCGGTCCCGGGCCGAACGGTCGCGCGCAGCAGGTCGACGGTGCGCCCGTCGAGCGCGCGGAGCGCGCCCACCCGCGCGCGGAAGGCACCGTCGGGCCCGGGGAGGGATCCGAAGAGCATGAGGTGCCACGCGTCCTCGAAGTCGACGGTGGCCGCCAGGCGCGCGGCGTCGTGGCCCCGGTAGTGGTAGTAGCCCTCCTCGCCTCGGACATCGCCGAGTTCGGTGTCGGTCACGATGACGTTCTTGAGCCCCGCGGGGGCGACGATCGGTGTGGTCATGAGCCGAGTGTGGGCGATGTTGATCAACCCTCGCAATGTTGATTGAATCAAGAGCCGTGGACAGATGGATCACCACGTCGGAGGCGGCCGAGCGCCTCGGCGTCAAGCGCGGGACGCTGTACTCCTACGTGAGCCGCGGCGTGCTGCACTCGCGGCGCATGCCGGGGCAGGCCGAGTCGCTCTTCGACCGCACCCAGGTGGACTCGCTGGCCGCCGCCAAGCACGACGGCCGGCGCGAGGCCGACCGCCTCCTGCGGTTCCGGGCCGTCACCACCCGGGTTTCGGTGCTCCGCGGCGACTCGCTCTTCCTGCGCGGCCGGCCGATCGCCGACCTGTGCGCGGAGCTGGACTTCGCCGCGGCGGCACGCTTCGCCCTCGAGGTCGACGGTGCCGTGCCGCCGCCGCGGGCCGATCTCGGCGCGGTGCGCGGCGTGGCGCTGGAGCGCCGGATCCCGCTCGCCGTGGCGCTGCTCGCGGCGCAGGATCCGCTGCGCGCGGACCGATCCCATATCGGCGAGCGAACGTTGGGGCTGCTGCCCGTCCTCGCCGAGTTGGTGCCGGAGGTGCGGCTGGAGCACCCGTGGATGCAGGCCCAGGCGACGTGTCTCATCGACAACGGGCTCGCCGCCTCGACCACGGCGGCGCGCGTCGCGGCGTCGGCGCGGGCGGGTCTGTACGACGCGCTGCTCGCCGGGTACGGCGCCCTCGCCGGGCCGCTGCACGGTGGCGCGCCCGCGGGCGCCTACGAGCTGCTGGGTCGCGTACTCGACGGCGTCGACCTCGATCGAGCGATCGCCGACGCGTCGTCGGGCGGGTACCTCGCGGGCTTCGGGCACATCGTCTACACCGGCGAGGACCCGCGGGCCACCGTCGTGCTCGACCTCCTGCGCGCCGACCGGCCGGACGCACCCGCCCTGCACGCGGTCTCGGAACTCGCGGATCGGGTCGGGCGTGCGGTGAACATCGACCTCGCCGGCGCCGCGGTCGCGCACGAGCTGGGCCTGCCGGCGCGCGCGACGGAGGTGCTGTTCCAGTACGGGCGTACCGTCGGGATGGCGGCGCACATCGCCGAGGAGTACGACGAGGCGCCGCTGCGCTGGCGCGGCGCGAACAGCGGAGGGGTGCGATGACGGAACTGGTCGACGGGATCCGGGCCGGCCTGCGCGCCGCCGCCGATCCCGAGCGGGCTCCGAGGATGCAGGCGTACATGAAATCCGCGATGCCCTTCCTCGGTGTGCCCTCGCCCGCCGTGCGCAGCATCACCGGCGCCGTCCGGCGCGAGCACCCGCCCGCCGACCTCGATGAGCTCCGGGCGGCCGTGCTGGACCTGTGGGACGCCGCCACGTACCGCGAGGAGCGGTACGCGGCGCAGAACCTGCTGCGGTATCGGCTCGGCACGGGGGATCCCGCCCTCCTGCCGCTGCACGAGCACATCGCCGTGACCGGCGCCTGGTGGGACCACGTCGACGAGACCGCGCACCGCATCGCCGACCTGCACGACGCGCACCCCGCGGACACCGCCGCGGTGGTGCGGGCGTGGAGCCGGGGCGGGAACCTGTGGCTGCGCCGGCTCGCGATCATCTCCCAGCTCGGCCGCAAGGACCGGCTCGACACGGACCTCCTGACGGACGTGATCGAGCCGGCCCTTCCGGAGTCGGAGTTCTTCCTGCGCAAGGCGATCGGTTGGGCCCTGCGTGAGCACGCGAAGACCGATCCGGAGTGGGTGCGCGCCTACGTCACGGCGCACGAGGATCGATTGAGCGGCCTCTCGCGGCGCGAGGCCCTCAAGCACCTGTGACGCACGCCCGCTCGACCATCGGCCCGGAAGGATCCGCCTCCGGCGAACGGTGGGTCGCGTCGCGCTGAACGCTGGCCCGTCAGCTCCTGACCCAGATCGCCTGTGCGGCGATGTCCCCCAGGTCGAGCGGCGCACCGTCGTCCACCGTGACGGCGACGGTTCCCAGGAACTTGCGCAGCTCCACGACCTCGATCCGGGCGTCGGGGGCGATGCCGACCTCCTGGAAGTAGCGCAGCATCTCGGGGTCGGAGTCGGAGATCCGGGCGACGGTGCCGGACTGCCCGGCCTCGAGCTCGGACAGCAGGCACGCGTCCGGGGTGGGGACGGTGCCGTCGGGCTGGGGGATCGGGTCGCCGTGCGGATCGCGGTCGGGGTAGCCGAGCCGTTCGTCGAGGCGCGCGAGGAAGCGTTCGGAGACGGCGTGCTCGAGGACCTCGGCCTCGTCGTGCACCTCGTCCCAGCCGTAGCCGAGCTCGGAGACGAGGAAGGTCTCGAGGAGCCGGTGCCGGCGGACCATCGCCGTGGCGGCGGAGCGGCCGTCGTCGGTGAGTGTGACCGCGCCGTACTTCTCGTGGTCGACAAGTCCCTGGTCGGCGAGCTTGCGGATGGCCTCGGACGCGGTGGACGCGGAGACGCCGAGCGCATCGGCGAGCGACTTCGTGGTGACCTTCACATCGGACCACTCCTGCGCGGTCCAGATCTGCTTGAGGTAGTCCTGCGTGACCGCGGACAGCTCGCTCACGGGGCGCGGCGAATCGGGCAGGGGAGGCTTACTCACGCACCCACCATAGGCCGTCCGATAGGGTGAGTGCGTGCTTCGCTGGCGAGGGCTCGATGACGTTCCCGCGGACTGGGGACGCTGTGTGGTGACGATCGGCGTGTTCGACGGTGTACACCGTGGACACGCCCAATTGATCGCACGCGCGACCGCGGAGGCCCATGAACGTGGGCTCCCCGCGGTCCTGATGACGTTCGATCCGCATCCCGCCGAGGTGGTGCGCCCGGGTTCGCATCCGCCGCAGCTCACGACGCTGACCCGGCGCGCCGAGCTCGCCGAGGAGCTGGGCATCGACGTCTTCTGCGTGATGCCCTTCACCGCGACCGTGATGGCGCAGCCGGCCGAGGACTTCGTGCACTCCGTGCTGGTGGAACGCCTGCACGCCGCCGCCGTCGTCGTCGGCGACAACTTCACCTTCGGCTACCGCGCCCTCGGCAATGTCGAGATGCTGGCGCAGCTCGGCCAGAAGTTCGGCTTCTCCGTCGACGCGGTCCCGCTGCTCACGGAGCACTCGGTCACCTACTCGTCGACGTACATCCGCTCCTGCGTGGACGCGGGCGACGTGAGCGCGGCCGCCGAGGCGCTCGGCCGGCCCCACCGGGTCGAGGGCGTCGTCGTCCGCGGCGACGGCCGCGGTCGCGAGCTGGGTTTCCCGACGGCGAACGTCGCGCCGCCGATGTTCGCGGCCATTCCCGCCGACGGCGTGTACGCCGCGTGGTTCACCGTCCTCGGTCCCGGCCCGGTGGTCGGGCAGGTCACGCCGGGGGAGCGGTACCCGGCCGCGGTCTCGGTCGGCAGCAACCCGACCTTCTCGGGACGCACGCGCACCGTCGAGGCCTTCGTGCTCGACACCTCCGCCGATCTGTACGGCCAGCACGTGGCCGTGGACTTCGTCGACCGGGTGCGCGGGATGGAGCGGTTCGAGTCGATCGAGGACCTGCTCAAGGCCATGGGCGGCGACGTCGACAAGACCCGCGCGATTCTGGGAATCGCCTGACTCCTGGTAGCGTGGCCTCTCGTGCCTGCTGCGGTTCGCGGCGGCGGCACGGATCCATGACGACGCGATACTGAGAAGGAGCTCATCCATGTCGCTCACCACCGAGCAGAAGAAGTCCATCCTCGCCGAGTACGGCCTCCACGAGACCGACACGGGTTCGCCCGAGGCGCAGGTCGCGATGCTGACCAAGCGCATCACCGATCTCACCGAGCACCTCAAGCAGCACAAGCACGATCACCACAGCCGCCGCGGCCTGCTGCTGCTGGTCGGCCGTCGTCGCCGTCTGCTGAAGTACGTCGCGTCGGTCGACATCAACCGCTACCGTTCGCTCATCGAGCGCCTCGGCCTGCGTCGCTGAGAGCCTTCCGCCAGCGGCCCGTTCCCGGATTTCCGGGGGCGGGCCGCTCGCGTTTCCCGGGTTCGACGGTGCGCCGCCCGCCCGGGGGCGGTGGCTGGGGCGCGCGGGTGAGTCGGATCTACAGGTGATGCGTGCGCCGCATCCCCTGTGACCTGCGACGATGATGGTGGGTTCTGCATCCCGTGCACACCCAGACGGTTCGACAGACGGGGCGAGCGGGCCTCCTCAATCGGACCGCGGTCCAGCGACCATGTCTGACTCTGCATAGCGTTGCAACGTTATGCAGAACCAGGACCGATAGCGGGAAGCGCGTTCCGCAGATCCGGAGGACACCAGGTGATCCGGCGGTGGGCACTCGACGTCGGGCTGATGCTGATCGTGCTCGCCGCGCGACTGGCGGTCATCGGCGCGCTACTCGTCCTGCGCGAGACACTCGCGCGCACGCGCGGCCGTCTGTGATCCGCGGCTGAGATGAACAGGAGGCCGGATTCGGCCTCCCGTCGACGCTGAGGCGTGGATTCACAGGCAGCCCTGAGCTCGCCGACGGGCGTCAGCGGTCCTGGGGCTTGACGAAGGGGAAGGCGAGGGTGGCGCGGATGTTCACGCCCGCGAGCAGCATGATGATCCGGTCCACGCCGATTCCCAGGCCGCCGGTGGGCGGCATGGCGTAGGACAGCGCGTCGAGGAAGGATTCGTCGAGCTCCATCGCCTCCGGATCGCCCGCGGCAGCGGCCATGGACTGCTTCGTGAGCCGCTCGCGCTGATCGATCGGGTCGGTCAGCTCGGTGTACGCGGTCCCCAGCTCGGCGCCGAAGCCGACCAGATCCCATTGCTCCGTCAGCCGCGGATCCGACCGGTGCCGGCGGGCCAGCGGCGAGACCTCGACCGGGAAATCGCAGTAGAACGTGGGGAACTCGGTCTGCTTCTCGACGAGCGCCTCGTACAGCTCCATCACCAGCTTGCCCGCCGTCGCACCGCGCGGGATCGCGACGTGCCACCGTTCGCAGACCTTCGCGACCTCCTCGAGCGTCGACGCCGAGCTCAGCGTCGTCCCCGCCGCGCGAGACACCGCGGAGTGCACGGTGACCACCGGCCACTCGGCCGTGAGGTCGACCTCCCGGGTGCCGCCGGCACCGTCGGGCCGGACGGCCACCGGCCGACCGTTCACGGCGACCGCGGCGGCGAGGATCACCTCCCGTGTGAGGGTCCGCATGGTGGTGTAGTCGCCGTAGGCCTCGTAGGCCTCGAGCGCGGTGAACTCGGGGTTGTGCGTGGCGTCGGCGCCCTCGTTGCGGAAGTTCCGGTTGATCTCGAAGACGCGTCCCATACCCCCCACGGCCAGCCGCTTGAGGTACAGCTCGGGCGCGATGCGCAGGTAGAGGCCCATGTCGTAGGCGTTGATGTGCGTGGTGAAGGGCCGCGCGGCGGCGCCGCCGTGCACCGACTGCAGCATCGGTGTCTCGACCTCGGTGTAGCCGCGGCCCACGAACGCCTCGCGCATCGCCGCGACCGCGCGGGAGCGCCGGTACAGCAGGTCGACGGCCCCGTCGTCGGTGATGAGCTCGAGGACGCGGTTGCGGGCCCGCGTCTCGTCGCCGAGGCGCACCCCGGGCTTCGGGACGGGGGACAGGCACTTGCCGGCCATCGCCCAGGACGCGAGGAGCACCGAGGGCTCGCCCGTGCGCGACCGGATCGGCTCGCCCGTGACCGACACCAGATCGCCCATGTCGATCGACGTACGCCACAGGGCCCGGGCGTCGTCGGGTGTGCGCGAGCGCTCCGCGACCACCTGCAGCGTGGTCCCGTCCTCGTGCAGTTCGACGAAGGTGACGCCGCCGTAGTCGCGCATCGCGCGCACCCGGCCGGTCACGGAGACGACGGTGCCCGACGCACCGTCGGGCGGGAGAACGGAGCACTGCTCCCGGGCGGCGGCCAGGCTGCAGGTGCGCGGCACCGACGGGGGATAGCCCGGCATGCCCGAGGCCTCGAGCGCCTCGAGCTTGCGGCGGCGGACGCGCTGCTGCTCCGACAGGCGCACGCGCGGCGCCTCGCGCCGGAGCAGCCGTTCCTCGTCCGCCAGGAGGCGGTCGACGAACTCGGGGTCGCGGGGCGTCTGTTCGGGGATCGACGGTCCCGCCAGGAACTTCGGCCCGATCTGCGGCAGGAAGCCCTCGGCGGTGCCGACCGCGATGCCGGCCCGCACCGCGGTGAGCACGGGGTCGTAGCAGAGGATCCGCGGCACCCACTCGGGGCGGTACTTGTCGTTGGACCGGTACAGCGTCTCGAGCTGGTAGAACCTCGACGCGAAGCTGAGCACGGAGTCGACGAGCCGGGTGATCGGGCCGGCGCCCACGCGGTCGGCCTCGGAGAACACCGAGCGGAAGACCGCGAAGTTCAACGAGATCCGACGGATCCCGACCTCGCCGCACTGCTCGATGAGCTTGGCGACCATGAACTCGTTGAGGCCGTTCTCGGCGTCGCGGTCGCGCCGCATGAGATCGAGCGAGAGGCCGCGCGTGCCCCACGGCACGAAGCTGAGCAGGCCGCGCACCGCGCCCTCCGCGTCGTGCGCCGAGACGAGCACGCAGCGGCCGTCCACGGGATCGCCGATGCGGTTGAGCGCCATCGAGAAGCCGCGTTCGGTCTCCTCGCCGCGCCACTTCTCGGCGAGCTCCTCGACCTGCTTCAGCTCCTCGGCGCTGAGATCGCCGTGGCGCCGCACCCGCAGCGTGTACCCGGCCCCGCTGACGCGGGTGACCGCCTGCCGGACCGCGCGCATGTCGCGGCCCTTGAGGGTGAACCGGTCGACGTGGATGATCGCCTCGTCGCCGATCGTCAGCGTGCGCAGGCCCGCGGCCTCGTAGACCTGCGCTCCGTCGGCGCTCGCGGCCAGCACGGCGGGGTAGAGGCTGTGCCGGCGACAGTCCTCGATCCACGCGCCGACCGCGGCGGGCCAGGAGTCGCGGTGGCCGATGGGATCGGCGCTGGCCATCGACACCGGGCCGACGGCGCGGCAGGTCACCACCGCCTTGCGGTCGGGCGCGGAGATCACCGCCTTGTCGCGGCGGGTGGCGAAGTAGCCGAGCGAGTCGTCCTCGCCGTACTCCAGCAGCAGGCGGCGAACCTCGAGCTCCTCCGGCTCGGTCATCAGCTCGTCGCCGCGGCCGGCCCGCCAGAACGCCATGAGCGCCAGGATCAGCACCGACGCGGACATCACGCCGGCGAGCGAGTAGACCCACATCGGCCCGGAGTGGCCGCCGAGCGCCACGTCGATCTGGCGCGGCACCGCGACGCCGAAGGTCGAGCGCAACGACCACAGCAGGATCTCGACGGTGCCGTTCAGCCGCGAGGCGCCCCGCCCCGGGAAGGTCGACGCGAGGCCCACCACGATCACGTAGACGGCGAGGAAGCCGCCGACGAGGACACCGATCGCGGCCCGGCGCGAACCGTGGGCGAGCCGCGCCGGGAACCGCGGACGGGCGGTGACGACGAGCGCGAGCACCACGAGGCTGATGGCGGTCGCGAGTGCCGCGCCGGGCAGCGAGTAGCGGATCGAGACGTACGCCTCGAGGAACGACGGGAGGTGCCGCGCCTCGTCGGGATCGAGTTGGTCGGTGGCGACGATCACCAGCGTGGCGGCGTTCACCAGCACCTGCAGCGACATCACGATCACCGCCACGGTGTGGGCGGCGCGCAGCCGGCGGCGCAGGGCGCCGCTGAGCACCGTCAGCGCCGCGACCAGCAGCAGGCTGGGGTGCGACGGGATGCCGAGGATGCCGAGCGCGTCGGAGACGAGCGGTAGCACGCGGTCACCGCGGATCACGGCCATCAGCAGCGACACGACGGCCGCGACCAGCATCATCCGCGCGATCCAGACCGCGGTGTACTCCTGCGTCCGCGCCCGAGCGGTCTGCGACATCCGATTCCTCTCCGCTTGCGTACGGCGTGTGCCAATCACCTGGAAAAGACTCCCGATGATAGCCTTGATGGCGGTCCGTCCGACGTCGGCGCCGGATGATCCGGTCGCCGGCATCTGCGGTGCGCCTTCTCGGTGTCACTCCCCGCGGGGTGGTCCTCGGTAGTGGTCGCCGGAACGGCCTGCATCAGGCAGGCGCGAGTCCGGCGGCTTCGATCGATGACCGCGCCAGAGCGCCCGCCGCCACCGTCGAACGACGGGGCCACGCGCAGCATGCGCGCCGCCCGGCGTGGACGAGCCGCACGACAAGAGAAGGTCACTGCACACTTCATGACTGATACCAACCAGGTCGAGTTCGACGACGACATCACCGAAGCCGTCGCCGTCATCGACAACGGTTCCTTCGGCACGCGCACCATCCGGTTCGAGACCGGCCGGTTCGCGCAGCAGGCCGCGGGCTCCGTCGCCGCGTACCTCGACGACGAGACCATGCTGCTGTCGGCCACGTCGCACAGCAAGCACCCCAAGGAGCACTTCGACTTCTTCCCCCTCACGGTGGACGTCGAGGAGCGCATGTACGCCGCGGGTCGCATCCCCGGCTCGTTCTTCCGCCGCGAGGGTCGCCCGTCGACCGACGCGATCCTCACCTGCCGCCTCATCGACCGGCCGCTGCGCCCGTCGTTCGTCGACGGCCTCCGCAACGAGATCCAGGTCGTCGTGACCGTCATGTCGCTCGATCCCAAGGATCTGTACGACGTGGTCGCGATCAACGCCGCCTCGGCGTCGACGCAGATCGCCGGCCTGCCCTTCTCGGGCCCGGTGGGCGGCGTGCGCGTCGCGCTGATCGACGGCCAGTGGGTCGCCTTCCCGACCGTCGAGCAGCTCGAGCGTGCCGTCTTCGACATGGTCGTCGCCGGCCGCATCGTCTCGGGCTCCGGCAAGGACGCCGATGTCGCGATCATGATGGTCGAGGCCGAGGCCACCGAGAACGTCATCGAGCTCATCGCGGGCGGCGCCACCGCGCCCACCGAGGCCGTCGTGGCCGAGGGCCTCGAGGCCGCCAAGCCCTTCATCGCCGTGCTCTGCGAGGCGCAGAAGCAGCTGGCCGCCGGCGCCGCCAAGCCGACCGGCGAGTTCCCGCTGTTCCCCGCCTACCAGGACGACGTCTTCGCCGCCGTCGAGGCCGCGGGTGCCGCGGGCCTGAACGATGCGCTGTCGATCGCCGGCAAGCAGGAGCGCGACTCCGCCACCGACGTCGTCAAGGCGCAGGTGCTCGAGGCCGTGGGCCCGCAGTTCGAGGGCCGCGAGGGTGAGATCGGCGCGGCGTTCCGCTCGCTGACCAAGAAGCTCGTGCGCCAGCGCATCCTCACCGACCACTTCCGCATCGACGGCCGCGGCATCACCGACATCCGCTCGCTGAGCGCCGAGATCGCCGTGATCCCGCGCGCCCACGGCAGCGCGCTGTTCGAGCGCGGCGAGACCCAGATCCTGGGCGTCACCACGCTGGACATGGTCAAGATGGCGCAGCAGATCGACTCGCTGGGCCCCGAGACCAGCAAGCGCTACATGCACCACTACAACTTCCCGCCGTACTCGACCGGTGAGACCGGCCGCGTCGGCTCGCCGAAGCGCCGCGAGATCGGCCACGGCGCGCTCGCCGAGCGTGCCCTCGTGCCGGTGCTGCCCTCGGTGGAGGAGTTCCCCTACGCCATCCGCCAGGTCTCGGAGGCGCTGAGCTCGAACGGCTCCACGTCGATGGGCTCGGTCTGCGCCTCGACGATGTCGCTGCTCAACGCCGGCGTGCCGCTCAAGGCGCCCGTCGCGGGCATCGCCATGGGCCTGGTGTCCGACGAGGTCGACGGTCAGGCCCGCTACGTGGCCCTGACCGACATCCTCGGTGCCGAGGACGCCTTCGGCGATATGGACTTCAAGGTCGCCGGCACGTCCGACTTCGTCACCGCCCTGCAGCTGGACACGAAGCTCGACGGCATCCCGTCGCAGGTCCTGGCCGGCGCGCTGGGCCAGGCGAAGGACGCCCGCACCACGATCCTCGAGGTCATGGCCGAGGCGATCGACGCCCCCGATGAGATGAGCCCGTACGCCCCGCGGATCACCACCATCAAGGTGCCGGTGGACAAGATCGGCGAGGTCATCGGACCCAAGGGCAAGACGATCAACTCCATCACCGAGGAGACCGGCGCCAACATCTCGATCGAGGATGACGGCACGGTGTTCGTCGGTGCCGCCGACGGCCCGTCGGCGCAGGCGGCGATCGATCGCATCAACGCGATCGCGAACCCGCAGCTGCCCAAGGTGGGCGAGCGCTTCCTGGGCACCGTGGTCAAGACCACGGCGTTCGGCGCCTTCGTCTCGCTGGTGCCCGGCCGCGACGGCCTGGTCCACATCAGCAAGCTGGGCAACGGCAAGCGCGTGAACAAGGTCGAGGACGTGGTGAACGTCGGCAGCAAGCTGCAGGTCGAGATCGCCGACATCGACGAGCGCGGCAAGATCAGCCTGATCCCCGTCGTCGAGGAGCAGGCCGCCGAGGCCGCTCCCGCTGGCGAGGAGTAGGAACTGAGCAGCCTGACATCCCGGGCTGCGCGGGCGGGGGCATCCGGATCGGGTGCCCCCGTTCGTCGTAGCGTGCTCCCCAGCGGCCTGCGGGTCGTCACGGAGACGGTGCCCGGTTCCCGGTCCGCCGCCGTCGGCCTCTGGGTCGCGGTCGGCTCGCGCGACGAGCACCCCGCCTCGGCGGGATCCGCGCACTTCCTCGAGCACCTGCTGTTCAAGGCGACACCCCACCGCGACGCGGCCTCGCTGGCCGCCGAGGTGGACGCCGTGGGCGGTGAGATCAACGCGTTCACCAGCAAGGAGCACACGTGCTACTACGCGCACGTGCTCGACGTCGATCTGGAGCTCGCCGTCGACGTGGTGACGGACGTGGTCCTGGGCGGCCTGTGCCGGCCCGAGGACGTCGACGTCGAGCGCGAGGTGGTGCTCGAGGAGCTCGCCATGCGCGACGACGATCCCGAGGACCTCGTCAACGAGGCGGCCACCACGGCCCTGCTCGGCGATCATCCACTCGCGCGGCCCGTGCTCGGTACCGAGGAGTCCGTCTCCGCCATGACGGCGGCGCGGCTGCGGGGCTTCCACCGCCGGCGGTACACGCCGGAGCGGATGGTCCTCGCCGTCGCCGGGAACGTCACGCACGCACAGGTGGTCAAGCTGGCCCGCAGGGCCTTCGCCGGCAGGCTCGACGGTGCCGCCGAGTCGGCTCCGATCCGGACGGGGATCCGGCGCCGGCCCGGTGCGCCGGCGCTCGAGGTCGTGAACCGCGACGGTGAGCAGTCGCACCTCGTTGCGGGTACCCGGGCGTACGGCCGGTTCCACCCGGATCGCTGGGCGCTGTCGGTGCTCAACACCGCGATCGGCGGCGGCCTGAGTTCGCGGCTGTTCCAGGAGATCCGGGAGCAGCGCGGACTGGCCTACACCGTGTACTCCGCGGTGGACACCTACGCCGATACGGGGCTGTTCTCCGTCTACGCGGGGTGCTCGCCGGAGCGGCTGGGCGAGGTCGCGACGGTGGCGCGGAAGGTTCTCGAGGGCGTTCGGGACGACGGTCTCACGGCCGAGGAACTGGCGCGGGCGAAGGGCTCCCTCCGGGGCGGGCTGGTGCTCGGACTCGAGGACGCGCAGTCCCGCATGCACCGGATCGGGCGGAGCGAGGTCAATTACCAGAACCAGCGGACGATCACGCGCACGCTCGCGGCGATCGACCGGGTCTCGGCGGCCGACGTGAACCGGGTCGCGCGGGATCTGCTGTCGCAGCCCTTCGGCGGTGCCGTCCTCGGCCCGCACCGCGGCAAGCGGGGCGTCCCGGCCTCGGTGCGGAACTGGCTGGGCTGAGCCGGACGCGCGGATGCGGACGCGGTTTTGCCTCGTTTTGACATCGTTATAGACTTTGCGAAGTCAAAATCGACTCGTCACGACCAGAGGACTGCCCCATGAACTCGTTCGCCCGTCGCGCGATCGCCGCTGCCGCCGTTGCCGGCGCCGCGATCACCCTTGTCCCGGCGGCGGCCAACGCCTCCGGTTCGGTCGTCTTCCGCGGCACCGTGACCGGTGGCACGTCCATCCGGACCGACGCCCCGAACGCCACGGTCACGTGGGTCGGCGACTACGACGATGCCGGCAACCTGGTGATCCGCACCAACTGCGTCATCGCGCGCCACGAGCTCGGGGTGATCGGCATCCCGCCGTCGCCGCTGCCCAAGGAGCGGTGCGAGTCGATCAAGGGCATCGACCTGTCCGACCGCCTCCTGGTGTGGGAGAACGCCACCACCGGCGCCAGCGGCACCGCCCGCTCGGAGTACGACGGCACCTTCATCGTCAAGCCCGGCAAGGGCAGCGTCAACGTCGCGATCACCGGCATCGTCGGCACCGCGGTCGCGACCTACGTCGCCTGACGCGTCCCACGAGAACGGCGGCCCACCGGATCCCCCGGTGGGCCGCCGTTCGTCGTGACTACCGCGTGTACGCGCGGGGCAGCGGCTTGCCCTCCGCGGCCAGGACGCCCCGCAGGCGCGTCGGGTAGTCGGTGATGATGCCGTCCACGCCGAGAGCGAGCTGTGTCCGCATCGCGGTGGGCTCGTTGACCGTCCAGGGGATCACCTTCAGGCCCGCGGCGTGGGCCGCGGTCACCGTCTTCGCGTCGGACAGGGCGGCGTCGGGCGAGAGGATGTCGAACCCGGCCGACGTCGCGGCCCGGACCACGTCACCGTCGAACCGCTCGAAGGTGACCGGGCCCAGCCAGGCCGAGCGGGGCTTCCACGTCGTGGCGTCGTAGAGCGCCACCAGCGGAACCGACGGTGCTTGTGCCCGGACCAGCGGCAGGGAGCGCCAGTCGAAGCTCTGGACCTCGATGCGGTCGAGAACACCGGCGCGGCGCGCGGCGCCGAGGATCTGCGTGACGAACGCGGCGGGCTCGGCGGACTTCGACCGGTCCTCGGCCTCGATCTTGGTCTCGATGTTGAACCGCACCGCATTGCCCCGGTATCGGGCGGCGAGGTCGAAGAGCTGCGGCAGGGTCGCGATCCGGTTGTCGGGCACCACCTTCGCGTCGGGGAAGGTCGCCAGCTTCGTGTTGCACACCACCGTCTGCACCTGGGCGTAGGTCAGGTCGTGGATCGTCTTGCCGACGTAGGGGAATTGCTTGTCGCCCGGCGTGGCGGGCCGGGTGTCGACGCACTTGTCGGCCTGCAGCGTGGGGTCGTGCTGAATCAGCGGCACCTCGTCCTTGGTGAGCACGATGTCCAGCTCCAGCGTGGTGACGCCCAGCTCGATGGACCGTGCGAAGCCGTAGAGGGACTCCTCGGTGTGCTCGCCCCGCCCGCCCCGGTGCGCCTGCAGGTCGAAGGAGGTCGACGGTGCCGCCTGGACGGGAGCGGCGAGGGCGCCCCCGCCCAGGGCGACGACGGTGGCCGCCGCGAGCGCGCAGAGCCGGGGGAGGAGACGGGAGCCGATGGTCATGGCGGCACCGTAGCGCTGGCCCGTGAACCGTCGGTGAATGCGAGATGCCCGCCGGGGGACCGGCGGGCATCTGCGGATGGTGGGTGGTTACTTCTTGTCGAGGTCCACGTTCGGCGCGTCGTCGAGCGACCATGATGCGGCGAGGTCGCCGCCGGTGTGCGCGCTGACCGCCGGTTTGACCGCGAACCAGCCGGCCACGAGGACGACGATGAAGACCGGGATGCCGACGACGACCACGATGAAGTTGGTCTTGTCCCAGAAGGCGTCCGCACCCTTCCAACCCGAGTACGCCATGCCGATCAGGACGAGCAGCAGGAACGCGAGGCCGACGTAGCTCATGAGCGGGGCGAGCGGCGCGCGGAACGGGCTCTTGGTGACGATGCCCGCGTCGGAGAGCCTGCGGTAGCGAACGTGGCACAGGAAGATCAGCGACCACACGCCGACCACGGCGATGGCGGACGCCTCCAGCGCGATGTCGAAGGCCTTGCCCGGGACGAGGGCGTTGAGCACGGCGCCGAAGACGTAGAAGACGGACGTCACGAGGATGCCGTTGGCGGGCACGCCCGACTTGCTCATCTGCATGAACATCTTCGGCGCCTCGCGGCTGGCCGAGAGGCTGCGCAGCATGCGACCGGTCGTGTACAGGCCGGCGTTGAGCGAGCTCATGGCGGCGACGATAAGCACACCGTTGATCAGAGTGGCCATCCAGCCGATGCCCATGCGCTCGAAGACGGTGACGAACGGCGACTCGATGTTGCCGTCCTTGTCGGCCACGCCGTACTGGCTGGTGGGCAGGATGCAGACGAGCAGGAAGATCGAGCCGCAGTAGAACACCGCGATCCGCAGGATGACCGAGTTGACGGCCTTGGGGACCTCGCGCTGCGGGTTCTGCATCTCGCCGGCGGCGATGCCGACCATCTCGATGGCGGCGTACGCGAACACGACGCCCGACATCACGACGATCGGGGCGATCCACCCGAAGGTGTCGCTGTGCGGCCAGAATCCACCGGGCTGGTCCCACAGCGTGGAGATGCCGGCCTTGTGGTCGGCCACCGCGTCGAGGCCCTTCGACGGATCCGCGGCCTTGCCCTTGATGGTCACCTGGCCGATCACCAGGACGAGTCCCACGACCAGGAAGATCACGATGGCACCGACCTTGAGCACGGACGCCCAGAACTCGAACTCGCCGAAGGCGCGCGCCGAGAGCAGATTGATCACCAGGACCACCGCCAGCGCGATGATCACCGACACCCAGTTGGGCAGCTCCCACCACTTCTTGACGTACACGGCCACGGCCGAGAGCTCGGCGACGCCGGTGAGCGCCCAGAACACCCAGTACAGCCATCCGGCGGCGAACGCGGCGGCCTCGCCGAAGAACTCGCGGGCGTAGGAGACGAAGGCGCCCGAGCTCTGGCGGTACAGCACCAGTTCGCCCAGGGCGCGCATGAGGAAGAAGGCGATGACGCCGACGAAGGCGTAGCTGAACAGCAGGGCGGGGCCGGTGCTGTGCAGGCGGCTGGCCGAGCCGAGGAACAGGCCCGTGCCGATGGCGCCACCGATGGCGATCATCTGCACGTGTCGCCTGCCGAGGGTCTGCTTGTAGCCCTCCTGCTCGGCCGCGAACTTACTGGCGGGTTGAGTCATGGGTGAATCGTTCTCCTCAACGTGCTGGGGCGCGTGTGGGTTGTGCGCTGGATGGGAATGTAGACCTCGCAACGCTTCCGTGGACGCGTTACTGAGAGATGACTTGCGGATGTCGATCGGTGCGGGCGTGTAAACATAGGTCCATGACCGACTTCTCGGACCTGGGGGAGCTGTTCACCTTCCTGTCCGGCCACCCGCCCTTCGACGGCCTGCCCGACGATGTCCGCGCCCGTCTGGCTGCGGAATCGTCGGTTCGGGAGTTCGGCGAGGGCACCACGATCCTGGACGGTCTCTCCGCCTCGCCCGAGCACGCCTTCGTCGTCCTGGCCGGCCGGGTCGGCGTGTGGAACTTCCCGGCCAAGGCCGCGACCGAACCCGGTGACGTCGACGAGGTGGTCGGTCCCGGAGGCGTGTTCGGGTACGTGGTGATCCTGGTGGGCGCGAAGGGCGGGCCGCGCGCGGTGGCGCTGACCGACGTGACGCTGTTGCGCCTCCCGGCGTGGGCGGTGGCCGACATGTTCTCCACGCCCGCGGGCGCCGCGTTCCTCGCGACGGAGCTGGCGAGACCGGTCATGCCGCTCGCGGCCGACGAGGTCCGCGAGCGCACGGCGGGGCAGATCGTGCGGCGCGCGCCGATCACGTGTCCGCCCACGGTCACGATCCAGGAGGCCGCCACCACGATGACGGAGGCGCGGTCCGGCTACATCGTGGTCGAGAACGCCGCGCGGGAGCCGCTGGGCATCCTCACCGACCACGACCTGCGGGCCCGGGTGATCTCGATGGGGCGGCCGGTGACGGACCCCGTCTCGGCCGTGATGACCGCCCCGTTGGCGGCCGTGCCGGAGGCCGCGTTGTCGTCCGACGTGCTCATCGAGATGCTCGACCGCAAGATGCACTACATGGCCGTGCTCGACGAGCAGGCCGCCGTCATGGGCGTGGTGCAGGACGTCGACTTCCTCACCGTGCCCACCACGTCCACCTTCGCGCTCCAGCGCCGGATCGAGCGCGCGGCGGCGTCCGAGCTGCCGGAGATCGGCGCGACGATCCGCTCGATCTTCCCCGTGCTGTGGGGACAGCAGGCGCCGGTGCGGCACATCTCGGGCGTCGCCGCCGTCGCGATCGAGGGCATGGTGCGCCGCTGCATCGAGCTCGAGCTGCCCGTCCATCCGGCACTGCAGGAGGGCGATTTCACGTGGCTGTCGCTGGGCAGCGTCTCGCGCCGCGAGGTGGTGCCCAGCTCGGACGTCGACAGCGCGATCATCCTCAAGGATCTGCCCGGTGCCTCGGCGGAGGAGATCGAGGTCCGACGGTCCGCCGCCCTCGCCCTCGCGGCCGCGGTCCATGCGCGCCTGGAGGAGTGCGGCATACCGTCGGACACCAACGGAGCGACGGCCGCCAAGCCGCGGTTCTGCCGGACCGAGTCCGAGTGGCTGTACGCGGCGAGCGAGTGGATCGACGCCCCGCTGTCGAACAACGCCATGATGATGGCGTCGCTGCTGGTCGACGGCCGCCCCGTCTGGGGCGACCTGACGCTGCAGCCGGTGGCCGGTGTGTACCAGCATCTCTCGGAGCATCCTCGGGCCTTCATCCTGATGCTGCGGGAGGCGCTCACGGCGAAGGCGCGGCTGCGCTCGGTGCGTGACGTGATCTCCCTGCGGGGCGGCACCTTCGACATCAAGGCGCACGCGTTGGTCCCGGTGGTCAATATCGCCCGGTGGGCGGCGCTGAGCCGGGGGTCGACGAAGCTGCAGACCCGCAACCGGCTCGCCGCGGGCGCGGATTCGCCCGTCCTGCCGGATGATTCGGCCGAGGTGCTGCGGGAGGCCTTCTCCGTCCTGGAGCGGATCCGGATGGAGCATCAGGTCGGGCAGATGGCTGCGGACCGCCCGCCGAGCGATGTCGTGTCCATCCGGCGGCTGTCGTCGCTGGACCGCGGCCTCCTCGAGCAGTGCGTGCGCGAGGTGGCCGCGGTGCAGCGGCGCATGGCCAACCTCGCCCAGTACCTCGACGCGGGCGAGTGGTGACGGTCAGGCCAGGACGGACTCCGGCGTCTTCGACGGGATGTCGAGGGCGGCACCGACGCTGGCGTTGAGCAGCACGCCGTCGTGCGTGGACAGGCCCGCGGCGAGCGCGGGATCGGCGGCGCAGGCGCCCTGCCAGCCGAGGTCGGCGATGCGCAGGACGTACGGCAGGGTCGCGCCGGTGAGCGCGAAGGTCGACGTGCGGGGCACGGCGCCGGGCATGTTCGCCACGCAGTAGAAGACGGTCTCGCCCACGGCGAAGGTCGGATCGTCGTGCGTGGTGGGGCGCGAGTCGGCGAAGCAGCCGCCCTGGTCGATGGCGATGTCCACCAGCACGGCGCCGGGGCGCATGCGGTGCACGAGCTCGGTCGAGACGAGCTTCGGCGCGGCGGCGCCGGGGATGAGGACGGCGCCGATCACCAGGTCGGACTCGACGATCGCCTCCTCCAGCGCGAGGGAGGTCGAGTAGCTGGTGTGCACGCGGCCGCCGAACTGCGCGTTGACGGCCCGCATCTTGCGCACGTCGAGGTCGAAGACGGTGACGTCCGCGCCCATGCCCGCGGCGATCTGCGCGGCGTTGATGCCGGACACGCCGCCGCCGATCACCGTGACCTTCGCGGGTGCGGTTCCGGGGACGCCGCCCATGAGCACGCCGCGGCCGCCCTTGGAACGCATGAGGTGGTAGCTGCCGACCTGCGGGGCGAGGCGGCCCGCGACCTCGGACATCGGGGCGAGGAGGGGGAGCGAGCCGTCCTCGAGCTGGACCGTCTCGTAGGCGATCGACGTGGTCTTCGACGCGAGCAGGGCGTCGGTGCACGGCCGCGAGGCGGCGAGGTGGAGGTAGGTGAAGATCGTCTGGTCGGCGCGCATGCGGGAGTATTCGGCCTCGATCGGCTCCTTCACCTTGAGCAGCAGGTCGGCCTCGGCCCACACCGCGTCGGCCGTGGGGACGATGCGGGCGCCGGCGGCGACGAAGTCGTCGTTGCTGATCGCGGAACCGACACCGGCACCGTCCTCGATGAGGACGTCGTGGCCGCGGCGGGTGAGCTCGGCGACGCCGCCGGGCGTCATCGCGACGCGGTACTCGTTGTTCTTGATCTCGGTGGGGATTCCGACGCGCATCGTGTGCTCCTGTTCGGCGGTGGCTTGTGTCACATAGTGTGAAGAAACGGCGATAATCGATCAAGGCGTCGGAAGAAGATTCTGTAGAATCCAGACATGACTGCTGGAGGTTCTGCGAAGTCGGCGTATCGCCCCGCTCCGACGAACGATCATCGCCCGCTGCTCGACGACGCCGACCGGCGCATCCTCCTGGTGCTTCAGCGCGACGGCCGCGTCTCGAACGCCGCGCTCGCGGAGGAGGTGGGGCTCGCGCCGTCGACCGTGCACACCCGCGTGCGGCGCCTGACGGACGCCGGCGTCATCCGCGGGTTCTTCGCCGACGTGGATCCCGCAGCGGTCGGCCGGCCCCTGCGCGCGATGATCGCGGTCACCCTGCGGTCCACCGCGCGGCACCGGATCCGCCAGTTCGTCGAGTCGGTGATCGACCTGCCGCCCGTGATCGACGCGTACTTCCTGGCCGGTGGTGACGACTACCTGCTGCACATCGCGGCGATCGACACCGAGGACCTGCGGCGCCTCGTCGAGTACCTCAGCGCCCGCGAGGAGGTCGCGGGTACCAACACCTCGCTCGTGTTCGAGCACGTCCGCGGCTCGGCGCCGCTGTAACCGGGGTCCTCCATCGCCGGAGCGGTGCAACCCGCTGCAACGATCGACGGGGTGGACCCGTGCGGGCGACTGTGGGGCGGATCACAGATCCCGACCCGGAGGTGTCCCATGCGAGCAGCGCGCTACTACGACCGCAACGACGTTCGGATCGAGGACGTGCCCGAACCCGAACTCACGCCCGGCACCGTCGCGATCGACGTCGCCTGGTGCGGCATCTGCGGCACCGACCTGCACGAGTACGTCGACGGGCCGATCTTCGTGCCGCCGCACGGCCATCCGAACCCGGTGAGCGGGGAGGCCGCGCCGCTGACGATCGGGCACGAGATGTCCGGCGTCGTCGCCGCGGTCGGTGCGGGCGTCGACGACCTGGCCGTGGGCGATCACGTCGTGGTCGAGCCGTACATCATCGCCGACGGCGTCGACACCGGCCCGGAGAGCCGCGACTACCACCTCTCGCCGAAAATGAACTTCATCGGCCTCGGCGGCCGCGGCGGCGGACTCTCGGAGAAGATCGTCGTGCAGCGGCGGTGGGTGCACCGGATCTCGAGCGACGTACCCCTCGACCAGGCGGCGCTCATCGAGCCCCTGGCCGTCGGCTATCACGCGCTGCAGCGCTCCGGCGCCGACGCGGGGGCCTTCGCGCTCATCACCGGCGCGGGTCCCATCGGGCTCCTCACCGCCGCGGTGTGCAAGGCCCGTGGCCTCACGGTCGCGATCAGCGAGCCCAGCTCCCTGCGCCGCGAGCGCGCTGCGGAGACCGGGGTGGCGGACCACGTCTTCGATCCGACGCAGGTCGACGTGGTGGAGCAGGTCCGGGAGCTGACCGGCGGTCGCGGCGCGGACGTGGGATTCGAGTGCACCTCGGTGCAGCCCGCGCTGGACACCCTGTTCGACGCGTTGCGCCCGCAAGCCGTGTTGGTCGTCGTCTCGATCTGGGGGCACCCGGGCACCGTCGACATGCAGAAGCTGGTGCTCAAGGAGATCGACATGCGCGGCACCATCGCGTACGTCAACAACCACGCCGAGACGATCGCCCTGGTCGAGAGCGGCACCGTCGACCTGGCGCCGTTCATCACCGGGAGGATCGGCCTGGACGAGCTGGTCCCGGTCGGCTACGACACACTGCTGCACCACAACGAGACCGCGGTGAAGATCCTCGTCTCGCCGTCCGGGGCGGGGCTGCCCACGGGAGTCTGACGGTGCGCCCCCGCCTACGCTGAGCCCGTGAGCGAGAGCAGGATCATCCGGGCCGCGGATCGGACCCACTGGCAGGGCGAGGGGCTGTACACGCGCCAGTCGATGCCCTTCACCGGGAACTTCGACCTGGGCGAGAACGCGCACGGCCAGCTGCTGGTGCACAACGACGACCTCATCGACCCCGGGTCGGGCGTCGACCGGCATTTCCACCGCGACGCCGAGATCGTGACCTGGGTGATCGCGGGCGAGGTGCACCACGACGACTCGTCCGGATCGACCGGCCTGGTGCGCGCGGGCCAGGTGCAGGCCATGAGCGCCGGGACCGGGGTGAACCACCGGGAGCAGAACCCGCGTGCCACCCGCACGGTCGCGCGGGTGATCCAGATGTGGCTCCCGCCGGACGAGCTCGGCGGCGAGCCCGAGTACCGCACCGCCGACGTGCCCCTCGAGGGCCGCGGGGCCGTGCTCGTGGCCTCCGGCGTTCCGGGCGACGAACCGGCGGTGGCGATCCGCAACGACGCCGCGGCCCTCTACGCCGCCCGCCTCGGCGCGGGCGAAGCCGTCACCCTCCCGGCGGCGCCCTACGGACACCTGTTCGTCGTCACCGGAGCGGTCGGCGTCGACGGCGATCGGCTGGCCGAGGGGGACGCGCTGCGCACCGTCGGGCACGGGGAACTGCAGGTGCGGGCTGAGGAGGACGCCACGGAGATCCTCTACTGGGAGATGCGGGCGCAGGCGGTCTCCGCGCTCCGGCGGCCCGTGTAGGAAGATTCTCGGGTGCAGCACACCGAGACGACCGCCGAACACCGCCGCCTCGCCGAGAGCCCCGGGCCCGACGGCGCGTGGCGCCTGTGGGGCCCGTACCTGTCCGGCCGGCAGTGGGGCACCGTCCGCGAGGATTACAGCGGGAACGGGGACGCCTGGGGGAGCTTCGGGTTCGAGCAGGCGCACCGTCGGGCCTACCGTTGGGGCGAGGACGGCCTCGGCGGCATCTGCGACCGCTACGGATTCCTCAATCTCTCGGTGGCGCTGTGGAACCACAACGACCCGATCCTCAAGGAGCGCCTGTTCGGGCTGACCAACGAGCAGGGCAACCACGGCGAGGACGTCAAGGAGTACTGGTGGCCCGTGGACGGGACGCCGACCCACAGCTGGATGCACTGGATGTACCGGTATCCGCAGGCGGAGTACCCCTACCAGCAGCTGCGCGACGCGAACGCCGCCCGCGGCCGTACCGAGCGCGAGTTCGAGCTGGCCGACACCGGCGTGCTCGCCGACAACCGGTTCTTCGACGTGCACGTGCGCTACGCCAAGGCCGCGCCGGACGATGTCTGTGTGGAGATCGAGGCGGTGAACAACGGGCCCTCGCCCGCGCCGCTGGACCTGCTGCCGCAGGTGTGGCTCCGGAACACCTGGACGTGGGGCCACGACGGCCGCCGCGGCGCGATCACCCGGCTCGACGGGCCCGAGCTCGGCGCGGGCGGCCTGCAGGCCGTGCGGGTCTGCCACGAGTGGCTCGGCGAGTACCACCTGGCCGCGGAGGGAGCTCCCGAAGTCCTGTTCTGCGACAACGAGACCGATGCGGTCGCGCTGTTCGGCAGCGCCGCGAACGCCTCGCCCTACCCGAAGGACGGGATCGGCCGGCGCGTGGTGAACGGCGACGAGTCGGCGGTCAATCCCGAGGGACGCGGCACCAAGGCCGCGTTCTGGTACCGGTTCGCGTCGGTGCCGGCGGGCGAGAGCGTCACCGTCCGGCTACGGCTCTCGCGCCCCGCCCCGTCGCTCGACACCTTCGGACCGGGCTTCGACGCGGTGCTCCGCGACCGCCGCGAGGAGGCGGACGAGTTCTACGGCGCCGTCATCCACGAGGACGTGCCGGACGCGGACCGGACGGTGGCGCGGCGCGCCTACGCGGGGATGCTGTGGAACAAGCAGCTCTACCGCTACGACGTGGAGTCCTGGCTCGAGGGCGACCCCGACGTGGACCCCGCTCCTCGCGAGCGCGCGGATCCGGGCCGCCGGAACACCACGTGGAAGCACTTCTCCCTGGCCGACGTGATCTCCATGCCCGACGAGTGGGAGTACCCCTGGTTCGCGGCGTGGGACCTGGCCTTCCACTGCATCCCCCTGGCCCGGGTGGACCCGGAGTTCGCCAAGGAGCAGCTCGTGCTCATGTGCCGCGAGTGGGCGATGCACCCGAACGGGCAGCTCCCCGCCTACGAGTGGGAGTTCGGCGATGTCAACCCGCCGGTGCACGCATGGGCGGCGTGGCACGTCTACCGGCTGGACGGGTGGCGGGACCAGGACTTCCTGATCCGTGTGTTCACCAAGCTGCTGCTCAACTTCTCATGGTGGGTCAACCGCAAGGGCTCCGACGACGCCGGGGTCTTCGAGGGCGGCTTCCTCGGGATGGACAACATCGGCTTCTTCAACCGCTCGGCGCCGCTGCCGCCCGGCTACCGGCTCGAGCAGTCCGACGCCACCAGCTGGATGGCCTTCTACTGCCAGCAGATGTTCAAGATCGCCATCGAGCTGAGCCGGCACGACCCGGTGTGGCAGGACTGCGCGACCAAGTTCCTCGAGCACTTCCTCCAGATCTCCAAGGCCACCTACAACTTCGGCTCGCACAGCCTGTCGCTGTGGGACGAGCGGGACGGCTTCTTCTACGACGTCCTGGTGCGGCCCGACGGCAGCGCCCAGCCGATGCGGGTGCGGTCGATGGTGGGTCTGCTGCCGCTGCTCGGCGCCACCGACGTGCCCGCATGGGTCGCCGAGAAGTGCCCCGATGTGACCGCCCGACTGAACTGGCTGCGCTCGCGTCGCCCCGAGTTGGTCGAGCCCGTGCTCTCCGGCAGCGACGCCGACGGCGGGGGTCGCATGCTGCTCTCCCTGGTCGGCCCCGAGCGGCTGCGCCGCGTCCTGGAGCGGATGTTCGACCCCGCGGAGTTCCTGGCGCCCTACGGCATCCGGTCGCTGTCGAAGGCGGAGCAGCAGGTGACGGAGGACGTCGAGGGCAACACCGTCTCGATCCAGTACGAGCCCGGCGAGTCCACGACGGGCATGTTCGGCGGGAACTCCAATTGGCGTGGCCCCGTGTGGTTCCCGGTGAACGTGCTGCTCGCCGACAAACTCCGCACCTACGGCCGCCACTTCGGCGACGATTTCACCATCGCCATTCCCACCGGCTCCGAGAACCTGTGCACGCTGGCGGAGGCCGCGGACGTCATCGACGAGGGCCTCGTCGGGCTGTTCCGCCCGGTCGCCCGGCCCGACGGTGCCGGGGCGCGCCGCCCGGCCGACGCCGCACGGATCGAGGGCAGCGACAACCCGCTGTGGTCGCAGCACCCGACCTTCTACGAGTACTTCGACGGTGACACCGGCGAGGGCCTGGGTGCGACCCACCAGACCGGGTGGACCGGCCTCGTGGCGCACCTGCACAACCCGCGCCTGCCGCTGGAACCGCCGGGGTGAATCGGCAACACCTGTTGTAACAGGGGTTATTTAAAGCGGTGTACGTGATCTTTCCGGGAGTACTATCCGTCCAGGCGGTCGGCGACTCACGCGTCCGCACCGGCGATGAGAGATCACGATGCGTTCCAGTCCAGGGGCGGATGTCGATGGGGATCGCGTCGACGTGCTCGGCGTCGGGTTCGGCCCGGCGAACCTCGCCCTGGCGATAGCGCTCGGCGAGATCGCGGTCCCCGGGCGCACGGTCCGGTTCCTCGAGCGACGGCCCGAGTTCGCGTGGCACCCGGGCATGCTGCTGCCCGGCACCTCGATGCAGATCGCGTTCCTCAAGGACCTCGTGACGCTGCGGAACCAGACGAGCCCGTTCTCCTTCGTCGCCTACCTCGGCGCCCGTGGCCGGCTCGTGGACTTCGTCAACCGCGCCGTCCTGACCCCCGAGCGGGCCGAGTTCGCCGACTACCTCGCCTGGGCGGCATCGTCGTTCACCGACGTGGTGGCCTACGGGCAGGAGGTGACCGACCTGTCCGAGAGCGCCGACGGTGCGCGGTTCGCCGTCCGGCACCGCGGCCCCGACGGCGTGGAGCGCACCACGCGTGCCCGGTCAGTGGTCGTCGCGCGCGGCTTGCGCCCGGTGTTGCCCGAATGGGCTCGGGCGCAGGCGGACACGGACCGGATCCTGCACAACATCGAGCTGGTGCCGCGGCTCGACGACCTCGCCCGTGAACTCCCCGGCGGGCTGCCCGCCGCGCGGATCCTCGTGGTCGGAGGCGGCCAGTCCGCGGCCGAGGTGGCGATCCACCTGCACGACGCCGGCGCGGCGGTCGACCTCGCCTTCCACGGCTTCGGGCTGGCCGCCGTGGACGAGAGCCCGTTCGTGAACCAGGTCTTCGATCCCGACGTGGTCGACGAGTTCGACGCCGCGGCGCCCGAGGTCCGCACCGAGCTGCTGCGCCGGCACGGCAATACCAACTACGCGGCCGTCGAGCACGCGCTGACGCACGAGCTGTACGACCGCTGGTACCGCGAGGCGGTCACCGGGCCCCGGCGCCTGCGCGTACACCGGACCACTGAGGTGAGCGCCGTCCGGTCCGGCCCGGGAGGCGTCGAGGTCACGCTGCGGCGCCTCACCACCGGGGAGACCTGCACCACGGTGTTCGACGCCGTGGTGTGCGCCACCGGGTTCGAGCCAGGCGGCCTCAGCGGGTTGGGCGGGATCGCACCGCCCGGCGCCGAGGTCCGCGTGGCGCGCTCGCACCGCGCGGTGATCGACGGCCGCGAGGTCCCCGGGCTCTACGTGCAGGGCGCCGACCTCCCGGGCCACGGCCTGGGAACCACGCTGCTGTCCACTGTCGCCGTCCGCGCGGGCGAGATCGCCCGCGTGCTGGATCAGGAAGAAGCGCCATGACGTCTCGGAAGACCTCGCTCGCGGGCACCGTGTTGTTCCGCGCCACCGAACGGACCCCCTTCACCGTGTTCGTGGCGCAGGATCCGCGCGACGTCGAACGCGCGCAGGCCCTGCGGTACGACGCCTTCTCCACCGAGCTGGGCGCGCCGCTGCCCGGCGCGGTGTTCAGCGAGCGCCTCGGCCGGCTGATCGACGTGGACCGCTTCGACGACTACAGCGCACATCTGCTCGTACGGCACGACGCAACGGACGAGATCGTCGGTTGCTACCGGATCATCCTGCCGGCGCCGCGCGGTGAGCGGGAGGTCTTCACCACCAGCATGTTCGACCTGAGCCCGGCGTTCGCGGCGATGGCCGACGACGTGGCCGAGTGGGGCCGGGCGACCATCGCCGCGGACCACCGCGGCGGCGTGGTCTCCGTGCTGCTGCGGATCGCACTGCTGGCGTTCTACGAGCGCGCAGGGTTCCGGTTCGCCATGGGCTGCATGTCCGTCCGGATGGAGGACGGGGTGCACCCCCGCGCCGCGCTCGTCCGCGCTGCGCTCGGCTTCCTCGCCGACAACCACGCACTCGCCGACGGCGACGTCCGCGCCACTCCGATCCGTCCGGTCGCCGTCGACGGGGTACCGCTCGCCGCACTGCCGCGGCCCGAGGGCGCCGACGAGGACCTCGTGCCGCCCACCATCCGGATCGCCGTCCGCTACGGCGGCGTCGTGTGCGGGATGCCCTCGTACGATCCGGACTTCGAGATGGCCGACTTCCTCGTGCTCTTCGAGGACGAACGGATGCGGCGGGCGGGGTGCCTCGACGAGGTCCGCTCGTTCCTCGCGGCGCTGTGATCGCGCGCCTGAGTCGGTGGGTCATCGCGCGGCCCCGCACCGTGCTCGGCGCGGCGGTGCTGCTGCTCGTCGTCCTGGGCGTTCTCGGGGCCGGCGTCGGCGGGGCGCTCAAGAGCGGTGGCAGCACCGACCCGCGCGCCGAATCCGCTCGCGCGCAGCAGATCCTGTCGGACGACTTCCACCGCGGCGGGTCCGCACTGGTCCTCTCCGTACGCAGCGACGCGGAGGCCTCCGATGCCGCGGCCGCCGAGTACGGGCGCGCCGTGACCGAACGGCTACGGCGGACACCCGCGGTCCAGTCCGCCGTTTCCGCGTGGTCCGACCCCGCCGCGGCGGCGCGGTGACCTCCGGCGACCGGCGCACCGGCCTGGTCGTGGCGAGCATCGCCGGCGGCACCGGTGAGGCGCCGAACCATGCGCGGGCGATCGTCGACTCCCTGCCGCGCCCACCCGACGGGGTGCGGGTCGACGCCGGCGGCGAGGCGATGACCTACCTGCAGATCAACGACCGGTCGGGGCGGGATCTGGTGCGCGCCGAGCTCATCGCGCTCCCGCTCACCTTCCTCGTCCTGGTCTGGGCCTTCGGCGGTCTCGTCGCCGCGGCCGTGCCGGTGGTGATCGGGATCGCGGCGATCATCGCCACCTCCGGGCTCCTGCGGCTCGTGGCCGAGGCCACCGACGTCTCCGTGTTCGCGCTCAACCTCATCACCGCTATGAGCCTCGCGCTGGCCATCGACTACACGCTGCTCGTGGTGAGCCGCTACCGCGAGGAGGTGCCCGAGCGGGGCCGCGAGGAGGCGGTCGTCGCCGCGATGGCGACGGCGGGGCGCACCGTCGTCTTCTCCGCCGTGACGGTCGGGCTGAGCCTGGCCGCGATGGTGCTCTTCCCCATGTACTTCCTGCGGTCCTTCGCGTACGCCGGCATCGTCGTCGTCGCGTTCACCGCCGGCGCCACCGTGCTGGTGACACCGGCGATCCTGACTCTGCTGGGGGACCGGATCGACCGCCTCCGGGTGGGTGGCGGACCGCGGCGCGCCGACGAATCCCGCTGGTACGGCATGGTTCGCGCCGTGCAGCGCCGCGCCGTCCCGCTCGCGATCGCCGTCATGGTGGCGCTGCTCGCGCTCGGCGCGCCCTTCCTCGGCGCGAAGCTCGGCTACCCGGACGACCGCGCGTTGCCGACCGCGGCATCGTCGCACCGGGTGGGTGACGACCTGCGAACGGCTTTCCGCCCCAACCCGACCGCCGATGTGCTCGTGGTGGTGGAGGGCGCACCGTCGGGCCTCGAGGACTACGCCCGGGAACTGTCCCGGATCACCGGCCCCGTCGTCGGTCCGGACGGGACGTGGCTGCGCGGCGAACGCATCGCCGACGGTGACCCGACCTCCCGATCCGGCGGGCGGGCGCTGCTGACGGTGGCGGGGGAGCACGACCCGCGGTCGGGGGAGGGGAGCGCGCAGCTCGACGCGCTGCGCGCCGTGCCCGCGCCGGGGGCGACGCTGTTCGCCGGTGCGGCGCAGGCGGACCGGGACGCCGTGGACTCGATCCTCGGCGCGGCGCCGCGGGTGCTGGGGGCGATCGCGGTCACCACCCTCATCCTGCTGTTCCTGCTCACCGGGAGCGTGCTGCTGCCGTTGAAGGCGTTGGTACTCAACGTGTTGTCGCTGTCGGCGACCTTCGGGGCGATGGTGTGGATCTTCCAGGAGGGTCATCTGGGCGGGCTCGGTACGACGGTGACCGGGCACCTCGTCGCGGACATGCCGGTGCTGATGTTCTGCATCGCCTTCGGGCTGTCGATGGACTACGAGGTCTTCCTGCTCTCGCGGATCCGCGAACAGTGGCGGGCGGCGCCCGGCCGGGACCGCGAGGCGAACGACGAGGCCGTGGCCCGCGGCATCGCGAGCACCGCCCGGGTGGTGACCGCGGCGGCGCTGCTGATGGCCGTGGTGTTCGCGGCGATCGGCCTGTCGGAGGTCTCGTTCATGCGGATGCTCGGCGTGGGGCTGGCGATCGCGGTGCTGCTGGACGCGACGCTCGTGCGGCTCGTGCTGCTGCCGGCCTTCATGCGGATCGCGGGCACCGCGAACTGGTGGCCCCGCGGCGGGTCAGGAGTTGAGCATGACGATCGAGTAGTTGAGCGCCGTGGCGAACAGGATCCAGCCCAGGTAGGGGACCAGTAGCGCCGCGGCGGTGCGCGTGACCGCGCTGAACGCGGCGATGGTCGCGATCACCAGCAGGTCGAGCAGGACGATCACCCCGAGCGCGACGGCGCGCAGCTCCAGCGCGAAGAACAGCGGCGTCCACGCGAGATTCACCAGCAACTGCACGGCGTAGAGCCGGATCGCCCGGCTGCGCCAGGACGGGGTCCGTCGCCAGACCAGCCACGCGGCGATCGCCATCAGCAGGTACAGCAGGCCCCACGCGGGACCGAAGAGCTTGCTGGGCGGGGCCCACGGCGGCTGGGCCAGTCGGGCGTACTCGCCGGCAGCGTCCGCGGACGCCAGGCCGCCCAGCAGTGCGACCACCGCGACCGCGGCGAGTGAGATCAGCAGAGCGAGCGGGTGCCATCGCGGGTGCGAATCGGACGATCCGGTCATCCTCCGAGAGTAGGCGCGTCACCGCCGTCGCGCTCGGCGAGCGAGCAGTGCTCAGAGCCAGCCACGGCGCTTGAACGCGGTGTACAAGGCGCCTGCGATCGCCAGCATCATGACCAGGCTCAGCCAGTAGCCCCACTCCTTGCCGAACCCCGGGTACGGGACGTTCTGGCCGAAGTAGCCGGTGATCGCCGTGGGCACGGCGATGATCGCCGCCCAGCTGGTGAGCTTCTTCATCACCGTGTTGAGCTGGTTGTCGACGAGCGCGAGATTGGTCGAGCGGACCGATTCCACCGCGTCGCGCAGGCCCTCGGTCCAGTCGGCGGCGCGCATCGTGTGGTCGTAGACGTCCTCGGCGTAGGGGAGCAGGTCGTGCTTCTCCGTCGCCGCGGAGACGCGGCGCAGCAGCGAGCCCACCACGTCCCGCATGGGGAGAACGATCCGGCGCAGCTCACCCACGTTCTTGTGCAACTCGAAGGCGATCTGCGAGACGCGGTCACTGGAGCGGTTGTCGAAGAGGATCGACTCCACGTCGTCGAGCTTCTCGTCGACCGCCGTGATGCGCGCGGTGTACCCGTCGACCACGGCGTCGAGCAGCATGAGCTCGAGGGCGTGCGGGCCGAAGCGCAGCAGGTCGGCGTTCTCCGCGATGGCGTCGGCGACGCCCTCGACGTCGAAGCCGAGCCCCAGTCGGACGGTGAGCACGCCGTGCGCGAACAGGAACATCGAGATGCGGCTCGTCGAGCCGTCCTCCGTGACCGTGTAGGCGGTCACGAACAGGATCTCGCCGTAGCGCAGCGACTTCGGGCGCTCGTGCACGGTGAGCGCGTCCTCCACCGCCAGCTTGTCCAGGTGCAGCGCCGAGGCCAGCGGCGCGAACTGCGCCTCCGTCGGGTCCAGCACGTCCACCCAGGTCAGGCCGGACGTTCGCGCCAGCGCGTTCTCCGCGGTGACGACCTCCGCGTGGTCGGAGCGATCGAAGCACGGCGCACCGCTGGCGCCCTCGTTCCACGTGCGGATGGTCACGTCCATGCGGGCAACCCTAGGGCCCGGCCACCGGCGGGCGCTCGACGAGTTCCGCGAGGGCCGCGGGCGCCTGCACGCAGTAGGAGTCGGTGAGGAGCTCGGCGACCTCGTCCCAGTCGGTGGCCTCGTCGACGAGGATCCCGACGGTGCTCTCGCCCCAGTTCACCCGGAAGTACGGATCCCCGAGATTCTCGAACGCCGGGACCTCGCCCGGTTCCGCGCGGAAGATCAGCCGGAACCGCTGGTCCTCCCCGCCGAAGACGTGGGCCACCGTCGAACCGCGGACGCGCCAGCGCGTGCCCACCCAGGCACGGTCGGCGACGCACTCGGGGAAGGCCTCGAGGATGCCGGCGAGGCGGTCGAGCCACGCGTCGGGAACGTCTGGTCGGGCGGTCACTCGGCCAGGGTATCGTCGGGCGCATGCTGAACGTGGGTGTGTTGGGGTCCGGTGGCAAGGTCGGCCGCGCGATGGTCGACGCAGTGGAGGCGGCCGACGATCTGTCGCTGAGTGCGGCGGTGGACGCGGGTGACATGCTCACCGGCCTCCTCGACTCGAACACGCAGGTCGTGATCGATTTCACCCACCCCGACGCGGTGATGGACAACTTGAAGTTCCTCATCGACAACGGGATCCACGCCGTGGTCGGCACCACCGGTTTCACGGACGACCGTCTCGACACCGTGCGCGAGTGGCTCGCCGAGAAGCCCGAGGTCGGCGTGCTGATCGCGCCGAACTTCGCCATCGGCGCCGTCCTGTGCATGCGCTTCGCCGCGCAGGCCGCCAAGTACTTCGACTCCGTCGAGATCATCGAGCTGCACCACCCGCACAAGGCCGATGCGCCGTCCGGCACCGCCAGCCGCACCGCTGAGCTGATCGCGGAGGCCCGCGAGGAGGCCGGTCGCGGCCCCATGCCCGACGCCACCTCCGCCGAGTTCGACCGCGCGCGCGGCGCCCGGGTCGACGGTGTCCGGGTGCACTCCGTCCGCGTCGCC
Source organism: Tsukamurella sp. NPDC003166 (assembly GCF_040611135.1). NCBI lineage: Bacteria > Bacillati > Actinomycetota > Actinomycetes > Mycobacteriales > Tsukamurellaceae > Tsukamurella > Tsukamurella sp. NPDC003166. The sequence continues at coordinate 408,061 of NZ_JBEXNL010000002.1, forward strand.
GGCCTCGTCGCCCACCAGGAGGTCCTGCTGGGCACCCAGGGCGAGACGCTGACCATCCGGCACGACTCGCTCGACCGCAGCTCGTTCGTCCCCGGTGTGCTGCTGGGGGTGCGCGGCATCTCGTCGCGGCCCGGCCTGACGGTGGGCATCGAGCCGTTCATGGATCTGTGAGTGGCATGACGCAGCGCGAACGCGGCAACCTGGGGCAGCTCCTGGTCATCGGGTTCCTCGCCGTCGCGATGCTCCTGTACATCGGCCTGATCGGCGTGTGGGCGTCGATGATCGCCGGCCGTGGTGGGGCGGCGAACATCGGCCTCGCGGTGGGCATGGTCCTCGTCGGCGTGATGGGGCTGTGGATCCTGTGGTCGGTGCTGCGCAACGGCTACGCGCACCAGAGGCTGGCCGCGTCTGCGAAGGCTTTGGGGCGCGACCTGGACGTCTCGGACCTGCCGACGATGCCGTCCGGGCGCGTCCAACGGGACGCCGCGGACGCGCTGTTCGCCGAGGTCAAAGCGGAGTACGAGGCCGATCCCGATTCCTGGGTGACCACCTACCGGCTCGCCCGCGCCTACGACTACGCCGGCGACCGCTCTCGGGCGCGGAACTGGATGACCAAAGCCGTCGCGCTGGAGAAGAAGTCCCGCTGATGGCCGTGCTCCTGGTGATTCACCACACCCCGTCTCCGCACTGCCAGGAGATGTTCGAGGCGGTGATCGCCGGGGCCACCGATCCTGAGATCGAGGGCGTGGAGGTCGTGCGCCGGGCGGCGCTCACTCTGTCACCGGCCGACGTGCTGGCGGCCGACGGCTACGTGCTGGGGACTCCGGCGAACCTCGGCTATATCAGCGGTGCCCTCAAGCACGGGCTCGACACCGTGTACTACCCCTGCCTGGACTCGACGCGGGGGAGGCCGTGGGGCTTCTACGTCCACGGCAACGAGGGCACCGAGGGGGCCGAGCGGGCGGTGGACTCGATCACGGCCGGGCTCGGCTGGGAGCGGGTCACGCCTCACGTCGTCGTCTCGGGCAAGCCCACGAAGGCCGACCTGGAGGCGTGCTGGAACCTCGGCGCCACTGTCGCCGCGCAGCTGATGGTGTGCTGATCGCAGTCCCAGGGGCATGGCGGGTGTCAGCCCGTGGCGGGCTGGAGCGGGGGCAGCGAGGCGAGCGCGTACTGCGAGAGCGTGATCAGCGCCCCCCTTGCCGAGTCGCGGTCCCGGGCGTCGATCGCGATGATCGGCACCTCCGGGGGCAGCGCCATCGCCTGCCGGATGTCGGTCACCGGGTAGCGGGCGGCACCGTCGAACTCGTTGATCGCGACCACGAACGGCAGCCCCTTCGACTCGAAGTAGTCCACGGCCGCGAAGCTGTCGTCGAGCCGGCGGGTGTCGATCAGGATGATCGCGCCGATCGCGCCGCGCACCAGGTCGTCCCACATGAACCAGAACCGGTTCTGGCCCGGCGTGCCGAACACGTACAGCACCAGGTCCTCGGCCAGGTTGATCCGGCCGAAATCCATGGCCACCGTGGTGGTGTCCTTGCGCGGGAGGGCGCTCAGGTCGTCGACCAACGAGCTCTCGTCGGTGACCAACGCCTCCGTGCGTAGCGGCTCGATGTCGGAGACCGATCCGACCAGCGTGGTCTTGCCGACACCGAACCCGCCGGCGATGACGATCTTCGCCGAGGTGACAGCAGTCGAATCAGGCTCGCTGTAGTCCACTGAGGACCCTTTCGATCAGGTCGCGGCGGACTGCGTCGCTGGAATCCGCCTCGAGGGTTGCCATCACACGGACGTGGCCGGTCGCGACGAGATCCGCGACCAGGACGTGGATCACGCCGAGCGGAGTGCCCACTCGGGCGGAGATCTCCGCGATGGAGATCAGCTCACGGGTCATCTCCACGATCACGTTGCCGACCGCGCTCGTCGGTCGGGGCAGGTCGTCGGCCCGCGGCAGGCGCTTGACGGTCGCCTCCCACCCGAACCTCAGATTCGGCTGAGTGCGGCCGGTGGTCAGGGCGTAGGGCCGGACCAGGCGCGGGATCCGTCGGTCTGGATCGGTCATGACGGCGTCAGCGCCCGGTCGCCGACCGCGGCGTGGCCGCGACGACCTCGCCGACTCGATCGACGAGCAGCGCCATCTCGTAGCCCACCTGGCCGATGTCGCAGGTCGCGGTAGTCAGCACCGACAGGTAGGAGCCCTGGCCGACCGCCATCAGTAGCAGGAAGCCCTTCTCCATCTCGACGACCGACTGGTGGACGACGCCACCGTCGAACAGCGTCGACACCCCGACCGAGAGACTCGCCAGGCCCGAGGAAACGGCGGACAGCTGCTCGGCGCGGTCCAGCGGCAGCTGCCGGCTGGCCGCCATCAACAGGCCGTCGGCCGAGACCAGGACCGCGTGCGCCACCCCGGAGACCTCGTCGGCGAACTTGGACACCAGCCAGTCGAGGCGGCGCTCGCCGGGCGGCGTCGCGGCCGTCATCGCTGCGTCCCGTCGTTGCCGGCGTGCGCCCGGCCCCGGCGCACGCCCTGCTGGTGCAGGTTGAGCGAGGCGCGGATCGACTCGGGGTCGCGAGTGCCAGTCCGGGCGGCCGCGGTCGTGACCGCGCCCGGGACCAACCGGTGCCCGGGACGGCGATGCGGAAGGCCGTTCGCGGTGCGATCCGCCGCCGACTGCGATGCGTCGCGTGCGGCGGTCCAGCCCATGTCGGCTATCGAATCGAATGCCGGGGGCGGGCCCCACACCGCCTCGTTCGGATCCGTCAGCCACGCCGACACCATGCCGTCGAAGATCGGAGTGCCGACGGCCGCCGGCTCCGGCGCCGGTTCCTGGGGCGGAGCCGGAACCGGAGCCGCGGCGTGCGCGGGATGCAGGGCCTGCGGCTCCACGGGCTGGGCCTGCGCGGGCCGGGCCCGTTCGGGTTGCGGCTGCGCGGCCGGGAGCGAGCCGCCGGGCGTGCGCTGCGGCAACCCGGGACCCGCGGTGCGGACGGGCCGCGTTTCGAAGTCGAGCGTGACGAACGACGAGCCGTTGGGACCGGGCGTGACGTACGGCGTTCGGATCGCCTTGGTGACAGCCGGTTCCGTGACCGGCTTCGCCGCCGGCTCCGTGACCGGCTCCTCCTGGGCGGCGAGCTCGCCCTGCGGCACCCGGACCGGAAGGGGCGCGTCATCGCTGCTCGCGAACTTCGCGTCGTCGGCGTCCGAGGGCTTCTGCGGGTCGAACGATGCGGGCACGATCAAGTGCGCCGGGATGTGCACGGTGGCCGTGATCCCGGGATTGCGGGCGGCGTCGATCGTGGGGTGCAGCCGGACGCGGACGCCGTGGCGCTTCGCGAGCCGCGAGACCACCAGCAGTCCCATCTGGCGGGTCGCCTCCGGCGTGAGCTCGCGCCCCTGCTCGAGGCCCTCGTTGATAGCGGCGAGCCGCTCCCGCGGGATGCCGATGCCGCGGTCCACGATCTCGACGAGCATGCCGCGGTCCTCCGCCTCGGCGACGACGAACTGGACGTCCGAGTCCGGGGGCGAGGCGCGAAGTGCGTTGTCGAGCAGCTCGGCGACGAGGTGGGCGACGTCGGTCGCGGCCGGCTCGGCGAGCGAGCCCGGCGGACTGATCGCGAGCCGCACGCGGCGGTACTCCTCGACCTCGGACGTGGCGGCGTGCAGGACCTCGCAGATCGGCACGGCGGGCGCGGCACCGCCGCGGGTGCGCTTGTCGGCGATGATGAGGAGATTGTCGCTGGACCGGCGCATGCGGGCGGCGAGGTGGTCGAGGGCGAACAGGCGGTCCAGGACCCGGGGGTCCTTCTCGTCGTACTCCATCGACTCGATCACCTCGAGCTGCCGGTCCACCAACCCGCGGCTGCGCCGCGCGAGCGTCTCCAGCATGTCATCGACCTGCGTCCGCAGCGCGACCTGCTCGCCCGCGAGCCGGACCGCCTCGCCGTGCAGGGCGTCTACGGCGCGCGCGACCTCGCCGATCTCGTCCTGCGTGTCGATCGGCACGCCGGCCAGGGCACCGTCGACGGCCTCCCCGTGCTTGATCCGGTCGATCTCGGCCGGCAGGTCCTCGTGAGCGATGCGGCGGGCCGCATCCTCGAGGGTGCGCAGCGGCCGCGTGATCGAGCGCGCCACGACGACCGCGACCGCGAGGGCCAGCGCGAGGGCCAGCAGCACGATCGCGGTGTCGCGGATCGCGCTGGTGCGGGCCGCGGATGCCCGTTCGTCGACGGCGGTCCGGATGGCGTTCGCGGCGTCGGTCGACAGAGTCTGGAACAGTTCGGAGGAGCGAACGCCCTGCTCTCGCACGGTGGTGGCTTTGGTGGTGGCCGGGTTCCACTGCGCGCGCTGCTGCTCAAGGGAGTTCAGCTCGGCGATGCGCGCGTCGTTCGCCGGGTAGCGGCCCGCGAGCCGCTGTAGGGCCGAGCGCTCCGCCCCCTGGTATCCGAGGTACTCGGTGCGCGGGTAGGTGGGGGACGCCTGGGTCTGGAGGAACGAGACGGACTCGTCGAGCAGGAGGGTGCGGGCGGCGAGGATGGCCGCGAGGCGGTCGTTCTCGGTCCGCACCGCCGCGTCGTCGATCGGTCCGATCGCCGCGCCGAGAACGCCGACGACGGCCTCCTCCAGCTGATGCAGGAGGGTCACCACGTGCTGCGGCGATTGGGTGGGCGACGTGCCGCCCGACCGGATCTCCTTGACCGTGGTGAGCACCTCCGACGCCGAACGCTGCACGTCCTCCGGGAGCGAACCGCCGTCGACCAGCCCCTGGACGGTCGTGACGGCGCGGTCCGTGCGCGCGAGGATGTCGGGTGTCACGGCGCGCGGGATCTGGGCGGCACCGAGCACCGCCGTGGCGCCGTACGCCTCGAGGATGTCGGGCAGCCCAGACGCCCGGGTCACCTCCGCGCGGGCAGCGCCGGACTCGTCGACCGCGCTCCAGATCCGCGATCCACCCAGGATGGTCGCGAGTAGGAGGGGCACCGCGAGGACCGCGGCGACGCGCCACGCGATCGGCCAGCCGCTGAGACTCCAGCTCCGTCGTCGAGGTTCTGCCTTGCCAGTCATCTGGTTGACCCCATCGCCGCGGCGCCATGCGCCTGGTCCGACTCGACCGCCGCGGCCGGGTCCCGCAGGGCCCGCCACGGCAGTCGCTGATTCACTATCACGTGTCGCTGGTCGCCGATCGACCGGCCACGATGGCCGAGATTAACGCAATCTTCCAGGTCGAACGTCGGCAACCCAGCCGAACCCAGACGAAAAATACCATTCAGTCCTGTATGACGATTGTTTATCAACATTGATATCAGTTCCGTCGGTTGGCGATAATGGAGCGGTGTCTATGCGCGTTCGCGGGTCGTGGAGCGGGACCGGCCGGGGTGGACTCGTTTCCGTCCGAGGCGCGCACTCGACGCGTAGGCTCGTGACGAATATAGAAAGTATTCTAGGCTGCTTCCACCTTCGGTGGACGCGTTCGCATGAAGGAGTGGACATGGTGTCATTCGAGGGCAAGGTCGCGATCGTCACCGGGGCGGGCCGTGGGCTGGGCGCGTCGCACGCGAAGCTGCTCGCCTCGCTCGGCGCGTCGGTGGTCGTCAACGACCTCGGCGGCTCGGCGACCGGAACCGGCGCCAGCACCGCTCCCGCGGAGGAAGTGGTGGCGGAGATCATCGCCGCCGGTGGCAGGGCAGTCGCGAACTTCGACTCCGTGTCCGAGAATCCGGAGGGCATCGTCGCGTCGGCGATCGACGCGTTCGGCAAGCTCGACGTCGTCGTCAACAACGCGGGCATCAACCAGGCCCACGCGTTTGAGGGCGACATTATGGCGTCCATCCGCAAGCACATGGAGGTGCACTTCTACGGCACCGCGGGAGTCACCGCCGCGGCGTGGCCGCACCTGATCGCCAGCGGCGAGGGCCGCGTGGTGAACACGACCTCGCCGACCCTCGTCGGCTTCCCCGAGCAGACCCCGTACGTCTCGGCGAAGGGGGCCATCCTCGCGTTCACCCGCACGCTGGCCTTCGAGGGCGCCCCGCTGGGGATCAAGATCAACGCCATCGCACCGACCGCCGCGTCGCGCATGTCGGATGAGGCCGACCTGCCCGAGGACTTCAAGCAGTTCATGCGCGACAACCTGCCGGCGTCGCTGGTCAGCCCGGTCGTCGCATACCTCGCCTCCGCGGGCTGTGCCATCAACGGCGAGGTACTCGAGACCCAGGGCGGCGCGGTGAAGCGCTTCGTGCTGGGACTCAACGGCGGCTACGCGAACACGGAGCTGACCGCCGACCTGGTGGGCGAGCACATCGCGGAGATCCTCGACGCGTCCACGCACGTGCCCTTCGCGACGATCGACCAGCAGGATCTCAGCGCCGTCGGGAAGTGATCCACTGCCGGCCACGGCGGGCCCGCCCACGGGTATCTGGGGGCCGCCGTGGCCGCGCAGCTCATGGGGGGCGGACACCTCGCTGCTATCGTTCGTCCGGGGAGGGTGTCGATGCTGCAGCCAGGGGAAGTATTCGCCGGATATGTGATCGAGCGTCGGCTCGGCGCGGGTGGCATGGGCGAGGTCTACGTGGCCCGGCATCCGCGACTGCCGCGACGCGAGGCGCTCAAGGTACTTGCCGCGAATCTTGCCGACGATGCCCAGTTCCGGGCCCGGTTCGAGCGAGAGGCCGATCTCGCCGCGTCGCTCAGTCATCAGAACATCGTGGCCGTACACGACCGGGGTGAAGCGGACGGTCGGCTGTGGATCGCGCTGGACCTCGTCGACGGCGTGGACCTCGGCGAGGTGGTGCGGCGCGCGCCGATTCCGGTCGACGAGGTGGCGCGGGTGGTGGGCGACGTGGCGGCGGCGTTGGATTTCGCCGGTGCGCGGGGCTTGATCCATCGCGACGTGAAGCCCGCGAACATCATGGTGAGCTCGACCGGTCGGGTGTTGCTGACGGACTTCGGGATTGCGCGGCTGGGCGCGGAGAATTCGGACCTGACGGGCACCGGGATGACGCTGGGGACGATCAGCTACGCCTCGCCGGAGCAGTTGCAGGGATTGCCGGTGGATGCGCGGTCGGATCAGTACTCTCTGGCGGCGACTGCGTTCCACCTGCTGACAGGGGCCGTGCCGTTCGCGAATACGAATGCCGGTGCCGTGATCGTGGCGCAGGTGACCGCGCCGGTGCCGAGCGTGCGTGTGTCGCGCCCTGAGCTGAGCCCGCGGGTGGATGCGGCCATTGCCCGTGCGATGGCCAAGTCGCCGGCGGATCGGTTCGCGTCGAGCGAGGCGTTCGCCGCGGAGCTGAGGACCGCGCTCGCGGAAGGCGAGGCCGGAGCCGCGTCCTCCGCGCCCACGCTCGTTCGGGGAGCTACCACGACGCCGTCGGTCCCAGCCTTAGGGCCCGATCTCGCGCAGGCCCACCTTGCCCCGCCGGCACCGTCGCCGAGTCCGGAGAAGCGCGGCAGAAGGCGCTATCGAACTGTGGTCGTCGTCGCTGCGGTCATCACGGTGGTGGTTCTGATCGCCGGTGCAGCCGCGTTCTACGTGATGCGCCCCACGAATTCGGCGGACTCCGCCTCAGCCGGAGTGCTCGCGGCAAGCGATTTCGGCTATTGCGCGGCGCGACAAGGAGTTCTGGCCTGCACGACCGGTACGAGTGGGGAGAGCCTTAAGTTAGTGCCGGGGCTGTCCGGAGTCACCGACGTGGCGACGGACGGGGTCAACACCTGCGCGGTCGCGAGTGGAGACCTGTGGTGCTGGGGTGACAACACGAACGGTCAACTAGGAATCGACGGTGCGCAGCTTTCGTCGACGACGCCGCAACGTGTTCAGGGGATATCCGACGTCACGGATGTCGCTGTCGGGGACCACACGGCGTGTGCTGTCAGTGCAGGGAGCGTCTACTGCTGGGGCAAGTTGGGGACATCCGACAGTGGGCGCGGAAAGGTGACCCGCCCGGAGAAGGTGGGCACAATCACCGGTGCCACGAGTGTGACGACGTCCGAGGGGACATCGTGTGCAGTTGCTGATAAGGCCGCCTGGTGTTGGGGAGACAACCGCGGGGGCGAGGCGGGTACGGGAAATACGAACTCGATTCCCAACGAGTCCCCGGTCAAGCTGCAGAACCTCGGAACGTCTGTGACCGCGATCGTCACCAGTCATCAACTGACCTGCGCTCTCGCTGATCGACAGCCTGCGTGTTGGGGCTCGGCGAACTGGCTGCGGCTGGCGAATCCCGGATCGAACAAGGCGGCGGAGAATGTGTACGGAATGTCCGGGATCTCGGCATCGCGGCGGCGAACGTCGGTGACGTCATGACGAACCCGATGGTGACGAGTCCGCTGGTGTGCGGTCTCGCGAGTGGATCGGTCGTGTGTCGAGGGGCTAACGCGATGGGGCAACTCGGCGTCGGGAACACACAGAGCACCTTCGATACAGTAAAGGTCGTAGGTGTCAGTGCGGCGTCGAAGGTGGCCGTCGGACAGTTCTTCGGCTGCGCGCTCACTGGAGCGGACGAGCAACTCACGTGTTGGGGCAAACAGGTACCAGGACGTCCGTACGGAATCCTCGAAGCCCGGGCCGTCAGCTGGCCGAGCTGACGACTGCGTCGGGCACAGCGCGCCTGACATCGTCTCCGGCAGTCTCGTTGTTCGATGTGAATATGCTGCCTCGAAAACTTGTCGGTGGGTCCGGGTAGCGTCCTGGTATGGATGAAAACACTGTCGTAGAAGAAGATCCGCCTCCCGAAGCGGCGTCGGGTGTAGACGTTGTGGACCGGTTGCGTTCGAGTGAAGTCCGGCGGTGCCGGTTGGCGGTGGAGCAGTACGCGCTGGCGGCGGATCTGCTGCGGCAACGCGTGTGTGAGCGGGTGGCGGCGGGGGTGCCGCAGGATCGGTGGCAGCAGGGCGTCGCCGCCGAGGTCGCGCTCGCGTTGCACATCTCGCCGAACACCGCCGCCCGGTTCCTGGGCCGGGCGGTGGAGTTGGAGCGGTACATGCCGCACACCCGGGCCCGGCTCTACGACGGTGACCTGTCCCCGGAGGCGATCCCGACTCTGCTCGCGGGCCTGAGTCACTTGGACATCGCGGACCGGCAACGCGCCGACGAGGAGCTCTGTGCGGATCCGGCGGTGTTGGCGGGGTTGGGGCTCAAGCAGTTGGCGGGGAAGGTGCAGCAGGTCGCCTACCGATTGGATGCGCAGGCGACGGTGGATCGGATCGCGGCGGCGGAGAAGGACCGCACCGTCACCTTGCGGCCCCTGCCGGAGGGGATGGCCCGGTTGTCGCTGCTGCTGCCGATGGCGCAAGGGGTCGGCGCGTACGCCGCGCTCCGTAAGCACGCCGACACCCAGGTCGGGCACGATGAGGAGTTGCGGACCCGGCCGCAGCTCATGGCCGACACCGCGTTCGCCCGGTTGACCGGCCGCGATGCCGCCGCCGGACAGCCGGTTACCGTGAACGTCACCGTTCCCGCGGAGGTGCTCCTCGGCGACCGGCCGGGCACCGTGCATCTCGACGGTGGCGGCAGCATGCCGGCGGAGATCGCCCGCAATCTCATCGGCAGGGCCACCGCCAACGGTGTGGCATGGGTCAAACGCCTGTTCGT